>CALVVH010000044.1 GCA_944363805.1 uncultured Bacilli bacterium
ATTCTTTTTGTTTATCTGTTGGATATAATCTAAAAACATATCCTCTTAATATTGTAAACATGACACTCACCCCCTGATTGACAAATCAATCATATTAAACAAACGTATGTGTGTCAAGTAGTTTTTTCAAAAAGTATGACTTTCCTATTGTATAAAAAATTCTTTGTCAATTTCTCTGAGAAAAGTAATTTCTTCATTGACAAAATATAGGTAATCAGTATCAATTACAACAAGTTTATCTTGGATGTATCCTACATTATCTTCTTTGATATCATTCCAGATAATATTATCTTGACGGAGATTTTTATATAGTTCGTATAGTTTTTCTTTAGATACTGGTTTTATAGTAGCCAAGTCTTGAATTTCTATACCCACTAGTTGGTTAAAATGACCGTGAGTTACGGAAATATTTGTTTTAAGATAAGTTTTTATTATATTAGGATTATTTATAATGCGCGAGTTTAATTTAGCTAAGCCAATTTTTATGACTTTGTGACCAATTTGATAGACAGTGCTATAGGTTCCTGTTCCTATTTTAGTTATTTTGTAGTCGGGTGGTAGCTCTAGGTAATTTAATATAGCAGATATTTCGGGGTCGATGTTATCAATTTTAGTGATTTTCAAAGCATCTTTGATTAATTCATAGAATAAGTTTTCAGACATAATTAACAAAAAAACGCATGATTAGTCACACGTTTATTCCTTAAGCAATCTTTTCTATTTTAATATTATAACCACCGTTAGGGCTAGCTACTTCCACTACATCGCCGATTTTGTGTTTAAGTAGGGCTATACCTAGAGGAGATTCGTTAGAAATCTTATTTTCAAATGGATCAGCTTCCATAGAACCAACTAACTTATATTCTTCAGTTTCACCATCATCATAACTAATAGTTACAGTTGAGCCTAAGTTGACAATGTTCTTATCAGTATTATCGATTATTTCGGCATGTTCAAGTTTGTATTCAAGTTCTTGAATTTTAGCTTCGACGATAGCTTGTTCATTACGAGCAGCATCGTAGTCAGCATTTTCTGATAAGTCTCCTTGAGCTCTAGCTTCTTTAATAGCTTCAATTATTTCTTGACGACGAACATTTTTAAGTTCGTTTAGTTCGGTTTCGGCTTCCAAATAACCTTCAGCAGTCATTATAAATTTATTATCTTTCATAAATAATTATCTCCTTTTTATTTCATTATCAGTTCATAATATTACTATAAAAAATCATTTTTGTCAAATACTTTTATACGCATCATGGAATTTTTTTCAATAAAGTTTGCGACTGGCAATTTTACTATAGTTTTGGGATGCCTTGAAACAGAGATTTCTTCACCCAAATCATTATATATTGTATTAATCTTATGTGTAAATGTTTCCATGTTTGGGCCAAAAAATTCGACGATATCACCAACTTTAAAGTAATTGCGAGATTCGACAGTAGCTATTTTATTTATGGAATCATAATCTAAAACTAAACCGAGGAAATCCTGATTAGATTGTTCTTCACGACCATTAAAATATTGTTCTTCTACTCCGGGAAGTTTGTCATAAAATTGGGGAGTTGACTCACGATTGGCACAACGATTTAAAATATTTAAATAGTAGTTTTCTAAGCCTTTGGTAAGTTTACCCGTTAAAGAAGCATCGATCATCTTACGATAGCTTTGGATAACGGTAGCAACATAGTAAATTGAACGCATACGCCCTTCGATTTTAAAAGAATCAATTCCCATCTCGATTTCTTCTTCAATAAAAGGTATCATGTTCAAATCTTTAGGTGTTATCGTTAAATCTGGAGCGTTTTCAACACTAAAATTCCACCGGCAGACTTGAGCACAGCCACCACGGTTAGAGTCACGCAAAGTCATGTAATTAGATAAAACACATTTGCCACTGAAAGATGTACACATTGCTCCATGAATAAATGTTTCAACTTCGATACCCGTAGCCTTGATTTTTTTTACTTCTTCCCTACTTGCTTCTCTAGCTAAAACAACTCGACTTACACCAAGGTTTGCCCAAAATTTAACTGCTCGCGCATTGAGAAGACTAGCTTGGGTCGATAAACAAATGTTTAAATGTAGCGATAGTTCACGCACCTTTTTTATTACGACAATATCACTGGCAATAATACCATCAATCCCAATACTATCTAAGTACTTTAAATAATCGTCAAGTCCTGCCAAATCTTTATCATGGAAAACAATGTTTACGGTAACATAGACTTTCTTGCCTAATGAATGAGCATACTCAGTAGCAGTTTTGATGTCTTCACGAGAAAAGTTTTTGGCATTGGCCCGTAGACTAAAGTCTTGCCCGCCGAAATAAACGGCATCGGCACCATAAAGAAAGGCAAATTGAAGTTTTTCAAAATCTCCGGCAGGAGCTAGCAATTCTGGCATTATTCATCACCTACTTTATAAAATGTTGCTTTGTCTAAGAAAATGGTCGATGTATCTATTGCAGTTAGATTATTGTTTAATATGACTGCTTTAACTTGAGAAGAAGTTAGAAGAATGGGATCGTACCAAAAGAATAAAACATTTTTTAAATCCAAAAGTTTTAGAGCATCATAATAGTTGCTAGCATAAAACTTAGTGCCATAATTATTTTCAATAATTTTAAAACCTTTATCATCGATTTTGGCACTTACATTAGTATTGCTAGGTAAATGATAGTAGTTTTCATAATTACTTAAAAGTAATCGCCGAGAATACATCAGGGTCTTTAAACCAAAAACATTTACAACTAAAGGTTTTTTTGCATTAGCAACAATACTACGGATTTCATTTTCAGTTAGGTCATTGGATACAACGATACTATCAACATATTCTAAATAATAATTGATTGATAAAGTATTGGTTGCTAAATGATCTAATAATAATATCTTAACAATATCTAAATCTTTAACCACATCTATAATTCCCAAATCATCAAATACTATACCTTTAATATGACTATTAGATAATATATTTTGAAGTTCATCTAAATCATTATCGTCCAAGATACGATTTATGAGGACATAATCATCTATTTCGGATATAGGAAACTCTTCATTATAGCCCACACAAAAAGATTTAAGAGGATATAATAAAGTAATATCGAGATTATCTCTTAAATCTGCAATCATTTGGCTATTGGTAACAGTAACTAACTTTTTCATTTTTTCCACGTACTTACTGATAAACCATCGCCGATATCATAAAATTTTGTGTCAAATTCTGGATTGTTTTTTAAGAAATCGACATAATTTTCAATTTTTTCAACAAGACTTTTAAGATTACCTTTATCAAGTTTAGATGATTCTCCTACATAGCCGTGAAATTTGATATTGTCAGTAATAATTGCTCCACCAGGATTTAGAAAATGTTTGTACTTTTCAAAAAATTTAGTATATTGGCCCTTGGCAGCATCAATAAAGATCAAATCATAGCGTAATTCCTCACTCAAGTTTAGTTCTAAAGCATCTTGGAATACGACATTGATTTTCTTTTCCATGCCACATTTTTTGACATTCTTAAGACATTCCATATATCTAGTTTCATCCCGTTCAATAGTCGTGACTTGAACATCTTTTGTACTTGATGCCATAAGAATCGATGAATAACCAATAGCACTACCTATTTCTAAGACATTTAAAACATTATTGTTTTTGATATATTTCATGATAAAAGCAATCGATTTTTTTTCAATAATTGGAACATTATTATCAATTGCATACTTTTCCATTTCTAATATGTGTTCTTTCATAAAAATTCTTCACCTATCCATATAATCTTTGAAATTCTAAAAATTCATCATAACTGTTGGTAAAATAGACATTGCCTGTTACAATATCCGCAAAAAAGTAAATATAATCCGTATCAGCTGGATTTAATACGGCTTCAATACTTTCAAGCGAAGGATTGCAAATTGGCCCAACAGGTAAACCAATTAATGAGGCATTACGAGTATTATAAGGATTTTCGTCGTTTAAGTCAACTTGTGTAAGCGTTTCTGTCATACTTTTATGAACTCCATAGTATGTTGTGACGTCCATTCCTAGGTTCATGTTTCTTGCCAGTCTGGTATAAATAACTTGAGCAACTTTAGCTCTATCATCAGCATTAACAGCTTCTTTTTCGACGATTGCAGCCATAGTAAGTATTTCATGAATTGAATAATCACTGGCAGTAAGCTCGTCTTTTATTCTACTTAGGCGCTCATCAGTGACATCAAGCATTCTTCTTATAGCAGCATCTAACGTTGTATCTTTATAGAAATTTTGCGTTTCTGGATACAAATAGCCTTCAAGGCCATAATATAAATCAGTATTTAAGATATCATCTGTCAAAAACCAATAATCTTCTATTAAAGTTCTTAAGTAATCGGGATCATTGATTTCTTCAATGATTGTATCGTATTCTAAGTCAGTTGAATCTGCTAGAAGGCGCATGTATTCTTCTAAAGTAAGTCCTTCTTTAAAGGTTATTTTAACAGAAGGTCTTTCACTATCGATGATATCGCCGTTTGCTAAAATATCGACGATTTCTTGAACTGACATATCACGTGAAAGTTCATAGTTGCCCGCTTGAATGTTGGTTTTACCAGAAAACAAAATATAAGCAAGCATGGCATATTTACTGCGAATTAAATTAGCATCTTTTAAATTTTGAGCAATTTGTTCTTTACTTTCTCCAGAATTTATAGTAAAGCCAACTAATTCATTACTGCTACCAACAGCTGAGAGAGAAAACAAAAATATTGATATAATGACAGCGATTATAACTAAAACACTGGATAAAGTTATAATTATAATCTTCTTTTTTTTACTCAACTATCTCACCACCATTCATCTTGTTTTGAATTTGCATTAAAATAACATCTAAAAATTCTAAAATATCGTCATCTTCGATGGGTATTATTTTTTGTTTGCCATCGACAAATTCATAATTGGCTGCATAAGCGATTGTATCGCCGCACTCATTTTTTTCGTGTTTTGTATAAATAATATAATTTGTATCATTGGCTTCAACATTAATTAAAATGTCGAATACTTCTTTGCCATCCCCTGATTCAATAACTAAATTATTCTTCTTCATCTTTTCTTTTCCTTTTCAAAAAACTTTCTAAAATCAACACAGCCGCCAAGACATCGGTCTTGTCTTTTTTATTTATTTTCTTTACTCCATTATTTTTCATGATATTTAACGCGGCAACTGTCGTCAGGCGTTCATCTTCTAAATATACTTGGATATTGGCTTTTTCAAGCATACTTTTAAAATTTAGACTTCTATTAGCAGCAAATCCTAGTGAATTATCCATATTTTTAGGTAGTCCCAGGACAACTGCAGTAATATTATATTCTGCTATAACTTGTAAAAGTTCCGTAAGAGCTTGCTCATAATCTTCCCGAGGAAATTTAATCAGCTTTAAAGGACTACTAAGGGTATTAGTTTTATCACTTATGGCTATTCCTAAAGAAGTAATACCTAAATCTAAACCTAAATACCGCATTAACGTCCCAAATAAGCGTTGATAATAGCCATCAATAATTCGCTTCTTTCATATTTACTTATTTTTTTACGAGAATTGTTAAATGTCGTAATATATTTTAAATCCCCAGTTATTAAATATCCTACTAATTGATTCGTCGGATTATAGCCTTTAAACTCTAACGCTTCAATTACTTCGTTAATGGTTAGTAAAATCATCTCTTGGCGTAATTGCGCAACATTAAAAATATTTGTCTTATTTAAATCCATAAGCACCCTTCCCCATCATCACATTAATTCTAACAGAATTTTACTATTTAAGCAACAATATATCGTTACTTTTCTTAGTTGCTAAAGTGCATTTAAGATGATTTTTTTATTGCAGTTGCATAAAACATTGAGCTATTTTGGTTTGGAGAAAATTTTACTTCCATCTGTTCTTTTAAAATAAGAACAGGAAAATCTAATGAGATAAACTCAAAATAATATTCCTCACCATCATAACCAGTAATATAACCGTAACTTTTAGAAAAATTGATATAACTTATGAAACCACACATTATCTGCTACCTCCTACTGCAAGTTGATGATTTTTAATATCTTCTAAAACAATTAGGAATTGATATTCAGAACCATTGATACAGTCGTAGTATAACTTTCCTGTTGAATCTAGGGCAATAAACCAATTGTCGGTATAATAAATTTCGCTAAGTGGAGTATCTCCAAAATCGATGTTAGCACCTGTTTCTTGACAGATTTCTTTTATGGTATTTAGAGCATCGTCATATTCTTTATATGAATCTATTCTGGCGTTAGGGCTAACAGCAAAAAGTTGCTGATATTTTTCGCTAAAACGATTTTTTAAGTCTCTTATCTGACGCAATAGTTCATTAGCTAAGGCTGGCTGTTGCTTTAACATGAATTTACGAGCTTCAGCATAATTAGCAATCATAAGTGTCAAATCACGCATGTCTTTAATGATGGGCATTTGTTCTGCTGTTATTATAACGGTCCGATGATTCTTTTCTAAATCGCTGAGAGGATAAGAATAGTCATATGAAACCGGAATATCATATTTAATGTCAGCAATAGTAGCGCCATCTTTTAAAGCTACTACTTGGTTAGGTTGGTCCAAATCAACATATGTATTGGAATAACGCTGAGCTATATCATAGAGATGAAATTTTTTATCTTCTGGCAAAGTATCAGAAAATGCTTCTGCAGGAAGGTTACCACGGTTAGTTATGGTCACTGCTACAAGTCCAGCATCGCCTTCCATCTTTTGACTAATAGCTAGGACTTCTCTAGCCCATTTTTTGAGCATATTAATAATAATGGTTATTTCTTCTTTAGAATAATTAGCTAATTGTACTGAATGAATTAATAAGACATTCCCATTACGAAGTAACGGGGAAAACATGACAGAATTTCCAATATAATTCCTTATTTCCATCCCTCCGCCATAGGGATTAGTAAGACAATACTCGACAAAGCTAGGATTTAGTCCTTGGGCATCAGCTTCACCAGTTGGAACAAAACAACAATCGATTCGAAAGCCCGCACTAATAAGATCTCTATCTTGAGGATGAAAAACAAACAACTTATAATTATCTTCGGTTAATTTAATACTAGGAAACTTTTTAGTGGTATTACCTTCCATTGCTCGGGATAACTCTAATGCTCTAGCAGGAGCTTTTGTTTGACTTGTGACATATTTGCCTACAGTACCGATATAATCAAAGACATCAGAGTCTAATAAAGGCATGTCGCGAAGTTCAAAACCGGGAATTTTGTTATAACGAGATTTTTTGCGGGAACGGAAACTTTCCTTTTTCTTAATTTCCCGCTTGGTTGATAGAATTGTTGTCAAAATAGAGTGAATTTGAGCGATATTAAGGCGTAAACTTAAGACTTCTAAGTGCGACCTTCTCGTGTATTCATCTAAAATTAAATTCCAATTGCCTATTACCAAATTTAAATTTTCAACAAAATAATTTACTTCAGGACTTGCAGTGTTTCTTATATACTCTTTGATGGGGGTACCAGTGACATTATAAGATTCACCAAGAAGCAAATTTATTATTTGATTATTTAATATTGGTTCTTTGCTATTTAAATCATATAAAACATCATTTAATTCGATACTACCAAAGATATTTTTTAATTTTCTTTTAGTTATTTCACCATATTTGTCATCTAATAGGTCACGACCTTTAAAATAGCCAAGAACATGATATACTTGAATACTCAGTTTCGTGGCATCAGTATGATTGAAACCTTTATTTAAAAGTTTTGTATAAAACGAATGAAAGTGTTTGACGTTCATATTGTTTAAAATATCTAGAGATAATTTATTAATAAAAAAACTTAAATCCTTTGTAACATCTCCAAAACGCATGGCAAAAAGATAATGATTATGACTTTTAATATTGATGAATGCGTATATGTCTCTTTGCCCTTTTAAAGCTTCAATTATTAAGTTTTGCTTTTCATTATAGGAAATTTCTTGGCTAGTGACTAAATCGTAAGCTTTTTCGATAATCATTTGGTATCTGACAATACAATTTGCAGGGATATCGGCATTACTAGCGTATATTACCTGCAAATAATGCCATTCCAAATCAAAATTACCCGGCAAGTTATTAAATTCGTGCCAAAATAATTGGGGATTAGTTTTAAGAGTATTTAGTAATGTTTCTTTATCCAAGATAACACCTCCTCATTATATTAATTATATTATATCATAAATGAAAAAAGATAGAAGAACAATCTTCTATCTGGAGGAGTCGGTACTAACAGCAGTATTTTAAATTTATATTGTTTATATTTAAAAGAAAACTTTAATACTTTAATATTGTAGGAACTATAAGACTATAATTTATATTATAGAAAGGTTTGTAAAAGAGTTAATGATCAATAAACAAAAAAACATTTAACCTCGTCCTCCGTGAATAATGATACCATATATTTTAGAAAAAAGAAATGGTAAAATAGTGAAAATTTTGTGAAGTTAATTATTTTTAGTGAATTCTTGAGCATGAAGTTTGAAAAATTCATAATATACTTGCATGTTTTCAAGCTCTGCGAAGTTTTTAGTTACACTTGGAATGCTATCCAAATCATATATTGTGGCATCTTTTATTCCTAATATAAAAGGTGAATGAGTAGCTATGATAAACTGACAGTTAAAGAATCTAGCTGAGTCTTCAATAAATTTAGCAAGTTTTATTTGCATACTTGCTGACATACTGTTTTCCGGTTCATCCAATATATATAAGCCATTATCAGCTATATAAGTAGAAAAATACATTAAAGCGGATTCACCATTGGATTGTTCTTGAATGTCTTTAACAATTACTTTGTCACGAATAAAACGGGACATTGTTTTGTGTCTAGCATCGACGGCATCGACCATTTCTTGATAATCGGTAATTTCGCGAGCAGGACGATATTTGCTATCAATGTATTCTTTTACAACTTCACTACGGCGATTATATAAACCATGATTTATACGACGAATATTTATGACATAATCAAATATATCATCGCTACTGATAGCCTTTTTTTCATAAGGAATGTTATTAGTTAACTCAAAGTCGCATAGCTTCAAATAACTATCAAATCTTTCCCCTCCTGCAAAAGGATTATTGCGCATAACGCCAATTTTTTCAGCAATAATATTTAAAAGTGTCGATTTACCAGAACCATTACCGCCATAAAATATCGTAATTGGGCTAAAGTTGATTTCCTCCAACTTTTTATTAGGAAATATATTGTAAGGATATATTCCTTGAATATAGGTTCTAATATCATGTAATAAGGTGTTTTCTTCCCTATCCTTATTTGGTAAATTAAAACTTTTTAGATATAGCATACTATCACCAACACCATTGTATCATATAAAATCGTTATGTGCAATCATTTGTTTGTTCACCAAGTCTAGCAACTACTTCAAATAATAAAGAAATATGTTCTTGAGGTAAATCGAATATCATATTTTTGCAACTATTTTTGTATTTACCACCAATATTTCGATATTTCAAATTTAAATGCATTTTCATTTGCTTATTTTTTAACAACTAACTCATCTAAAATTAATTCCACATCAATATAATATAAAGAAGAAGTCTTAAATGCCCTGCTATATTTAGATGCAATATCTAATGCTTCATGTTTTTTAGGACCATCAAATGGCAAAGTAAATAATGTATAAGGATAATGACTAAAACGAGATTTGCTCTTTAACTCTATGCCTTTATAATCAGGAGTATACTTGTTATCTATTTCATAAGCAAATAAATATTCTAAAGTAAGTCCTCCTGCATTTAATATGTTTGGATATTTTCCTTTAATATATCCCATTTTGTAAATTTCTCTAAACTTTTTGATTACATCTTCAAAGTTGTCCATAATATTCCCCCTTAAAAACTATTATAGAAGATATAATTTATAAAATTTGTCGAATTAAGGGGAAAATGCTATATTTTTTAGATAAAGCATAACCGGGCGGTCGATGGTTCACTAAAAGTGTGTTTAAAGTGTGTTTGAAGTAGATGCGATAGACTTAAGGAATGTTCAAGTCCATTTTACATAACAAAAAAAGAGATTCTAGAAAAATCTCTTTAACATTCAAAATTTGGTGCAGGTAAAGGGACTTGAACCCCCACGGATGAATCCAATAGATCCTAAGTCTATCGCGTCTGCCAATTCCGCCATACCTGCAAA
>CALVVH010000045.1 GCA_944363805.1 uncultured Bacilli bacterium
TCAACTAAGTTAGGAATAAGATCAAATCTTCTTTTTAATTGAACATCGATTTGTGCCCATTGATCTTTTACTCTATTACGCAAGTCAACTAATTTATTATAAGTTGAAATAGCCCAAACTATTATTAGTAAAACTATTACTACTATTACACCAACTATAATCCATGTCATAAATAACTCATCCTCCTAAAGATATTTTATCATATTTTATTATTTTATAAAACTATTTTTCAATCCTTTACACTACATTATATTCTTAAAGGATTAAAATCTATTTCTAAATAGTTATCTTTATTACTAGCAAATATATTATCTATATCTTTTAATGTAGGAATTAATTTATCATCAAATTTATACTTAATTATTATTTGCATGCGATATTCATTGTTAAATTTAAAAACTGCTGCTGTAGTTGGGCCTAAAATAATTGTGTCTTTACTTAAGTTATCTTTTAAGTATTCTTTAACTTTTTGAGAATTTTCAATAGTCTTCTCATAAACTTTTCCTATTACTTTAATACTCACTAAATAATAATATGGTGGATATTTTAAATTCTTTCGAAAATGCATCTCTTGTAAATAAAACTTGTCATAATTATTTTCTCTGACACATTCAATAACATAATTATCCGGATTAAATGTTTGAATTATTACTTCGCCAGGTATTTCACTTCTTCCTGCTCTACCGGCAACTTGACTCAATAATGAATAAGTTACTTCACTACTCCGGTAATCAGGAATATTTAAAGATGCATCAGCATTTATTACTCCAACTAATGTTACTTTAGGAAAATCTAATCCTTTACTAATCATCTGCGTACCCAGTAATATATCATATTTATAATCTTTAAAATCATTGATAATACGCTCATGCATCCCTTTATTTCTAGTTGTATCTTGATCCATCCTTACAACTCTAGCACTTGGATACATTTCTTTTATTCTCTCTTCTAGCTTTTCAGTTCCAAGACCATAATAATTTAAACTTTCTTCATGGCATTCAGGACAAACTTCATCTTTCTTTTTTTTATAACCACAATAATGACATACTAAATTATTAGTAGTTTTGTGATAAGTTAAGGTTATGTCACAATTAGGGCATTTATAAGTATATCCACAGTTACTACAAGTAATATATGTTGAGAACCCTCTTCTATTAAGTAGAAGAATTATTTGTTCTCTTCTTTCCAATTTTTCTTTTATCTTATTTTGAAGAAACTCACTAAATATCATGTTTCTTTTCTTCATTTCTGGTTCCATATCAATTACATGAATTATTGGAAGTTTAGCATTACCTACTCGATTAGTTAATCTAAGTAGTTTATATACACCTTTATCGGCCCTAGCTTTACTTTCGAGAGTTGGAGTAGCACTTCCTAGAATAACTGGAATATTATTATATTTTCCCCGATATATAGCCATATCTCTTGCATGATATCTTGGATTGTTATCTTGCTTATAACTACTGCTATCTTCTTCATCGATAATAATTATTCCTAAGTTTTTTAAAGGAACAAATACTGCACTACGGGTACCTACTACAACATGAACTTCCCCACGCAATATTTTTAAGTATTCATCATACTTTTCTCCTTCGGATAAAGATGAATGAAATATGGCAACGTCACTACCAAAAGCTTCATAGAATCTCTTAGCAATCTGAGTAGTCAAACCTATCTCTGGAACAAGCATAATCGCCGTTTTACCTTTGTTAATACACGTTTCAATCCATTTGATGTAGACTTCAGTTTTGCCACTTCCCGTTACTCCATATAATAAATAAGTGTCATGTTTATTAAAATCAACACTTTTGTATACTCTTGCTTGATCTTCGGTAAGGTGTTTCTTAACTATTTCATTACTATCCTTATTAATCCGATATTTACTTACTTTTTCAATGGCAATTATCCCATTTTCTTCCAAAGCTTTAAATACTTCACTAGATACTTCTTTTTTATTTAACTTACCTACTTCCAATATATTATTTATGGCTTTAATTTGAGCAATTCTTCTAGGATACTTACAAATATATTCCATAGCTTTTAATTTATCAGTTAATGTTATATATTCATCATATTTGTCATAGTTATGCTCTTGTTTTTTTATTTTTAAGGAAGATGGTAACATCGTTTGATAGGCAGTTATTAAAGTACACAAAGTACTATTAGATAGATACTTTCCAACATCCATGAGTTCCTTATTTAACACTAATTCTTCATTATCTATTCTAATTATTTCTTTAGCTTCAAATTCTGTATCGTTATTATCTTGTAGTTCCATGACAAAGCCAAATACCTCAGATTTACCAAAAGGTACATATACTTTCATTCCGACTTTAATTTTGTCTTTTAGCTCATCAGGAACTTTATAAATAAATGTTTTATTTAATGATTTAACACCATATTCTATTATTACATTTGCATACATAACTATTTTCCTTTTAACTTTCCTTCTTATTTTAGCATTAAAGCGATGCTTTTTACAAGCCATTTTTATTTTAATAGATAAGTTGTAACATAAATATCCGGATTTGTTGTATATTCAATAATGTACTTATTATTTTTCTTGACAATTAAGACTCCAATTGTTTTTTGGTGATAATTCTTTTTAATGTTATTTTCGACATAGCCAACATAAAACTCTAATTGTCCAATATCTTGGGGTTTTAAGCTGCTAGTTTTTACTTCAATTACAACAAAAGCGTTTAACAAATAGTTGTAAAATAATAAGTCTATGTGATAAGTCTTATTATCTATAATAATTTTATATTCGTGTCCTACTAGAGCAAAGCCTGTTCCTAATTCTAAAAATTTATTCTCTAGCAAAGAAATTACATATTTATGTATTATTGCTTCATTTAGTTTCTTAGTTTCTATATCACTTTTTAAAATGATAGGATCTTTTAGCATATCTTCAATTGTAAGTGTATCATTATCAGTTATTATTTCAATATTATTTTTATCTTTGTAGGATAATCTATCAAAAGATTTATTTTTTATTTCTCTTTGTAGCTCTCTAACGGATAGATTGTTTAATATAACTTGATTAATATAATAGTTTCTTTCATTTCTGTTTTTTATGGGCAATATTGTTCTATAATGAGTCCAAGTTAATTCCGGCCTCAATGAGGACGAAATTGGATAAAGCACATATAGTTTTCGCATTCTTTCTAATGTTCTAGAGTCATATCCTTTACCATATTTCTCACTTAATTTTTTGCCCCATTCTTTTATTAAATTATTCCCATACTTAGCTCGCTTAGCTCCGTCTTGGGCTTCAACTATAAGTTTACCAATATTCCAATAAGTATATAGTGTTTCACTATTATCTTGTAGGATGCGTACTCCTTTGTTAATTTCATTTTTCTTAATTAGATTTTCAACTTCTTTGTAATAATTCATTTCCCAAAACCTCCGTTTAAAATACTTAAGTTAGCATATATGTAGTCACATAGATATCCGGATTTGTTGTATATTCAATAATGTACTTATTATTTTTCTTGACAATTAGGACTCCAATTGTTTTTTGGTGATAATTCTTTTTAATGTTATTTTCGACATAGCCAACATAAAACTCTAATTGTCCAATATCTTGGGGTTTTAAGCTCCTAGTTTTTACTTCTACTACGATATAAGCATTCAGTTCTGTATTAAAAAACAATAAATCAATATGATAAGTATTATTACCAACAATCAACTTGTATTCATGACCTACTAGAGCAAAACCAGTTCCAAGTTCTAGGAATTTATCTTCTAGTAAAGAAATTATGTATTTATGTATTATTTCTTCATTTAATTCATTAGTATTAATATCACTTTTTAAAATAATAGGATCTTTTAGCATATCCTCAATAGTTAATTTATCACTTTCAGTAATTATTTCAATGTTAGTTTTATCTTTGTAAGATAATCTATCAAAAGATTTATTTTTTATTTCACATCTTAAATCTCTTACAGATAAATTATTTAGTATAACCTGATTAATATAATAATTTCGTTCATTAGCATTTTTAATTGGTAAAATATAGCGATAATGAGTCCATGTCAATTGTTGGCTCAGTGAGCCAACAATTGGAAAAGCAATATAAAGTAGTCTCATTCTAGATAAATTAGTTTAGTCATATCCTTTACCATATTTCTCACTTAATTTTTTGCCCCATTCTTTTATTAAGTTATTCCCATACTTAGCTCGCTTAGCTCCACCTTGAGCTTCAACTACAAGTTTACCAATATGCCAATAAGTATATAGTGTTTCGCTATTATCTTGTAGGATGCGTACTCCTTTGTTAATTTCATTTTTCTTAATTAGATTTTCAACTTCTTTGTAATAATTCATTTCCCAAAACCTCCGTTTAAAATACTTAAGTTAGCATATATGTAGTCACATAGATATCCGGATTTGTTGTATATTCAATAATGTACTTATTATTTTTCTTGACAATTAGGACTCCAATTGTTTTTTGGTGATAATTCTTTTTAATGTTATTTTCGACATAGCCAACATAAAACTCTAATTGTCCAATATCTTGGGGTTTTAAGCTCCTAGTTTTTACTTCTACTACGATATAAGCATTCAGTTCTGTATTAAAAAACAATAAATCAATATGATAAGTATTATTACCAACAATCAACTTGTATTCATGACCTACTAGAGCAAAACCAGTTCCAAGTTCTAGGAATTTATCTTCTAGTAAAGAAATTATGTATTTATGTATTATTTCTTCATTTAATTCATTAATATTAATATCGCTTTTTAAAATAATAGGATCTTTTATCATATCTTCAATAGTTAATTTATCACTTTCAGTAATTATTTCAATGTTAGTTTTGTCTTTAGCTAATTTATTTTTGAAATATTCTCAATTTTTAGTACTAAATAATTTAAAGATTAACATATAATAGTTTCTTTCATTTTTGTTTTTTATTGGCAATATATGACGATAATGAGTCCATGTCAATTGTGGACTCAGTGAGTCCACAATTGGAAAAATTACATAAAATTTTCTCATTTTACTGAGATTACTTTTATCGTAATTTCTACCATATCTTTTACTTAGTTTTTCACCCCATTGTTTTATTAATCCATCGCCATACTTAGCTCTTTTTTCTCTGCCTTGAGCTTCAACTATAAGTTTACCAATATGCCAATAAGTATATAGTGTTTCGCTATTATCTTGTAAGACTCGTACTCCTTTGTTGATTTCATTTTTCTTAATTAAACTTTCAACTTCTTTGTAGTAATTCATTTGCAAAACTCCCTTTTAGGACTACTTTATCACAAACAAATTAAATATTTTGTCAAACTAAGTCGAAAGAAAAAAATATTAATAAAAAAGTTGGCTCTTTCAAGTCAACTTAATTATTTGGTGCTTTTCTAGTTAGTTTAGTATCACTATCTTGATAAGCTTTCATAAATATTGGTACTGATAATCTATTTATTATTTTATGTAGTTCTTCTTCACTTAAAGTACTAAGAATATTTAACATTTCTTCTTTTGATAATTTCTCAGTTAAGTCTCTTTTTACAGTTATTCCTTCATCCCCGAATTGATATTTAAATGTCGGAGTATCTTTTACTTGATCATAAAAAGCACAAACTATGGCATCGTAATAACCATTTAATAGAACTTTTCCATTAGGATATCTTGAAAAGTCTAATACTACATTTATATCTCCACATGATATGCCAGCGCAGTTATCTAATGAAAGTTCAACATCGGTACTGACGGTTAAAGTATCACTGCTCTTTTTTATATCACTAATATAATCATGATCTTTTAATAGCATTTCTATTAAAGAATTTATCAGTGCTGGTTCAGCAGTAAGATCTAATTCTATTTTTTTAGAGATACTTTTCTTACTTGTTTCTAAACCATCAGAAAACATAATGGTTGTACCATTCGGATGAAAGAAAAAGTCAATGTCCATTGAAGGATTAGGATATCTAAGTAATATAGGTAATCTATTTTCCATATAGGGATGTAATGTTGTAATTACATTTTTTATTTGTTCTAATATTTCTTCGTTTGTCATTTTTTACTCCTTAAAATAAACTTAGTTGCGCAGACTCAGGCATATCTTTAAAAACCCCGAGTTCTCTTAAATTATTGACAGTTGTTTGATTTACCTTGCCTCGAGTTTGGAAGTCGTCGATACAATAGAATGGTTTCTTTTCTCTTTCTTCAACTATCTTATTGGCAACGTTTTCACCTAGCCCATCGACAGCCATGAATGGTAAATAAAGGGCTTTATTTTCTTCATCGATGTAGAATGTTTTGGCTAATGATTTTTCAATATTAATATTTTCAAAGTGGAAGCCACGAGCAAGCATTTCTAGAGCTACTGCTAGAGTATCAGCAACGGCATTTTCTTTGGCTGATGCTGAAAATCCTTTTTCTTTTATTTCGATAAGACGACGTTTGATGCCATCATAACCTCCAAGCATTGCTTTAACATCGAAATCACTTCTTCTAATACTGAAGAATGCTGAATAATAATAAAGAGGATAATAAACTTTAAACCAAGCAACACGGTAAGCCATCATAACATAAGCACAAGCATGGGCTTTGGGAAACATATATTCAATCTTTCGACAACACTCAATAAACCATTCTGGAACACTGTGTTCACGCATCAATGCTGCATGTTCAAGCCAAGTATCCGGTTCTTTTTTAGCTTTTCCTTTACGAACGAACTCACTTATTTTGAAGGCTTTGGATGAATCTAGTCCATAGTTAATTAGACTTACCATGATATCATCACGACATCCCACTACTTCGTTAAATGATGCCACATTATTGACGATAAGTTCTCGCACATTACCTTGCCATACATTGGTACCATGAGAAAGTCCAGCGATTTTTACAAGATCTGCAAAG
Organism: uncultured Bacilli bacterium; assembly: GCA_944363805.1. The sequence continues at coordinate 6,876 of CALVVH010000045.1, forward strand.
TGCGTCGGTTTTATTTCTAAAAGCATGTTGATAGCAAAGTTAGTACCAAATTCTGGGATACCAAGAGTACCAGTTTTATTTAGAATTTGCTCTTCAGTAACACCAAGGGCTTTGGGAGAGGTAAATAAACTGATAACATTTTTATCATCGAATGGAATATCTAGAATATTTACTTTAGTTGTATCTCCTAAATACCTTAGCATCGTCGGATCATCGTGTCCAAGTATATCTAGTTTTAAGACATTATCGTGGATTGCATGGAAGTCGAAATGCGTTGTATACCAAGTACTATCTGGTTCATCAGCTGGATATTGGTATGGTGTAAAGTCAAATACATCCATATATTGAGGAATAACTATAATTCCTCCAGGGTGTTGACCAGTAGTTCTTTTAACTCCCGTACAGCCGATTGCTAACCGTTCTATTTCGATATTGTTTAAAATAATGTTTTTATCTTCACAATAACCACGAACATAACCAAAGGCTGTTTTATCAGCAACTGTCGAGATTGTTCCGGCACGATAAGCATGATCTTCACCGAACAATACTTTTACGTGATTGTGGGCAGCAGCTTGATTATCACCTGAGAAATTAAGGTCGATATCTGGCACTTTTTCAGCTTTAAATCCTAAGAATGTCGCAAACGGCATGTCTTGCCCTTCTTTTTTTAGTTTTTCGCCACATTCACAAATACGGTCTGGCATGTCATAACCACTTGAATAAGTATTGGCCAAAGGTTCCCCTTGTTCATCTTCAAAGTAAGACTTTTTACACTTTGGGCAAACATAATGTGGAGGAAGCCCATTAACCTCAGTAATACCCATCATTGTAGCAACGAGCGATGAACCAACTGAACCACGGGAACCCACGAAATAACCATCAGCATTACTCTTTTTAACAAGCTTTTCAGCGATTAAGTAAATGACATCGAATCCTCCACCGATGATACCAGCAAGTTCGGCTTCCAGGCGTTCTTCAATATTTTGAGGAAGTGGGTCACCATAAATTTCATGAGCTCTTTTATAAACCATATCTTTGGTAATCTCTGCTGAATTTTCCAAAATTGGCGTATAAAGTTTATCATGAATAATTTGTAGTTCCTCTACTTCATCAGCAATTTTATTAGGATTAGTAATAACTACTTCCTTTTGTAATTCGGGATCTAGAAAGGAAAATTGTTCCATCATTTCCTCAGTAGTCATGAAATACATATTCGGTACTTCTATATCGCTATGATTTAAAGGATGTATTCTACCATTAGTCTTTTGATTAATGATAATCTTACGATATATCAAATCATCTGGACGAAGATTGTGGACATCTCCAGTTGCCACTGGTAATTTACCAATTTTCTTGGCAGTCTTTATCAATCTGGTTATATAACCATTATATTCTAAAATACTATGGAACTTCTTATCTGGACCAATGATGTGGGAACAAGCAGTAGCAGGATTAACCTCAATATAATCATAGAAGTTCATCATGTCTACTAGTTCATCTTCCGATAATCCTAGACCTTTTTCAAATACTTCACCATTGATACAACCACTACCAATGATTAAACCTTCTCTTAAATCCATCAAATCAGTTCTTGGAATCTTTGGTTCTTTTCCCTTATACAAATATTTAGTATTAGCTAAACTAATTATTTTAAATAAGTTTTTTAACCCTACCTTATTTTTAGCAATAACAGTTAGATGGAAAGGCCGAGCAAACTTAATGGCATTTTCTTTATCAGCAAGACCTTCCAAATCTATAGTTGTTTTAATATTTTGTCTTTTAAGTTCATAAAGCATTTTATAAAAGCATTTACTAGTTCCTTCACAGTCGTAGTCTGCTCTATGGTGTTTATCTTCATCCCATTCAACTTCTAAATTTTTAACAAGAGTTGAAAGTTTATGATTTCGCCATTCCGGATACATATTACGAGCCATTCCCATGGTATCGATTACTGTATTGTTAAATTCTCCCAAATTATATTTTTTAACAGCACTAGTAATAAAGGAAATATCGAATTGCGCATTATGAGCCACTAATGGAAGGTCCCCGATAAATTCTAGGAATCTTTTCGTAACATTTTCTTCACTATCTTTACCTTCTAGCATTTCATCTGTAATATTAGTTAGTTCAGTAATTATTTTAGGAAGAGGATGAGGACAAGCAATAAGTTCATCAAATCTGTCGATTATCTCATCATTTTTAACTTTTACTGCCCCAATTTCAATCATTTGGTCAGTACCGCTATTTAAACCAGTTGTTTCTGTATCATATACAACATATTCTTGATCAAATAAAGTATACTCTTTATTTTTAAATACAATATTTGCTTCAACATCTACGACATTTAATTCTGCTCCATAAAGGGCTTTAAATTTATCTTTATCTTCTTTCCCTTTATTAATTTTAGCTAAAGTATTATAAACATCGGGATAGGCTTGCAAACAGTTATGGTCCATGATACCGATGGCTTTGTGGCCAAGTTTTGATGCAAATTTGACAAGTGTGCCAGCATCGATTACACCATCCATCATACTCATCATCGTATGGGCATGAAGTTCTACTCTCTTTTCGGGAGCCTCATCTTTAACTTTGATGTCTTTTGAAGGAATTGCTTCAATATTCTTAGCATTTAAAATCATCTGTTTTAAATATGTATCCATTTCAATGTTACCATGAACACGATACCAGTCTCCAACATTCAATTTTTTGTTTATCTCAGCAAACTCTTCTTCATCAAAACGAACAAGTTTCATTAAATAACTATCAGTTTTATCACTAACTTTCATGTTAAGAATAAAAATTGGTCCTTTTTTTCCTTGACGTTCAACAACTTCTTTAGCAAATATGTATACTTCAACAATTATATTTTTAGTTTCCCCTAAAATATTGTTAAGCTG
>CALVVH010000046.1 GCA_944363805.1 uncultured Bacilli bacterium
ATTGGTGAACCAGGTACCCAACTTACCATGCGTACATTCCACTCTGGTGGTGTTGCCCATGGTGGAGATGCCGATATCACTCAAGGGCTTCCAAGAGTTGAAGAATTATTTGAAGCTCGTATGCCAAAAGGTAAAGCAACTATTGCTGAAATTTCTGGTAAGGTTATCGGAATCGAAGAACAAAATGGTAAACATTTAATTACTATTGAAAATGAAGCTGGTGTAAGAGAACACGTAACAAACTACAACATGAAGGTTCGTGTTAGTGTTGGAGATACTGTTGAAGCTGGTGACAAACTTACAGAAGGTGTTATTTCACCAAAAGAATTACTTGCTGTAACAGACCCACTTACTGCTCAAGAATACATTCTAAAAGAAGTACAAAAAGTATATAAATTACAAGGTGTTGATATTTCCGATAAACACATCGAAATTATCGTTAAGAGAATGATTAACAAGGTAAGAATTACTGATGCTGGTGATACTGACTTTGTTGAAGGTCTAACTGTATCTCTAAGAGAATTTACTGAAGGAAATAAACCGGTAATTCTAGCTGGTAAAGTTCCTGCTAAAGGTAATCCAATAATGCTTGGTATTACTAAGTCTTCTCTAGAAACTGATTCCTTCTTATCAGCTGCATCATTCCAAGAAACAACAAGAGTGTTAACTGATGCTGCCATCCATGGTAAAGTAGATAGCTTGCAAGGATTAAAAGAAAATGTAATCATTGGTAAATTAATCCCAGCAGGTACTGGTTATAAACAATATAGTGATATTTCTATTGAACTTGAAAAAGACATCTTAGATGATGATGCTAGTGAAGTTCTAGAAGAAAAACTAATGGATGATGCTGATATATCCTTAGATAGTTTAAATACTGCTGAATAATAAAAATCCCTTCGGGGATTTTTTTATGCCCAATAAGATACTTACATTACCCATATAACGTTACAAAAATAAAAACTTCTTATTATATAATTAATTTATAGTAAATAGTACATAATTCGACAAGATATATGTATAAAATCTGTTATATTAATAGTGGAGGATAGATAAATATGCAAAAAACAAATGAAAAGAAAGTACTAATATTTTCGGCGATAGCAGTTGTGTTATTAATCGTAGTTGTAGTGGGAGCAACATATGCATTTTTTACAGCCCAAGGTGGAGCTAGTGCTAATACTAATGTTAATGTTCAAACAAATACAACCGATAACTTATCATTTGAAGTAGGAGAGGCTATAAATATAACTGCTAATCAAGATAATTTTGCGCAAGGTTTAGGTAACCAAGTAGGAAGTACAACAGCTAGTGCCACATTAACTGCCAATAATGCAACGAATACGGCGACAAGAAATTATTATTTATATTTGGATATAACAAACAATGAATTTGAATATACAGTAGATGAAAATACACCAGAGTTAATACTGACAATAACAGCCCCAAATGATGCTCCAGTTACATCATTATCAGGATTGACTTATAAAGAAAATGTAACAACAAATGTAACAGATGGAGAAACACAAGTAATAAGCGGATTTGATATAACAACAGCAAATGGGTTAATAACAATAGCCGATAATTATGAAATAAGTGCAACAGAGACTCCAACAACGCAAGAATGGAATGTAACAGTAACATTTGTTAATTTAGATAGTGACCAAGAAGAAAATACAAATAAAACATTTGAAGCAACAGTGATAATTCAAGAAGAACCATATGAAGAAGAAACACTAGCATATCATGAAACATGTACACTAGGAACAATGGCTTGTGATATAGCGCGACTTTACAATGAGACTAGTCCTGAAACAAATGGACTATATTATCATGATACCAATCTGGTAAATGGAGCACAAGATAATAGTTATAGGTATAGTGGATCCAATCCTAACAATTATGTATGTTTTGGAGCAACTGGAGCAGATTGTCAAAATGTAGATAACCAATATCGAATCATCGGAGTATTTGATGGCCAAGTAAAACTAATCAAAGCAACAAGTTATGGAAGCTATGCTTGGAATGGGGCAGATTCATCTGCTGTTAATACATGGGATGGAAGTATCAAACCGGATATATATACAACATTAAATGAAACATACTACAGTACAATATCAGCAGAATGGCAAAACCTAATAGCAGAAACAACATGGCAAGTCGGAGGAATGGAGTATAGTAATAAATATTCAGCAAAACAATTTTATGATATAGAAGTAGGAACAGGACAAAATGGATATGAAGAAACAATGAAAATAGGATTAATGTATGTATCAGAATATGGATATGGTACAAGTCTAGAAAATTGGACAACAGCATTATCTAGTTATAATAATTCAACTATTAAAGATAATAACTGGCTATATTTAGGAAGCATGGAATGGACAATTTCTCATTGTTTGGATGATTTGAATAGAGTACACCTTGTTGTTAGCAGTGGCTATATGTATTACAATACAGTGTTCACAGCTCATGGTGTACGCCCCTCATTTTATTTAAACCCTGACGTTCAAATCTATGAAGGACATTCAGGCACACAATCAGATCCATATAGAATCGTATTATAAAATAGATATTGATTGCTTTGTTTAGGCAATCTTTTTTCTTGACTAAAATTAAAAATATGGTAAAATAACACATATCAAAAAAAGGGGGGTTTTTATGGAAAAAGTTTATGGATTTACTAACGAAAATATAAGTGCATTTCCTGAATTTTTTAGCTTTGACAATGCTAGAGTTTTAACTGTATTGGGAAGTGGAGATCAATATTTTTTATCTCTTTTAAATGGTGCTAAGGATGTAGAAGTATTTGATATAAATTATTTAGCCTGGTATCATTTCTTATTAAAGTATACTGCAATAAAAGTATTATCCTATGAGGAATTTATGAAAATGTTTGTGACAGATAACTTAGATAACTTAACTATCTATGCTAAATTGCGAGAATATCTTCCAGATGAAGTAAAATATTTTTTTGATAAACTTTTTAGCTTAGGTAGAAAATTTTCTTCAATTAAAATAAGAAATGTTATATTTGATAATGCTAAAATTAGAAATATTCCTTTTTTTAACAGGGAAACATATTATCAATTACAAAGTATATTACAAAATAGTAGCATACCAACATTCTATAATTGTAATCTGTTAGAGATAAATGAATATACTAAAAAATCATATGATGTTGCTTTACTTTCTAATGTGTATCATTATTTAAGTTTAACTGCTAAAGATTATCGTGATTTTTTAAATAAATTTAATGCTCCAGAAATATTAGCTTTATATACTTGGATTTTAAATTGGGAAGAAAAAATGCGTTTTTTAGCAAGTGGTTTTGCTGTATACCAAATACCAGGGGTACTACATAAAGAAGATTATATAGTTAAATTAAGTCGCAGGAAGCAATAATATTGCTTTTTTTTTTCACAAATAATATAATTAATTAGGTGATTTATCATGTATGAAAATAAAAAAATATTAATTTTAGGTGCAGCCAGAAGTGGTTTAGCTGTAGCCAACTTACTAGCAGGCAAAAATAATGATATTACATTAAGTGATATTAATCCTTTAAAAGAAGAAGACTTAAATAAATTAAATGATTTAGGTATTAAAGTTATTATAACTTCTAATCAAGTTGATTTAATCGATTCTTCCTATGATATAGTTATTAAAAATCCAGCAATTATGGCAACTAGTGATATTGTCAAAAAACTAGATAGTCTAGGTATTAGAACCGAAAATGAAATCGAAGTTGCCTATCATTTTCTGCCAAAAGATATTACAATTATTGGGGTAACAGGTTCTAATGGCAAAACTACAACGACTACAATTATTTATGAAATTTTAAAAAGACATGGCCAAAGTGTTGTTCTCGGCGGAAATATTGGAACGCCATTAAGTGCCTTAGTTAATGAAATTAAATCTAAAGATATTTTACTCTTAGAAATTAGTGATCATCAACTATGTGATATTCATGACTTTAAGACCAATATAAGTGTCTTAACTAATATTTGTCCAACTCATTTGGATTATCATGGCTCTTATGAACATTACAAGTTAACCAAAAAGAAAATATTTAACTTACATACTTCTAGTGACATAGCAATAATTAATAAAGATAACTCTGATAGTATACAAATAAGTAAAGATATCTTATCTAAGAAGATTTACTTTAATGATAGTGAAAATTACTATAAAGATAATTATATTTATTTACATAATCAAAAGTATTTGGATGTAAATGATATCTTATTAAAAGGGCATCATAATTATGAAAATATTTTAGTGGCTCTTTTAGTTACAGAAATGTTTGGTTTAGATAAAGCTATTACTGCAGAGTTCTTAAAATCATTCGGTGGTGTTGCTCATCGTTTAGAATATGTAACAAAAAAAGATGGGGTAGAGTATTATAACGATTCTAAATCTACTAATCCAACTTCTACAATTACAGCTTTAAAAACATTTACTAGACCAGTACATTTAATTTTGGGAGGGTTGGAACGAAATCAGGACTTTAATGAATTAAACAACTATATGCAACATGTTAAATGTATTTATGCTATCGGTGGCGTAACTGAAAGAATCTATGATTACGCTACTTCTATAAATACTCCTTGCTTTAAATGTTTTACTTTAGCTAAAGCTTTGAAAAAAATTAAGGAAAACGTCCAAAATGGCGAAGTTGTATTGCTTTCTCCTGGCAGTTCTTCGCAAGATCAATATGCAAAATTTGAAGATCGTGGTGACGAATTTAAAAATATAGTTGAAAAATTTTAAATAAAAAGGTATAATTTAAATATGATTGATAATAAGGGGCTGATAGTATGAATGGACAAAATCCAAATAATCAATTAAATCAAGGGGGAACTAATAATACCAGTGGAACAAATTCTACTGTTTTAGGTAGTGTTGGACCAACACCAGTAGCTCAACCAGCATCAGCTGCTAATCCAGCGCCGAGTGCACCAAATCCAACCACCGGAGCAACACCGCCACCTGCTAGTCCAGTAACTCCTGGACCACAAGCGACACCAGCTACTAATGTTGCTCAACCACCACAACCACAAGCACCAGTAAAACCGGCACAACCACAAGTAGCGCCAACTGCTAATAGTGCTAATCCACAAAGTGCAACACCAGTAAATCATACACCTATGGCAAATCCTACCGCTGGAGCAACTCAAGCACCTGCTAGTCCAGCAACTCCTAGACCACAAGCAGCACCAACTCAAAATTTAGGTAGTGACGAAAAAACTCCAGTAGCTCAACCAATTCCTGGTACCTCTGGAACACCTTATCAAGCTAATAGCTTGACAGGCAATACTGTTGGAGTAGGAACACCAAGTGTTGGCCAAAATAATTTAAACGCTAATGGTTTTGTTGAACCAAATAAAACTGAAAACATTGGTACAGTTCCACCACCAGCACAACCAAATAATGCTAAAGGTAAGAAAAAAGCACCAATAAGTAAACCATTATTTATAATTATTATAGTTGTTCTTATTGCTGCAGTAGCCTTTGGAGTATATTATTTCTTAAGTATTAGTAATAAAACTACTGTTAGCTTAAAAACAGTCGAAGTTGGTGTTGGTGACGTCTTATCAGATAATATTAACGATTATGCTACAATTAGTGGTAATGATGCTGCAAGTTGTACATTAAATATCCGTAATGTTGATACTTCTACTATTGGAGAATATGATTTCAGTGTTACCTGTGGTAATGATACTTACAATGGTAAAGTAAAAGTAAGTGATATTACTGCACCGACATATTCTCTAAATACTGTTTATAAAACAGTAAACGAAGGTGTAACTGTCGATGAATTTGTAGCTTCTTGTGAAGACCCTTCAGAATGTACAACAAGTTTTGTTGATGAATCTGTACTTGATAGCAATCTAGCAACAGCTGGTGGACCATATGATATTGAAATAAATATTACTGATGGCGCTGGCAATTCAACTGTAGCTACTGCTCAATTGTATGTAACTGAAAATCCAATTCAAATATTTAAAAATTGTGAATCCCCAAGTACTGAAGTATCTGGTTACCAAGCAACAAAAACAATAACTGATTACTTACCAATGGGAAGTAGTGCTGGAGTTGGAATAATCTATCTTGGTGTATCTCAAAGAATTTATACTTATGTTTTTACAGATGCTGAAGAATATGCCGAAGTAGTCGGAGACAAAGAAAGTACTTTGACATTTGATGGTGTTACTGGTCAAGCATCTTACAATGATGATGACTTAACTTTCCAAATAGTCACTGATTTGAGTATTGATACTTTAAATACTGAAGCTGGTGGAACATTCCCAAGTTTGTATAATGATATTCAAACATATTATAGTACAAATGGTTATATGTGCAATAACATCCTACCAGATAGTAATTAATAATATTTAATATATGGAGTAGTTAAATGACTACTTCTTTTTCTTTAAAATGTCTAGTAACTTAATTTTAACTTATTTAATCTTGTCTATTTTTAGACTACATGATAAAATTTTTTTAGGTGATAACAATGAAAGATAAAGATAGTAATAAATGGCTTAAATATCTCTTAGTAATATTATTAGTAATTTTAATCGTCTCTTTATTTATTTTTTTGTTCGGTTTTGAAAGAGATAATGAAGAAGAATCTCCAAATATCGATGAGGAATTGGTCAATCAACTATATAGTTATTTACCAACTAATCCAATGTCTTATCAAACAGTTTATACTGGTCACTATATTCGTCTTACAAATATCGATAATACGATTATTAGTAGTGTAATTTATGATTATATAAAAGAATATGAACCAGATGTTATCGAAGAGACGTCTTTAGAAGAGTTTGAAACCAACAATTTAATTCATGACACAGCTCAAGTGGTTAATCCCTTATGTAAAATAAAAGTAGAGGAATTCCTTAAGGTTTATCCACAGATATTTGGTAGTTCTAATGAACTAGATATTGCTAATTTTCGCTATGACTATTCGACTCTTGCTGTAGTAGATGCCAATCAAACTTACTATTATTTTTATACTACAACTCCATTATCGAATAGTAATAATGAGGTAGTCTATAAAGATATAATTCGTTATGCTTTAACAGATAATAATACTACTATTGAAATCTATGATTATTATCTAAAATGTGATTTAAATACTAATAGTTGTTATAACGATGAACGCAAGAATAATTTAAATAACCAAATTACTTATAGTAGTAATTTCGATATTGCTAACTATACCAATAATTTAGTTACATATAAACATACATACAAATATGAAGATGGACACTATTACTGGTATTCATCTGAATTAGTTTAATTCTAGTAGTAGGGGGATTTATGTTAAATATTTATGACTTAGCTTATCAAATTTTATTCGATATAACCAATGATTTTGTTGTAGATGACACTAGAGATACATATTTTAAAGATTTCTTAGACTTTTTAACAAGTGATAATACTAAATTAGAAAAAGTTTTTGATAGATATAAAGATTGGAATAACATTTCTAGAAAAAGTTTAAAAATAACTATGATGTTGATAGTTTTTAGTACTTCTTATTTAAAGAATCTCTATGATGTTAAAAGAGATGTAGATTATGATGATGCTATCGAAGAAGTAGAATACCTAGAAACTTTGACGGTTTCCGATATCATCGCATTATTTTATGAACAAGATGAAAATATCAAAAGATACTTAGAAGATTATTTAGAATATTCTTCCAACTCTTATATTTATCGTAATGCTTGTTGGCAAAATCTTTTAATGGAGCAAAAGGCTTCTCAACTACTTAAAATTAATCCTGTAGAGATTCTTAATTACGATGATGCCTATCTAGGTGATGGTTTTAAAGAAATGGAGAATGTTATTCAAACTCTTGATGATTTATATAGTAAATCTTTAAATGAAGCATATAATGATCCAGAGTTTGCTACTGATGAAGATATCGAAAGTGTAAGACAACATGATGATTGTCTAGTAATGGAAAAGTTTTACAATAATGTTTGGGAGCATTTTGCAGGTAATCAAGCCGGTATTGCAGAATTTTATTTATTGATATTTGCTAATGTCTATGAAAAAACTACCATATCTATCCCTAAGAAGAAATCGTTAAAGAAAAAAAGGGCAAGACTCTTGCAACTTTTAGAAGAAAATTCCAATGAAGATTTAATAGCTATGTTTGAAAACAACTGGCAATTTGCCATTGAAATTATCGATACCTTTATTAGTATTAATGATGGTTTGGAAAAAGAAGAACTCATCAACCGGCGGTTAGAATTTTTAAAAGTTGGCAATATTGCTCGTTTAAATGAATTTAATGTCTATCATCAGCGAGATGAAATAGTATTAAAAAGACACAAAAAAACAGGACTGTTTTGATTGACAGTCCTTTATTATGTTTGTAAAACCGCATGGACAACATAACGATTTTCTTCATCTGCACAAGTCGATAAAGTGATTATTTTATCGCTCCCTTTAAGTTCAATTCCAAAATCATAAATACTGCGGTCTTTTAACATTGTATAAAAACCTAAGCGGTCATTATCATCTGCAAATAATACTCTCATATAATCAGTTGTTACAGATATTTTATATATAGAAAATATTTTATAATTCAAATCATCATAAAGAGTACGTAGACTAATTATTTGATTATCTGGATTAGTATACCAATTATAACTAAGAGCATTTTGCAAAGTTCCAAACATAACTCCACTGTGATAACGATTATGGGCATAAAGGATAATATTATCACTTAAAAAGTCTGTTTCATTTCGGTAATCCATAAATACCCAGCCATTGCTATCTTCTTCTAAGTAATAATTATGTTTCAAATAATATTCATTGTCGATAGTTTGGACTACGGGATAATCGATATTTGTATTATTTACTTTTATCCAACCAACAGTCTCCGGATTTTCTTGAATCAGACTTGCAATATCGGCATTAACTACTAATTTATCATCTTCATCTTTATTAGCATTCATATCTTCCATTATCTCTTCTGAATCATGGAGTTCAATTACTTGAGTAATCTTTTCTTGAATCTTTGCAACATTGCGCATCGACATATAATTATCATAAAAGACATATCCAAAAGAGAAGAAAACAATAAGTAATATTAGGTAACTACAAGTTTTTAAAATATTTATATTGGCTTGTTTAAAAATATTATCTCTTAAATAATCATTACTATAGGAAAGTCTAAAGACTATTTTATACTTTTTACTTTTCTTTTTATTAAATTTTCTTAAATAGTCAATTACTTCTTCATTGTCGATATTTTCGTGGATAACTATTTTGACATTTTTCTTATTATTCTTTTTTAAAGCATTTATCAAAAATTCTAAATCATTTTTATTGACGGAATTGACGTTTATCGTCTTTAAATATTTATTAATTTTACAAAATGCTATAAAGTCTTGTTCATCTTGTTCATTTAAAGGAAATTCAATCCGTAAAGTCATCTTATAAAATAAACTAGAAAACTGACTTAAATCATTTTCAAGCATAAAGTTAGATAAAAAAAGTATTTCATTTCGTGATTCTACTAATATATCATATTTATCTAAGTATTCAATCATGAAAGGTTGTAAATTATAACAATTGACATTTTTTATGTATGATTTCATTATCGCTTCACACATAGGAAAAGTTAGAGCACTATCTTC
>CALVVH010000047.1 GCA_944363805.1 uncultured Bacilli bacterium
TTTTGTATATTTCAAAATGTGTTCCGAATAGGTTTTATAATGGTTTGTTAATTTTTCTCACTTTGACGGGTTTGAGTGGATACACGAATATAAAGACCTGCTATTTTTTTAATATTATCATACATTTTTTATCATCTCCCTTTTTCTAATTTTTCAAAAAAAGAGGAGTCAAAACTACTAGCACCAAACTAATATTTTGACTCCTCAAATAAGACATTTAATTCATTTGATAATTCGTATATAAATTGTTTAATCATAGAAGTACCTCTCTTTCCCCTAAATAAAGACGATACTGCTTGTCATTTATTGACGAATATAATACATCATTTTATTTGATTTGTCTAGTATTTCAGGACTAAATGCCCTTAATTTTGGCTTTTAATGTAGTTTTCTAGTTCATTTATCTTAATTTTTCTACTTAAATTATTGATATAGATTTCATTAGAGTAGTTAAATGCAAGAAACACATTATTATTGATTATTATTTTATGTGGCTCAATATAACTTAAATTAGTTTTATCTACTTTTCTAATACTACCATTTATAATAGTTGGAGTTGTATTACAAAAATCACATATAATTTCTAATCTCTTTCTTAATGATTCTTCTACATCAATTTCTTTCTTGATAATATTTATCATAGACACCAACCTTTCTTATGATTTTTTTCTAAATACGAAAAAAATCAATCATTTCGATTGATTTCTATATATCAAAGTTCGAATAGTTCGAACAGATTCGTCAATGGTGTCCCCGACAAGATTCGAACTTGCGACCTAATGCGTCGGAGGCATTCACTCTATCCAGCTGAGCTACGGGGACCCATAACCATTTTATCATTATTTCTTACTAATAGCAATTTTTATTGTTGCATCATTAACATTAAATTCTTCTGCTACATCTTCACTAACTATAATATCTGTAGCTAGTGTTTCTCTTTTAATATAATCGATATATTCTCTAATAGCATCTTTTATTTCTTCATTGCCATCATATTTTATAGCAATACGATCAGTTAATTCCAAATCCATATTTTTACGCATTTGTTGTACTTTTGAAACAACTTCTCTGGCAATTCCTTCATTTACTAAATCCTTATTTAATGTCGTATTTAATATGACAAATTCATTATTTTCCATTCCGACATTAAATCCTTCTTTAGCATCAATTCTAATATCGATCATAGTTGAATCTACTTCTATTTCTTCGTCCTCTAAAGTCATCTTAATTATCTCATTATTTTGTAATTTCTTAATATCATCCAAAGATAATTCTAATAACTCTTCTTGGAATTCTTTTAACTTACTTCCAAGTACTTTACCTACTACTCTAAAGTTTGGTTTAACTGTAAAATTCATATATATAGAAGTATCATCGACAAAAGTTACTTTTTTAACATTTAGTTCTTCTTTAATTAGTTCACTAAGTTCTCCGATCAACAATTCTAATTTACCATCCAAAAGTATTTCACTAAGTGGTTGACGTACTCTAATATGAGCTTCTTCACGAACAAATCTACCGATACTTATCAAATCTCTTACTTTATCCATCTTTTCTTCTAATAATTCATCAATTAACACTTCATCATACTTTGGATAGTCAGATATATGAACAGAATATTCTCCAGTCAAATTAGTATATATTTCTTCTGATAAATATGGTACAACTGGTGCCATTATTCCAGATAATCCTACCAACACTTCATAAGTTGTTCTATATACAGCTTTCTTAGAATCATCCAATTTAGAACCCCAGAAACGATCCCTATTTCTTCTTATATACCAATTAGATAAATCATCTGAAACAAAGTCTGTTAAAGCTCTAACTACTTTATTTAAATCATATTCTTCATAAGCATCAGTTACATATTTAAGTAATTTATTATATTTACTAATTAACCATCTATCGATATCTTCTCTCATATTTACAGGAATATTACATTCATCAATATCAATTCCATCAATATTAGCATACATAGTAAAGAAGTTGTAAGTGTTTTTAAGAGGATTAAAGAATTTTGAATGAACTTCTTTTAAACCATTTATATCAAATTTAAGAGGTACCCAAACTGGAGATACATAAGGCAAATAAAATCTTACCGTATCTGCTCCATATTCTTTCATAGTTGTAAACGGTTCAACAATATTACCCTTAGATTTACTCATCTTCTTACCTTCAGCATCGAGTAATAAATCATTTACTAAAACATTTTTATATGGACTAACTCCTTTAACAAATGTCGAAATTACTAGTAGTGTATAGAACCATCCTCTAGTTTGATCGATTCCTTCACAAATAAAATCTGCTGGAAATTGTGTTTCAAACAAATCATTATTTTCAAATGGATAGTGATATTGGGCAAAAGGCATTGACCCTGAATCGAACCAACAATCGATTACATCTTTACACCTTGTCATTTCTTTACCACAATCCGGACAACGTAAATGAACTTCATCGACATATGGACGATGTAATTCGATAGATTCATCTATTTTTTCAATAGCCTTTTCTACTAATTCTTTTCTTGAACCAATCATTTCTGTATGTCCACATGAACAAATCCAATAAGGAAGTGGTGTTCCCCAATAACGACTACGAGATATTGCCCAGTCATTTAAATTTTCTAGCCAGTTGCCAAAACGTTTTTCCCCAACATAAGCTGGATACCAATTGACAGTCTTATTATTGGCAACAATCTTATCTTTAAGTTTAGTTATTTCCAAATAATAACTTGGTTTAGAATAATAAATTAATGGTGAATGACATCTCCAGCAATGTGGATAATTGTGAACCATTCTTTGTTTTTTAAATAACTTACCATTTTCTTTTAAATATTTGATTACTTCAACATCAGCATCAAATACAAGCATTCCTCGCCATGGCCCTTCCATATATTTTCCATCTTCTCCGACTGGATTTAAATATGGCAAATTATATTTCTTTCCGACATTGGCATCATCTGCCCCAAAAGCTGGTGCAATATGAACTACTCCTGTACCATCTTCTGCAGTTACATAAGTATCACAAGTAACAAAGAATCCTTTTCTATCTACTTTAAGTTCCGGTATTAATTGTTCATATTCTGTATATTCCAAAGTACTACCTTTAAAAGTATCGAGAATAGTTACTTCATCACCTAATACCTTAGATACTAAACTAGTTGCCAAAATAAACTTAGTTCCTTTACTTTCAACTAGTGAATAATCATATTCTGGATTGACACACAAAGCTACATTGGCAATTAATGTCCAAGGAGTAGTTGTCCAAACTAAGAAATAGACATCTTCATCCTTTTTCTTCATTGGCACAATTACCGTATCAACACTCATTTCTTCATAACCTTGAGCAACTTCATGACTTG
Source organism: uncultured Bacilli bacterium (assembly GCA_944363805.1). The sequence continues at coordinate 3,362 of CALVVH010000047.1, forward strand.
CTAAACCTGTACCACATCTAGGACAATACGGTAAAATTTTAGCTCCTTCATAAAATAATCCTTCTTCCCAGAATTTCTTTAATATCCACCATTCTGTTTCAATATAATCATTATCATATGTCACATATGGATGTTCAAGATCGATAAATTGTCCCATTTTATTAGTCAAATCTGTAAATGTTTCTTCATTTTTCCAAACAGATTCTCTACATTTTTGATTAAATTCTTTTATCCCATATCTTTCAATATCTTTTTTACCATTGAACCCTAGTTCCTTTTCTACTTGTAATTCAACAGGAAGTCCATGTGTATCCCAACCTACTTTACGCAATACTTTATAGCCTTGCATCGTCTTGTACTTACAAATAGTATCTTTTAAGAACTTAGCAACCATGTGATGCAGACCCGGATGTCCATTAGCAGTTGCTGGCCCGTCATAAAAAACAAAATATGGTGCATCACTTCTATTTTCGATACACTTATTTAAGATATCATCTTTAAGCCAACGTTCCCGAATTCTCTCTTCTGTTACATCAACTGGATCTTTACTTAAACTTTTAAAATCTTTCTTCATATTCTAACCTCCAAAATAAAAAGGATGATACCCAAGGAGTCATAAATGACGGTACCATCCTTTAATTTACTTAATTATCTTAACGCGATTAACGAGATAACTTACTAACCATTCAGCTATCCAACTCCTGAGTGATATATATAAGATTCCCACTATTCTACTTTCACCTAACAAGAACTCTCTTTAATTTTCCTCTTATATACGTGTCTCATTCATAATTTTTCCGATGTACTCATTATATATCAAAAGTTTCTTCTTAGTCAAGCCCCTTTTCCATTGTCGAACTTTGTCGGACTCTTTTCCTTGCAATTACATCTATTTATATTTAGAATAAATAACCGTTACCTGCTAGTGGTAGTGCCTGCTTTAAATCTGAGTAATCTATTACTACTCAAACTTTGGGGGTTTTGGATAAAAGGAGGCAAAGAGATGAAAGAAGAAATAATAAAAAAGCTTTTAGTAATCATAATTATGTTACTCGTAATTATATTGCGTTTAATATAAAAAAGAGACACTAGCCTTGTAGTCCCATTTACTGGGCAGGTATAGTGTCTGTAAGCAATTGCAGGCATTATCCACTAGGGGTAACACTTACATTTATAATATATCAAATTTATTCTATTTTTTCAATACATTTACTTGTCGAACTTTGTCGGACTCTTTTCCTTGCAATTACATCTATTTATATTTAGAATAAATAACCGTTACCTTTAGTGGAAGTCTGCTTTTCTTTGCCGGATTCCGGCTTCAGGGGGTTTTCTTCGGGAGATCAGGATGAAAGCGAGGCGAGGCTATGAACGATAATGAATTTTGTCTAGTAATAATAATTGTGATTCTTGCTTTAGTTGGTAAGATAAACGAAAAAAGGCGCTAAAAGCGCCAGCAATCTTGCAGGCGTTACCACCACTATTGGTAACACTTACATATATAATATACCAAATCACATAAATTTATTCAAGCATTTTCCGTTTTTTCTTTTTCTTCCCTTAGTTCAGCAAACATATGGGCCATTGTAGGACTATTACTTGTAAGCTTCTTTATTGATAAATCCTCAGCCTTATTATTAGCTAGCCTCAAATTATTTTCGCTAGAAAGCAAAGCCTCTTTTGTCTTTTGCAAGTGATCAATTGTCTTATCAATTTCATCAATTGCTTTTTTAAATTTTTCACTAGCAAGGCGATAATTTCTACCAAATCCTTCTTTAAAGGCATTCATATTTTCTTCAAAATATGCTATATCAATATTTTGATTTTGAACTACAGCTAGTTCTCTTTTATATTCCAAAGAATTTAAAGCCAGGTTTCTAATTAAAGTTATGAGTGGAATAAAAAACTGTGGTCTAATTACATACATTTTTGGATACTTATGTGATACATCGACAATCCCATCATTATAATAATCATTGTCCATCTCTAGTAACGAAACTAACACTGCATATTCACACTTCTTTTCTTTCCTATCCTTATCTAATTCCTTAAAGAAATCTTCATTTTTATGTTTAGTAGCAGTCTCATCAGCCTCATTCTTCATTTCAAACATAATAGAAACAACTTCTATACCATCATCATCAAAATCTCGGAATATGAAATCTCCCTTAGAACCCGTTTTAACATCATTATCTTTCTCAAAATAAGCATTTTTAAAAAGTGGTCTAAGCCGGTTAAATTCGATACTGCAGTGTTGCTCTAAAGACTCACCAACCATTTTAGTAGACTGTTTTGCTTTAAAATCTTTATAGTAAGCAATCTGTTCATCTTTATTTTTTATCTTATTTTCATACCCTTCCTTCAAATTCTTTTCTTTTAACAAATACTCACTTTCTTTTAATTCTAACTTATTACTCAAATCAGCAATCTCTTCATTTTTTACTGTTAAAGCATCTTTAATTGCTAATTCCTGCTCTCTTTCTTGAATTTTAAGTTTATTCTTAAGTTCATTTATCTCTAAATCCTTCTTACTTAATTCTGCATTATACTTTAAAGAAAGCGTATTATTCATTTGTTCTTCTTTATTCTTAAGTTCATTTTTTAAATTATTTATTTCTATATTCTTAATATTAATATCTTCTTTTAATACTTTTTCAACGTTTGCTTCTGCTATCTTTATAGCACTTTCTTTATCTTTCTTATATTGTTCTTCTCTTAAATGTATTTCTTTATGAAACTCATTATCTCTTATTTGTTTGACAATAGATTCATAATCCATTTCATCTATTTGAAATACTGTTCCACACTTTGGACACTTTATACTATTCATTTGCACAATACCCATCACAATAACTAATATTAAATGTTCTCATATATAAGCCATTATGTATTTCATAATTTGTTACTGTGTAATCACTTTCCTGATTATAATAAAATACTCCATTATCTGTTTCTATTTTCTCAAATGGTACCGTATTAAATATTTCCTCTAATTCTTCCTCTAATTGATTATAACTTTTAGGACTTCCAAATACTACCAACTCATCCCAATATTCCCCATCAACTACTGAATACGAAGGAATAATCAACTCTTTTTCATAATCTTCTAACTTATAAGTCATTGTTCCCATTGGATAAACTTCACTATATCTATTAATTTCATGAAAAATTAATACTATTCCACTTATCACTAAAGAAAATAATGTAAGCATGACAACACTTACAATCAAAGTAATATTTGTCATCTTTTGTAACTTCTTTGCATCTTTCTTTTTTCTCTTCTTAAACTTTCTTTTTATAATTTCACTACCAATTATTACTAATACTACTTCTAAAAAAGATATAAAGATAAATATCCAAAATTCTAATTCTGTTATTGCTATTGGCCACTGCATTATTGTCCAAGTCATTATTATCAAAAATAAACATATCCCCGTTGCTATAATAATCTTACTTTGATCTTTATTCAAAATAATCCCTCCCAGTTACTTTAATTTTATCAATTAAAGAAAAAAACTTCAACTAATCTGAAGTCTTTTCTTTACTTTTCACTTTCTTTTTGTATCATCGGTATATAGATATTTTCCAGTATCTTTAATCCTTCTTCTGTATCTGCTTCTGCTCTAAAAGTAATATTTGCTCCTGTATTACTTGCTCTAACTAAAGCCCAACCATTAGTATAAGTTATTCTTACTCCATCGATATCATTTATTGGATAATTCATATTCTTAGCATATTCTTTTATCTTATCAACTACTAAAAACTTCTTTGTATCATCACTTGGTATCTTTACTTCCTCAGTTGCATAATACTTAGGAAACTCACTAACCATTTTACTTAACTTATCACTTGTCTTACTCATTATTTCTAATAATCTCAATGTTGCATAGATAGCACTTCCACAGTCGGCATCTCTATCTCTAAAGAAGATATGTCCTGAGTATTCTCCTCCAAAAGGCAAATTATCTTGATGTACTTTATATTGTGTATAGCTTGCCCCAGTTCTATAACATATCGGAGTTCCTCCCAAACTTCTTATATAATCATCAATACTTTTACTACACTTTATATCATATAAGAATGTCTTATTACTTACATTATTAAACATATCCCTAATACATATAATCATAAAGTATTCTATTGGAAGTAACTCTCCATTATCCATGACTATACCAATCCTATCTCCATCACCATCATAAGCAACCCCAAAGTCAGCACGCTCTTTCTTTACTCTTTCTTGCAATTCTTTCATATTGGCAGCTACTGCAGGATCTGGATGATGCGCTGGAAAATTGCCATCCAATGTATCATTGATATATACTGGAGTACAATAACTACTATCAAAGACTTTCTTTACAATACTAGCTGTTGCCCCATTACCACAATCAATTACTATCTTTCTTTTATTCTTCCCATATTTAATTGAATACTTTAAATATTCTATATATTTATCCACTATATTATTATTAGTTACATTACCTACTCCATCTTTAAAGTTACCTGCAAGTGTATAGTTTTTAAAGTCTTCAATCATTTCTCCCCGAGCATTGATCATTCCATCAAAAGAAAATTTAAAACCATTATCATCCTTCGGATTATGACTAGCTGTAACCATTATCCCTGGCATTTGATTTAAATATCTTCCATAATAATTCATCGGTGTTGTCGTAAGTCCATAATTAATTACATTACATCCACTAGAAGTAATTCCTTTAATCAAATTTTGGGATAAACTCTCACTAGATAACCTATTATCATGCGAAACCACACAACTATTTTTGCCATACTTCTCTTGCAAGTATGACCCATAACTCCTACCAATTGTATAAGCAGCTTGTTCATTAATTTCCCCAGGATATACTCCCCTTATATCATATGCTCTAAATATATTAGTATCTATCTCATTCATTATATCACCCACATTTATTAAGAAAAATAGTATATAGGATATACTATTTTTCCATTACATTACTTTTCTTTATAAAGAAAAGTAACAAAAGAATTGCATCGCAGTATTCGTATTGTCCGAACGACGGGAAATATCACAAGATTACCCTTTGAGCCATAAAAGCCACGGCTTACCTTGAAACACAAGAAAAGAGTTGGGCCGTGCCTGCCACTCCTGCCCGAACAGGAGCGGCAGAGTTCATTATCGCATCAATTTAATTTTCAACCGAATAGCCGTTATAGCAAAAAATCACCCCGCTTGCCTCGCACCGTAAAGGCGCGAAGACAAGCATATTGCATCGCCCTAGACTATCACGTACTTATTACTGGACAGTTTTTATCCCAAACATTAGGATTTTTTTACATCCTTTTTTATTAATTTGATTAAACAACCACTTTTTGTTATTATTATATTGCTTAAAAAATAAAAAGGTGGTTGTTTATGATTAAAGTATATAATAAATTCTCTGATGTTGCAAATAATTTTCGTTCCTTTTTCTCTAACTTTACATCTTATAAAACTCTTCTTAATTTCTTCCCTGAATTTTTCTGCTCTTTAATCAATGCTGAATCTATTACTTCTTCTAAAATTGCCCTTTCTTTATTTGATAATTTTAATTCCTCTATTCACTTAGATTCTCATTCCAAAAGAATCTATCGTTGTTTACACAATCCTCATTACAATATCCATTCTATTTTTGATGCAATAGTCATTGATGTTTTATCTCGTTTTAAATTATCTCACTC
>CALVVH010000048.1 GCA_944363805.1 uncultured Bacilli bacterium
AATACTTTAGAAGAGATTTTAGCCTTTAAAAAAGATAGTGAGTGATCACTACTTTTTCAAGTGGCTGTGAATTGTAACCTTTTTCCTTTGACATTGCTAACAAGTGATGTTATAATAAGTGTCAATATTTGACATTCGGATGTGTCAAATTAATGATAAATGCTATGTAAGTAAATTGATACATGTTAAAATAGTATTGTGGTGGTAGAGAATGAAATTATTTTCTGATATTTGGGAGTTTTTAAAAACATTAAATTTTATCGATATTGTCTTTTTCTTTGCGGTATTGATACTCATGGTACTTATTGTAACTCTCGTCTATTTTATAAAAATTAATAATGAAGAAGAACAAAAGAATGAAAAGGAAGAAACGGCAGAAATGAAGATAGTAAAAGAAATAACTGAAAACTTAGGAAAAGAAGAACCAACAGTCAACTTTACTGAATATGAACGTGATCAAGAAGATAAAGCAATTATCAGTTATGATGAGTTATTACACAAAAAAAATAATTATAGTTTGAATTACGAAAAAGAGGAACTATACGATGACTTATCAGTAAAAAAAGTTAACTTAGATGATTTGGTCAATAAAAAGGTGGAATCGGCACCAAAAGTCGATGTAAGGGTTATCAGCTTTGCTAAAGAAGAAGCTTTCTTACAAGCTTTAAAACAATTACAAAAAGAACTGGGGTAGAGGTTAATGAAATTTAATATTATTACTTTTGGCTGTAAAGTCAATCAATATGAATCAAATATGATGAAGGAAGTTATGCTTCATCATAGTTTTTCTTATGAGGAAAACTTGGCAAAATGTGATATATTGATTGTAAACACTTGTACAGTAACCAATGTAGCAGACAAAAAGTGTTTAAGAATGATTAGACACTTAAAAAAAGAATATCCTTCATCTTTATTAGTTGTAACTGGCTGTAGTTCACAAAATAAGCAAGAATTATACAAAACTTTAGGCATCGACATATTACTAGGGAACAAAGACAAGAGTCATATTGCTGATTTGATTACTAATTATTTAGAAAATAAACAAAGATATGTTAAATTTTACAATGAGCGTAATTTAGAGTTTGAAGATATGAAAATTAGTACCTTTAATCATGTCCGAGCTTTTATCAAAATCGAAGATGGATGTGACAATTTTTGTTCTTATTGTATCATCCCTTACGTGCGAGGAAGTGTAAGATGTAAAAGTTTCACTAAAGCAATAGAAGAAGCCCATGCCTTAGCTTTAAATAATCACGCCGAAATAGTCCTAACGGGTATTCACACTGGTAGATACAATGCTTCTGGCCATGATTTAAGTGACCTTATTAACGAATTAGCCAAGATAGATGAAATAAAGAGAATTAGAATATCGAGTATCGAGATAACTGAACTAGGGGATAAATTTCTTTCTTGCTTAAAAGATAATCCCAAAGTATGTGATCACTTGCACATTCCTTTACAATCGGGTAGTAATGCTATTTTAAAGAAGATGAATAGAAAATATGATTTAGAATATTTTGCTAGTAAAATTGCGGAAATTCGTCGCATTAGACCAGACATTTCCCTTACAACGGATATTATCGTAGGTCATCCCTATGAAACTGAAGAAAATTTTCTGGAGTGTTTAGAATTTGTCAAAAAAATAGGCTTTAGCAAAATTCATGTCTTTCCTTATTCTCTAAGAGAAGGAACTGCTGCTGCGAAAATGCCTAACCAAGTCGATGAGAAAACCAAAAAAGAAAGAGTGAAACGCCTTTTAGCTTTATCTGATACTTTAGAAAAAGAATATTATAATAAATTTAAAGGAAAAAAACTTGATGTTTTAATTGAAGAGTGCGATAATGGTATTAGTTTTGGACACACCAGTAATTATTTATATGTCCAAATCAATGAAAATTTAGAAAAAGGAAAAATCTACAGTCGAGAATTATGAATTACATTAAGGGCAAATTAAAAAGAATAATATTTCACAATAACGAATCTGGCTACGTTGTAGCTTTATTTCGTGTGCGTGAAACTAATGATACCTTGATGAAAAATAAGGTCAATAAAAGTATTACCGTAACTGGTGTATTTACTGATGTCAATATCGATATTAATATGACTTTGTATGGTCAATATGTCAATAATGAACGCTTTGGTATGCAATATGCCGTTGATAGTTATGAAATAGAAGTGCCAACAACCAAAGAGGCCATCATTGAATTTTTAGCCAGTTCCTTTATTGATGGTTGTGGTGAAAAAACTGCCAAGAAAATTGTTGACCACTTCGGCGAAAAAACTTTAGAAATAATTAAAGAAAATCGTGACAACTTATTAGAAATTGAAGGCATGACCACTATTAGGGCTGCCAAAATATATAATTCCCTTCAAAATTATAACAAGAGTAGTGATGCCATCTTAAAATTTCAAAATTTAGGTTTTACTATTGAAGAGTGTTCTCGAATTTACAATAAATTTAAAGACCGTATTGATGAAGTAATGGGTGATGCATTTTACGACCTAAAAGAAATTATCGACTTTAGAAAACTTGATAGTATCTATGTAAGTAATTATGGTAGAGAATCGAAAGTAAGAATATACGCCTGTTTACTGGAATCAATGCAAATGCTTAGCAATTATAATGGCGATACTTTCTATTATCGAGAAGAAATCACAGGAATACTCGGAAAAGAATTTGGTATCATCTTAGGGGAAGATGTTTTTGAAGAAATACTTCACGAATTAAGTGAAATTGGTGAAATTGTAATTATTGAAAGAAGAATCTATCTAGCAAAATACTATGAAAAGGAAGAAAATATTGCTAAAAAACTAAAAATAATTGATTCCAAAAATGTCGATAAAATAAAAAAATTGGAAGAAAAATTGCAAGAGCTGGAAACGAGAATTGGAATCGATTACAATGCTGACCAAGAAAAAGCTATCATGGGAGCTTTAAATAACAATATAACTATTATATCCGGTGGCCCTGGAACCGGGAAAACAACGATTATTAATGCTATAACTAAACTTTATATTGAAGATAAAGGCTTGGGACCTGCAGATATTATGGAAACAATTGCTCTTTTAGCCCCGACTGGTAGAGCTAGTAAAAAGATGGCTTCATCCACTGGGCTTCCTGCTTATACTATCCATCGTTATTTGAAATGGTATAAAGATAGCAATGATTTTTTCTATAATGAGTATAATAAGACCAGTCATCGTCTTATCATCGTCGATGAAGTGAGTATGATTGATATTGATTTATTTAACGCCTTACTTAATGGTATCAGTCCAGGTGTAAAACTTATTTTAGTGGGAGATACTTTCCAACTTCCAAGTGTTGGCCCTGGTCTTGTTTTGGATGACCTTATAAGTAGTGATTATTTTAATTATGTCCCATTAAACCAAATTTATCGTCAAAGTGATAATTCCTATATTCCTTATTTAGCTAAAGAAATAAAAAATAATGATTTGAGCGAAGAATTTTTGAGTAAGAAAGATGACTACTCTTTCTTTCAAACAAAATCTATTCAAATAAAAGAAGCTATCGAACAAATCATCAAAATTTCATTAACTAAGAAAATTGATGAGCATAGAATGCAAGTTTTAGCTCCAATGTATAAGGGAGAAAATGGAATAGATAATTTGAATATTACTTTACAAAAAATATATAATCCCGAATCCAAAAAGAAAAACGAGATTGCTTATCTTGATGTAATTTATCGCGAAGGAGATAAAGTATTACAGCTAGTAAATGATTTAGATAATAATGTCTTTAATGGCGATATCGGTTATATTGAAAATATCTCAGGTAATAAAATTACCATTGATTTTGAAGGTAATCGGGTAGAATATGAAAAGAAAGACTTAAAACAAATTAAACATGCCTATGCCATAACAATTCATAAGAGTCAAGGTAGTGAATTTGAACATGTCATTATGCCCATTAGTAATAGTTATTATAAAATGCTTTATAACAAACTCATTTACACTGGTGTAAGTAGAGCCAAAAAAAGCCTTACAATCGTCGGAGATGCCCAAGCCTTTGCTAGAGCTGTTGCCAATAACTATTCGAGTAATCGTAAGACTAGCTTAAAAAGTAAAATTATGGAAGTATATAATAATTAATTTTAAACATACTAAGGCTAGAGGTGAATACACATGAAAAATATGATGAAAGTGGCTGGAGTTGCTGCTGCCTTAGCTTTAGTTGGAACTTCAGTTTATGTGATGAGTAATAAACAAGCTCGTAAAACAACTAGCAAAAAAGTGCTAAAAGCAATGGATGGTGCTGAAAACATGATTGCCAAAAAAATGAACTAAAAAAATAGGTTTGGATTATTTCCAAACCACTTTTTTTCTTTTGCGATTCAAATATAGTTGATATTCGTATTCGACATAAGCCTTTTTTTCTTTCGTATTTTCTTTTTTAGTTAACATTCTTTCTATTTTATTCTTATAACTTTCTAGTGATTCATATAAATTGTCTTCATCAACTAAACAAGCCATGCTTAACTGCGGTATATACATTGTATCATCAATTAGATGTCCATCAGTATCTAATTCTCCCACCAATCTTACAATTCCTTTGGCAGTTTCCATAATAACTTCCACTTGAAAAGTTTGCGTTTTTTCATCATATATTATTTTATCGTACCAAGCTGAGGTTAAATAACCATATTGATAAGAGTAAACAGCTTCCAAACCAAACTGCCTAATTATCATCTTTTTGATATCTTTTAAATTTTCATTGATTATCGGTTCATCAGTAAGGCAAAAATAATTTAAAGAATACCCATTTTCTAATCTACTAAAGATTATTATCATCGGATAATTCCTATCTTTAGAAGCTTTTATTTCTTGAATAACTACTGAATTAGCATCCGGTTGAAAATATTTCAAATATCCCTCAAATTGGTATTGTTCATTATAATTATCTCCCTTTTCATCTTTATAACTTATAGTAATTCTTTGTCTTCCATTATCTAGTTGTTTAATATTTACTAGCAAGTCAGATAATCGTTTATCTTCCATAATTGTCTCCTTTTTGCCTGTATTATAACAAATATCCCTTAATTTGACAATCTTTGCATTATTTTTGTTGTATATTATAGTTGGTGATTAGATGAAAACATATTTAAAAGTAATTATCGGAGCTATTCTTATCGGTGGTGTATTTGCTTTCTTCTTTTATCGTGACATCAGTGCTTCAGTCACCGCCATTACTACAAAGAAAAATACGGTGAGTTTATTCCAGACTGGGGTATTTAAAAATAAAGATAATGCCTTAAATTATCAAGACAATTTTGTTACATCTATTATTTATGAAGATAAGGATGGCTACTATCGTGTTTTAGTAGGTATTGCCTATCATGAAGAAAATAAGGTTAAGTTGGAAAATTTTTTTCACGAACAAGGAATAGAATATTACATTAAAGAGATGAAAATGAATGAAGAGTTCACCACTATGCTCCAAAACTATGAAACAATTATGTTGAAGACTACAAAGGCAGAAGTCATAAACAACTTAAATGCTGCTATGCTCAAATTATTTTTGACATATTTATCCTAAAAAAAAGCATACTAAAAGTATGATAAAAAAATATAAAGATTATATTATATTACTATTAATATTTTTACTTATCATATTTATACCTTATATAAATAAATTTTTATATGTATTTGATTATAAATTGAATGAAGAAAATATAACTAATTTATATTGTCAAAGCCTTGAAACAGATTATAATGCTTTATTGGAAGCCAACGATTTTAAAATTAGTAGTGACTTAAATTTAGTAATAAGTAAAGTGCTTATCCGCGATATTTACGATTTTACTGACACTATCACAATATATAAAGGTCAAGATGCTAATTTAGAAAAAGGTCAAGCAGTTATCGATGATGCAGGTTTAATCGGAGTTATATCTGAAGTTTTCAAAACAACTAGCCAAGTTCAATTGCTCACTAATAAAAACAGTTATATCTCAGTTAAGATTGGCTCTTCTTATGGTATACTGAGCTTTCATGATGACACATTGCTAGTTAAAGATCTTCAAGTTTATGATGAAATTAATAGAGGAGATAAAATATATACTTCCGGCATCGGTAACTTACCGGGGGATATTTATATCGGTGAAGTTGCAGACATTAGCATTGACGCTACTGAAATTGAGAAAACTGTTTCTGTTAAACCCGCAGTTGATTTTGCTAATATTAATTATGTATTGGTGGTAGATTAAAATGTTTTTCTTGATAATCGATATTTTAATTTATAGTTATACCCCATATTTATCTTATTTTTTCTTACTGAATTTAAATACCAAGAGTTATGTTTACAATCTAAGTATAGCCATTTTAATTGACCAATTATTAATGCACACCTTTCTTTATAACGCTTTAATAATAACGATTCTTTTTCTTATTAGAAGATTATTAATCAAAGTAAACTATCACAATTTTAGTATCTACTGGCTAATAAACATGGCATTAATATTACTTTACTATATAATTGGTATTATCATTTTTGGTAATATAAGTTGGATAAAACTTTTACAAGTCTTAATTATTAATGGTATTTTCATTGCCATATGTTATAAAAAGGATTCTTTGAACATAAAATGCTTTAGGTGATTATCCATGGATGAATATCTAAAGATGCATAAAAGCAAGAGAAAGAAAAATAGTAATTTCCGTACCACCCCAAGAAAAATATTTAATAAGTATCTTACTCGTTTTATGCTTGCAATCATCTTTTTCCTAGTAAGTATCATATTTACCAATATTAGCGATAAAAATCTTCTTTTATATAAAGAATATGTTTTAACAGAATCCTTGCCATTTACCAAGATAAAAGGATGGTATGAAGACTTATTTGGTGAAGTCTTGCCAAAAGATGATAATACGATGACAGTCTTTGATGGCAAAATCATCTATAAAGAAATAAGTGATTATGCTGATGGTGAACGTCTTACGATAAGTTCACACTCGTTAGTTAATAGTTTAGCAAGTGGTGTAGTGGTCTTTGCAGGAGAAAAAGATAACTATGGCAACACCATCATTATTCAGGGAATCGACGGCGCCGATATTTGGTATGGTAATTTAGAAAATGTTTCCGTAAATCTTTATGATTACGTTGAAGAAGGTACTGTAATCGGTGAAACAGCTGATGAATATCTATATCTAGTAATAAAAAAAGACAATGAATATATAAAATATGAAGATTATCAAAATTAATTTTTTAACTATCTATTTCTTGCTCCTTCTTTTCTTGTGTGGATATTTAAAAATTGGTTTAATAATATTTAGCATTGTTATCATTCATGAATTCGGCCATGTATTTTTTATAAAACTTTTTAAATACCAAATTATTTCTATTACTATCTATCCCTTCGGGGGAATGACAAAAGTTAACAAAGATCTTAATACACCCATAAATAAAGAATTACTAATTGCTTTCGGTGGCATATTTTTTCAGCTTCTTTTTGGTCTAATTATTGGGCAATTACCTCTAAGTGTATTAACTAAAAATATTTTTAACCAATATAATCTAAGTATCCTTATTTTTAATCTGCTCCCAATCATCCCTTTAGATGGCAGTATCATTTTCAATGCAGTTTTAAATAAATTCTTTTCTTTTAAGGCATCATATTATTTATACTTTTTTGTTTCATGTTTAGGCATTGTTTTATATCTTATTAGCAATTATTGGTTCTCTTTAAATAATTATCTAATTACTTCTTTATTTATGATTAAAACTTTTTATGCCTACAAAAACCATAATTATTTGTTCAATAGATTTTTATTAGAACGATATTTAAATAAATATGAATTTAAATACCTTAGTACTAGGGAAGGAAACTTAGATATTTTAAAACTGGATACTTATCAATATTTTAAAGAAAATAAAAAAATCGTGGGAGAAGATAAAAAATTACAGGAAAAGTTTGACAAGTTCTAGAATTTTGGGTATAATTGATATGTTTTTAAGTAGTTTCTTAAAAAACCGCACTGAAAAGGTTTGAGAAAACTAATGTTAGTTACCTTAAAGGCGCGACTTCGAAAGTAAGGAGGTATGAAATGAAAGCTATATTTGAAACAGGTGGAAAACAATATTATGTTGCTGAAGGCGATGTTATCTACGTAGAAAAATTAGATGCTGAAGTTGGTAGCGAAGTAAAATTTGATAAAGTTTTATTTGCTAATGGTGTTGCTGGAAATCCTTATGTTGATAAGGTAAGTGTTGTTTGTACTGTAGAAAAACAAGGTAAAAATAAAAAGATTAAAGTGTTTAAGTACAGACCTAAGAAAAAATATCGTAAGACTCAAGGACACCGTCAACCATACACAAAATTAGTAGTAAAGAAGATTGGTTAATGATTAGAGTTAATATTAAAAATAATCAAATTATTGTTACTGGTCATGCTGATTTTGCTGATTATGGTAAGGATATCGTTTGTGCAAGTGCATCAAGTATTATTATAACTAGCATCAACGTTTGTCTTAGATTTGATGCTCATTCTTTGGAATACAAAGAAGAGAAGGATAAACTTACTATCGATATTAAGAGTGAGGCAGACGATATTAAATTGATAATCGAAAATATGATTTATATGCTAGAAGAACTAGCAGAAACTTATAATAAAAATATAAAAATAGTAAAGGAGGAAGACAGATGAATTTCATGAAGTTAAACATCCAATTATTTGCGCATGTTAAGGCTCAAGGTTCTACTAAAAACGGTCGTGACTCTGCTGGACGTAGATTAGGTGCTAAGGCTAGTGATGGTCAAATAGTTACTGCTGGATCAATTATCTATCGTCAAAGAGGAACAAAGATTTATCCTGGTACAAATGTTGGAATGGGTAAAGACCACACACTATTTGCTAAAGTTGCTGGTGTAGTAAAATATGAAAGATCTGGTAAAAATAGAAAGAAAGTAAGTGTTTACGAAGCGTAAGCACTTTT
>CALVVH010000049.1 GCA_944363805.1 uncultured Bacilli bacterium
ATAACACAACAAGAATTAGCAGAGAAAATTGGAGTGACTGATAGAGCTATTTCTAATTGGGAAAATGGAAGAAGATTGCCAGATTATTCTATTTTAAAATCTTTGTGCAAAGAACTTGATGTAACAATAAATGAATTATTAAGTGGAGAAAAATTAGAAAAAGAAGAATATCAAGAAAAATTAGAAGAAAATATTATTAATTTAAATATTGTTAACAAAAAAAAGCTAAACAAAATGTTGAAAATCATTGGTTCTTTTACATGTTTATTTATTCTTTTTATCTTTTTAGGAATTTGTATTTACAATTTTTATGAGATGGATATTAAATACGATGAAAGGACTATGAAATGTTCCTTTAAAGAAAATGCTCTAACATACACAATTATTGGTAGCAGTGTCTTAAATACGAATTATATTGAAAGGACAATCAATAACACCAAATATATAATTTTTCATAGCACCATCAATATATATAATAAAAGGCACAGCAATTGGGAATACGGTGAAAGCGTTGCAAGAGTTGCTAATAATCAGAAAATACCTTTTAATTTTTATTGGGAATTTGATAAAGAAGAAAATTTAGATCAAAAAGCAATTGTATATTATTCCAATAAGTCTTTAAAAAAATTAGAAAAGTTAAGCGATACAGAGTTTCTAAAAGAAATAGAAAATTCTTTTCAAATGTGCAGTAATGAGACATAGACAAAAAAGATTGTAAATTATTATTAATTATAATCTTTTTTTATTTTCTTTTAATTATCGTATGTTTAAAAAGGAAAAAACACGAAGTTAAGCTTTCGTGTTTTAACTACCTTCCTCGACCTTCTTGGTTTGTTAAATCGATGACAACATCCTCTTCCATTTCAGGTTTTGTATCAGCAATAGAAGATGGAATTGGAATTTCATCAGGAATACCTAAGCGATCGTTAGAAATATTTTCTTCAAGTTTGATATCTAGAGCATAGGCTTCAGCAACACGTAGCGCTTTAAGTAATCTTGGGGTTATATCTTCAGAAACATAAACTAGGAAGGCTTTTTTATTTCGGTCACTTTGGACAATTATAAAATTGCCAGCATTAGATAAGTAGAAAAAGTTTGCCCTTCCTTCATCATCAAGTCCATATCTATCTTTTACTGTGGCATCTTTCTTTTCAAATCCTAATACTACTCCATCTTTGTTGAAAGCCTCAAAAGTCCCTTTGCGTAAGTTCCAAATATTATTGCCAAAACCGTCGATATCAATACAACCAATATGCCACAAAACTTTAAATGCTTCTTGTTCCACTTCATTTAATAGTCCTGACTTATTTGTTGAAAGGTCAGCAACAAAATTATTAAATTGACCACCAACTAATAAGGTAAATGAATCAACTTTACCTAAATCGACAGATATGTCTTTATTAAACTCTTCTATAGAGTCTTTTGGCTTTTTGAATTTTTCAAACATTCCCATTATATATTCTCCTCACATTATAGTACTTAGTTATATTATATCACTCTTTTATGGGCTATTATAAAAATTAACATTCTGCTTTACATAAAATATGTACCATATTTTGAGGGTTATTAAAGTTTTTTTCCGCTGGTCTTTTCGGAAGATTGAGCAATACTTTTTGCTTTTTCATAAATACTTTGTAGTTGTTCCCGAACTTCTTCAGCACTTAAAGACATATATTTTTGTAACTCTTCAGGGGGAATTAATCTATCAGCAGTAGATTTATCTACAATATCCCAAATTATATCTCCGATCTGAGCATTCTTTTCTATCGCGCTGTCTAAATCCACATATTCAACACTATACTCAGTTCCATAATAAATACGATTTGCAACTTTTTCTCCTGTTATTACTTCTTTAAATCCAGTTACTTTTGTTCTTCCAAACATAACCTTTTTTACTTCTGGATTTACACAAAACATCCCTAATGCTTCTGACTTTTCTGGTATTCCATTATTGTATATATGAGTGATAGCTTTTGGAATAGCAATGTAAGTATTATTAGAATTTAAATGGGCTTTTCTTAATCTACTTTCTACTTCTAAATTTCTACACTCTTGGGCAATACTTCTCGCTTTTGCACGAATACTTTGTAATTGTTCACGAACTTCTTCAGCACTCAAAGACATATATTTTTGTAATTCTTCAGGAGATAATACTTTATCAGCAGTGTGTTCATCTGCTATTTCCCAAATAATATCTCCAATCTGGATATTATTATTTCCTATCGTGCTGTCTAAATCTACATGTTCAATAGTATACTCTGTTCCATAGTAAATACGTTCGGCAACTTTTTCCCCTGTTATTGCTTCTTTAAATCCAATTACTTTCTTTCCTCCAAACTTTCCTTTTTTTACTTCTGGCTTTACACAAAACATTCCTAATGCTTCTGATTCTTCTGGTACTCCATTCCAATATATGTCAGTAATAGCTTTGGGAACGGCAATATATAATTCCATATATTAATCCTCCTTTTTCTATAGTGATTATACTAAATTTCTAGTGAATAGTCTATGAAATGCAGTTTTTACTTTACAGTACAAAGTATGTAAAATATGTAACTTGAATCTTTGTTCCAAAAGATTTATTTTGAATGGTTTTGGCACCCGCTGAAGAGAAGTAGTTAAAGAAATAGTGATTACAATATAAACAGCGGAAAAGCATACTGTAGAAGTATTAAATAGTAAAAATTTTTTTAAATAAGACTTAATTAAGATCAAATTTAAATTTGAGCAATAAAAAATCCCGTACTTACGGGAAATATTAACTTTATGGTGCCGTTGAGGAAGTTATCTACAACTTTTCCCAAAGGTAATTGATGTATGAATCAATCACTATATACATTTTAACACAAATATTCTTTAAAATAAACAATTATAAATTTTCTTTTATTTCAGGAAATAAATCATATAAGTTATACCCTAACAAGTTATCAAAGTATGCTTTCAATTTATATGTTTCTTTTATGTGATATTGTGTATTTGAGTAAGCACCTCTCCTAATCATAATATCAATTAATCTTTTATCAATCGTATAAACTTTACCACCTTGTGGACACATTAAATCACATATATTTATTATCTTTTCTTCTATTGTGTAGTTATGGTTTTTTATAAACTCTGTTAAAAACAAATTATCTTTTGGGTTTGGAACTCCTCCTGCAGTACATATAATATCATTGTTTAAGTAAGAATGTGTTAAACATATATCACAATATTCTTCGTCATAACCTTTATCTTTTAAATAATTATACCCCCTCATAACATGTCCGTGGGATTGTCCGTTATATTTACCAATATCGTGTAAATATCCAAGAGTAATCGCTTTATCTATATCTGCATTATAACCTTTTTCATTTAATGCTTTTGCTATTTTACCTGCACTCTCGCCAACACACAAACAATGGTCTATCCATGTATCACTTTCAGTCTTTTTTCTATAATATTCTAATATTTTTTTGGCTTCTTTGCTTGTTATTTTCATACTCTATTCTCCCAACTTTTTAAATAAATCACTATAAACTTTATCTACATCTATGTAATTTACCATTGTTATTTTGTGATTATTAGTAGTTATTTCATAAGAAGTATCTTTTTTTATATTTAAATTTCCTAATTTTAAATCGATTCGTTTCGTTTGTTTTCTTATAAAAATTTTTGTGGGTGTCACTTTTCCTGAAACTAATTTTTCGCCTAAGCCTTTTACCATTTCAATAATAGTATAGTTTTTAGTTTCTGAAGTTGGATCTATTGAAAATATTACTCCAGAATAGTCTGGTTCGATCATTTCTTGAATGATTACATTCATGCCATAAATATCAAAATCTTTGCTATAAAGAATTACATTTTCATTGTATAAAGAACACCAACAATTCTTAATATTTTCAAATAATTTTTCTTTTTTTATATTTAAAAAACTATCATACTGCCCTGCATAAGATTTATTTTCTCCATCTTCGTTCGTAGCGGAAGAACGTACTGCGTAGAATTGGCTACTTATTTTTAAAGTCTTTTCTTCTATTTTTTCTTTTAATTCTTGGGTAATAGATTGCTTTTTTATTAATTTTTTTATCTTTTGATAATCTTTATTTAAAAATAAAGTTTTTATTTCGGCATCAATCTTATTTTTTGTTAAAAAATTAGTATAATCTTCTTTTGTGATGATGAAAAAATTAGGTACTAGTATTTTATTTTCTCTTAAAAATAATAAAGAGTCTGCTTTTCCACCATATTTCATAATATCCCTACCTCGTCTTTATTTTTATTCTATAATAAAGGAAAGCAAAACACAAGAACTAAATCAATCCTTGTGCTTGTAAAAATTCCCTTGCGACTCTTTCGGGAGAGCGTCCTAGTTCATCGACTTGATAGTTTAACTCTTGCATTACAGCATCCGTTAAGTAAGTTCCTAGTGTATTTAATAAATTCTCTAGTTCTGGATATGTTTTTAAAGTTTCTGTTTTCATAAGAGGTACGGCATAATATGGGGGAAAGAAGTTTTTATCATCTTCTAAGACAACAAGATCAAACTTTCTTAGCAGTCCATCAGTGGTAAAGGCATCTATCACTTGACTATTGTTATTCATTAAGGCGGTGTATCTTGGGCTACCATCCATAGCAATGGTGTCTTTAAATGATAGGTTATAGGTTTGTAATAAGCCTGGTAAGCCATCTTGACGATTGACAAATTCTAGGGTTGGAGAAATGGTTAAGTTTTGGGATACTCTAGCAAGATCGGAAATGGTTTTTAAATTATATTCTTGAGCAGTATCTTGTCTTACCGCTAAAGCATAGGTATTATTAAAGTTCATGGGGTTTAATACTTCAATACCGTATTGCTCTTTGAATTCTTTTTTGACTGTTTGATAAACTTGATCGACATTGCTGATCGGGGTATGCTTTAAAATATCGGTATAATCAGTTCCTAAATAGTCAATATAAAGGTCAATATCTCCTCGATTAAGGGCGGAGAATACAACTTGGGCTCCTCCTAAGTTACATTGTCTTGAAACGGCAATATCGGTATTCGCTTCAATATAATTACTAGTCATTTCACATAAGATGTTTTGTTCGGTAAAGTCTTTAGAACCGACGGTTAGGGTATTTTCGTTTGGTTTATCCAATTTGATCGTACTAAGAAATAGAAGAACAATAAGAGCGAGAATGATACCTACAATAATCTTTTGTTTTTTTCTTCCATTTAAGACTTGTTCTCTTGTTTTGCCTTGCATTTGTAAACTGATAGGAGTTACTAATTTTTCAATAAGGCCAAAGAAATAATCAACTGCTAAGGCAAGAATACAAGCTGGAATGGCCCCTGCTAATATTTGATAGTTATTAACAGTTCGAATACCTGAGAAGATAAGATAACCTAGACCTCCGCCTCCAATAAAGGCAGCCATAGTCATGAGTCCTACCGCCGAAACAGCCGAAATACGAATGCCTGCCATAATAACCGGTAAAGCTTGAGGAATTTGAATTTTAAACAAAATTTGTCCTTTGGTAAGTCCGATTCCTGTCGCTGCTTCTATCATTGTATCACTGATTCCACTAATACCTGTATAAGTGTTTTTAATAATTGGAAGAAGGGAGTAGAGAATCACCACTACAATCGCCGGTACCGTTCCAATCCCAAGAAAAGGGATCATGAAACCAAGAAGAGCCATCGATGGAATCGCCTGTACAACACTAGCTATTCCTAAAACAGGTTTATTTAATTTTTTGACATAACTGATAAAAATACCAATAGGAACACCAATTAAAATAGCGAAAGCAACCGCTAACACTGTCAGTTCAATATGTTCTAAGAAAAGAGAAAGGCTTTGATCTTTATTTTCGATCATATAATTTATAAAGTTCATCATATTACTCCTCCTCTAAAAATTGTTGACTTAAGGCTGTAATTAAACTACTTCTTGTGATTAAGCCACATACTTTGTTATCATTATCTAAGACGGGAATCGTAGAAAGACGGTTTGTTTTCACTAATTTCGCTAAATCAACAATCGATTGATCTTCTTTGACTGTCACAACGTCATCGATCATCAGATCTTCAGCTTTTCTTTTGGTACTTTTTTCTTCGACAATACTTTCGGCATAAAGCATTCCCTTAAATCTTTTTTCTTCATCTACAATTATTAAACTATCAACATGCATCATTTTCATTTTATTTAAACAATAAAAAATAGAGTAATGAGGAAGACACGTAACCGGATTGGTAATCATAATGTCTTTTACTTTGATGAGTTCTGGAGAATCCCAGATTCGATCTTTTCCTACAAATTCTTTGACAAATTCGGTTTTCGGGTGTTTTAAAATGTTTTCTGGGGTATCATATTGAACCAATTTTCCCCCATCCATAATGGCAATTTTATCCGCTAACTTGATCGCTTCATCCATATCATGGGTTACAAAGACAATTGTCTTATGAAATTTATCTTGTATTTTTAACAATTCTTCTTGAAGAGCACTTCGACTCATGGGATCAAGAGCACTAAAGGGTTCATCCATTAAAATGATTTTTGGATCATTCATAAAAGCCCGTGCAATTCCTACACGTTGTTGTTGTCCGCCGGATAATTCATTGGGATAACGATCAAGTAGATCCTCATCCAAATCAACCATTTTTAATACTTCTTTGGTTTTCGCTTCGATTTTCTTTTTCTCCATTTTTAAGGCTTTAGGTATAATTTCAATATTTTCTTTAATGGTTAAATGAGGGAAAAGTCCCGTTTGTTGAATAACATAGCCAATACTTCTTCTTAATTCAATTTCATTTTTCTTATGAACATCTTCTCCATTGATTAGAATCTTACCAGAAGTTGGTTCTATTAGACGATTGATCATTTTTAAAGTCGTCGTTTTGCCACAGCCTGATTCTCCAATTAAAGTTACTAATGTGCCATCTTCAATGGTAAAAGAAATATCTTTTAATACGGTAACATCTTTATAAGCTTTACTTACTTTTTCAAATGTAATCATCTTATCCCCACTTTCTTTTATATTGTAACATTTTTTTTGTTTCAAAAAGAAAGTTTTGCTTTTATTAGACAAGAATTTGTCACTCAAAAGAAAAAAGATCTTTCGACCTTTCTCTTTTACTTTTGAGCTTTCTTTTTCTTCATCACTACTAATAGAACCCCAACTACTAATAAGATGATTCCGATCACGATAAATATCGTTCCTGGATTGGTTGATCCTGTAGAGAAAGCACTAATTAATTGAGCTTCTAAACTATTGTTCATAGCAAATCCTACGATCGTTAGAATCGCTCCGATAATAATTGCTAATACTCCTAGAACAAACATTATTTCACTCCTCTCTACTTAGAATACGAGATTCCTTGTAACTTGTCAATTCCTTTTTTGCTCCATTGCGTTCTTTCTTTTTTACAAGTATAATAAAGGTATAAGGAGGGGTGATTATGTCAAAAACAACTCTGTTTGATACTTTAATCGTGGTAAAAAGAAGTGGTCAGAGAACTGCTTTTCAAGGCGAAAAAATTGCCTTAGCCATTCAAAAAGCTTTTCGTTCGGTTGACATTCCCTATCATGATGAAGATGTCAATAAAGTGTATGAAAAAGTACTTCAACAAATAGAAAAAGATTATCAAGATCGAAAGACGATTAATATTGAAAATATTCAAGATATTATTGAAATGGTGTTACAAAAGGAAAAATTTATGGATGTTTATCAGTCTTTTTCGGCCTATCGAAAGCGAAGAAATATCTCAAGGAAAACTTTTGTCGGGAAACAGCAACATAAGTTTCTAAAAGCGATTGAAGCCTTGGGACTCTACCAACCAAAGGAGCAGGATACCCCTTCTTCCCTACTTAGTAAGTTTGGTTCTACCATCTCTTATGAATTTGCCAAGGCTTATCTTTTAGATAGTAAAACAGTAAAAAGTCATGATAGTGGGACTATTTTCCTTCATTCGATAGAAACCATTCCTATGGGTTCCATCGAGTCTATTTCGATTGATTTAAGGGAATTAGAAACTCTAGATACTCCTTTTTCTCTTGCTTTACGATCACAAACTCAAGTAACTGGTTATTTTGAATTAATCAAAAAACTGCTTCTTTCCCTACAAAATGAAGTTTATGGTTCCATCATGTTCTCAAGTTTTGATCTTGCTTTAGAATCGATTGCTTTAAAACAATATAAAGAGATCTTAAAAAATTATTTTGCCCTTTTCTTTCAAGCGAATGAATTTGAAAACTTTTTCTCTTTGGAAAAACTAGAAAAAGATCTTGATCACTTAACCGATTTTACTTTTCCAAAAGACCTGTTCGCTTCTTTTGTCCAATCAAACATGCCTCTTGTTATATAATCTGCATTAGCATTAATAATACCATTATTTCTTAAATCTTTATCATGAATAAAAAATTCATTTAATAAAACCTCATTAAAGTTTGATATTACATTATCTATATCTATTCCTATATTCATTTGTACCACCATATTCCGATTATAGCACATTTATTTATATTTTTAAATTCAAAGCAATTAGTTAGCTTCTTTCAATTTTCCTAATACAATGATTAGTCTTTAACTTACGTTTCATTCAATACTTTTTCAACTTCACTAATTAATTGTTCTTTATTAGGAATATAATAAGTATAAGTTGACGCAAAAATATTATTAGATAAACCACCCAAAGCATATTCCATAGCCACTTCTTTTTTACTCTTACAAAGAATAATTCCTATTGGTTTATTATCATATTCATCATTTATTTCAGCATTATAGTAATTTAAATACATATTCATTTGTCCTGCGTATTCTGGTTTCATAGTCCCAATTTTTAAATCTA
>CALVVH010000050.1 GCA_944363805.1 uncultured Bacilli bacterium
CCTTACTTTTTACTGAAAATTTGGTAAAATTGTAGTAAAAAGTACTGACTTTATTTATTTAGGCTGTAAATACTAACTTAAATTTGTCAATTAATTGATTAATAATAAAGTTTTTTGTTTCAATATTTAAAATTTGTGGTAATATATACATAGAAAGAACTCCTTTATTTTATGATTTTTTATATTTTTATAGGTATATTATACCACGAGTTCTTTCTTTTTTTATGCATTCCGATAAATTTTGACTCCGTCCCAAATTTACGTAAATTGACTTTTAAAAAGAATATTTTTATAATTCAAATATAGCCTAGTAACGTCATATAAAAATTACATTGTATAACTTAATTCGACAAGAAATTTGATAGTCGTTTGCTATACTGAAAGAGAAGTTGAAAGGATGATTTTTTATGGAAAAGAAGAAAAAGACTCTTGTGCTATCAATTATAGCGATAGCAACACTTTTAATTGTAGTAGTTGGAGCAACATATGCTTATTTTGTTGCGCAAGGTGGTGCATCAGCCAATACCAATGTAAATGTGCAAACTAATACTACCGATAACTTATCATTTGAGGTAGGAGAGCCTATCTCTTTAAATATCAATCAAGATAACTTCTATCAAGGAGCAGGTAATCAAGCAGGAAGTACAACAGCCAGTGCAACATTAACTGCGAATAATGCAACAAACAGTGCAACAGCAAACTATTATCTTTACTTAGATATAACAAGTAATGATTTTGAGTATACAGTGGATACTAATACTCCAGAATTGATATTAACAATAACAGCTCCGGATGGTACAGAATTACAAACTTTATCTGGCTATCAATATGTAGAAGTTGGTGAAGTATCTGGTTTTGATATAACAACTGTTAGTAATGTGATAAAAATAGCAGAAAATTATGAAATAACATCAATTGGAACAGAAACGCAAACTTGGAACATAACTGTAACATTTGTCAATCTAGATACTGACCAAGTTGAAAATACTGGCAAGACTTTTGAAGCAAGTTTAATAATTCAAGCGGAACCATTACAAACTAGAGTAAATTTTGCAAGTTATATAATAGATACGTTATATACAGAAGATGGGGTAAACGGATTATATTATCATGATGGAACAGGAAGTTATACCAATGCAGACCAAGAAGCTGGTGATAACTCATACAGATTTAGTGGAGGAGACTACCAAGTAACAGAATTAGCAACCCAAGCGGGATTAACAAGATTATATACTACATCAGAAACAGAAAGTGACGGAGTAATAAATTTTTATTGTAATGGAACAAAACAATATGTTGGGGTAAGTTGTCCTGTTGAACAAGAACATTACTACACAACGGCATATAGCGAAAATGCTCATTACAACACTTTAGAAGAAGCAATAACACAAGCAGTAAAAGATGGTTACTTAACAAGCGATAATATTAAAAACTTTGTATGCTTTGGTTCGGGAACAATCGATGGTTCATGCGGTATAGATAATCTATATAGAATCATCGGAGTATTTGGTGGACAAGTAAAATTAATCAAATATACGTATGCGAATGCAACAATGTTAGGAGAAGATGGAGATTATTATGATACATTAACATCAAGTTTTTATAGTGGAATGATAAAAAACGTCGTAGCAATTTATAGATACTATTGGAATTATGTAAATGGTGATGATTCATCAAATGATTGGAGTACAAGTAGATTAAATACAGTAAATTTAAATACAAATTATTGGAATTACTTAACAGGAGATTGGCAAAGTAAAATAGCCAACACATCATGGCAAGTTGGAGGGAATACATTAGAAAATATAAGAGATGTATTAGTAAAGACAGCATATACAAATGAAATAGTAAGTCCAGCAGAAGCCACAACATATCAAGACGAAATAGGGTTGATGTATGTAAGTGACTATATGTATGCAGTAAATCCAAGTGGTTGGACAAAATTAGGATATGATAGTAGTAATACATTAAATGATTATCGAAGTATTAAAGATAGTAATTGGATGTATATGGGCTTTGTGGATTGGACAATTTCTCACCGCTCGGACAGTATAAATAGTTCATTTTGTATAAGCGGCAACGGGAATACATGCTATGATACAATAAATGGTTTTGACGGTATACGTCCTGTCTTTTACCTAAACACCGATGTTCAAATCTATGAAGGATATGCCGGAACTCAAAGTGATCCATATAGAATTGTAATGTAATTAAACGAAAATCAGATAATTAGCACTTGATGTTGACAAGTGCTAATTTTGGTGTTACAATATGCATGGTAAAGGAGGGGTATAATATGTATCCAGGAAATGAAGAAGAATTAAAAGATGTTTTAAATAAATATGGACGGGATATAACTAAGAATGTCAAAGACAATAAAGTTGATCCGGTCATTGGACGTGATGAAGAAATACGTAATGTAATAAGGATATTGTCACGTAAAAGTAAGAATAATCCGGTATTAATCGGGGAACCTGGGGTAGGTAAAACAGCTATAGTTGAAGGCCTTGCCCAAAGAATTGTGGCGGGAGATGTACCAAACAGTTTGAAAGACCATACGATTTGGGAACTTGACTTAGGTTCTTTGGTTGCTGGTGCCAAATATCGAGGTGAATTTGAAGAGAGATTAAAAGCTGTCTTAAAGGAAATTAAAGATAGCGACGGGCAAATAATCATGTTTATCGATGAAATTCACATGATTGTTGGTGCTGGCGATACCGGAGCCATGGACGTATCTAATATGTTAAAACCGATGCTTGCCCGTGGAGAAATTCATGTAATCGGAGCAACTACTTTAAATGAATATCGTAAGTTTATAGAAAAAGATGGTGCCCTTGAAAGAAGATTTCAAAAAGTTTTAGTAAGTGAACCAAATGTAGCAGATACGATTACTATACTTCGTGGTTTAAAAGAAAGATTTGAAATATTCCATGGTGTTACTATTAAAGATAGTGCTTTAGTTGCAGCTGCTACTTTATCAGATAGATACATTACTGATAGGTTTTTGCCAGATAAAGCAATAGATTTAGTAGATGAAGCTTGTGCTACTATCAAGATGCAACTTGATTCTGTTCCCGTAGAACTTGATGAACTTACAAGAAAAATCATGAGTTTGGAAATTGAGCGTCAAGCAATTAAGAAAGAGCGTGACGAATTAAGTCGAGAAAGACTTGCAAAGATTGAAGAAGAACTTACTGATTTGAAGAGTCAAGAAAAGATAATGCGTGATAAATGGGAAGCTGAAAAAGGTATTAAAGAAGAAATCAATAAAAAGAAAGAAGAACTAGAAAAAGCTAGATTTGATTTGGCAACTGCTGAAAATAATTATGATCTTGAAACTAGTGCAAGACTAAGACATGGAACAATTCCAGCTTTAGAACAAGAACTAAAAAGTTTGCAAGATAATAATCAAAGTAGCATACTTTCTGATGTTGTCGATGAAGAAGGTATCGCTGAAATTATTTCACGTTGGACACACATTCCAGTTTCAAAATTAGTAAGTAGCGAAAAAGATAAATTGCTACATTTATATGATAGATTAAAATCTAGAGTCATGGGTCAAGATAATGCCTTAAAACTAGTTAGTGAAGCAATTATTCGAGCAAGAAGTGGGATAAAAGATCCAACAAAGCCAATTGGCTCATTTATCTTCTTAGGACCAACTGGTGTAGGTAAAACGGAAGTAGCTAAGAGTCTTGCTTATGAGTTATTTGATGATGAAAAACACATGATTCGAATCGATTGTTCAGAATATATGGAAGCATTTAATGTTTCACGTTTAGTTGGAGCTCCTCCAGGATATGTCGGATATGACGAAGGTGGAGAACTAACTGAAGCAGTAAGAAGAAATCCGTATTCAATAGTACTTTTTGATGAAATTGAAAAGGCACATAAAGATGTATTTAATATTCTTTTGCAAATTTTAGATGACGGAAGACTTACAGATTCTCAAGGTAGAACAGTAGACTTTAAAAATACGATAATCATTATGACAAGTAATTTAGGTAGTGAATATATTCTAGAAGGATTAGATAATGTTCAGGAAATGGTAATGAATGAATTAAAGAATACGTTCCGTCCAGAATTTATCAATCGTATAGATGAAATAATAGTATTTAATTCCCTTAAAAAAGATGTTGTTGGGGATATTGTCGATAAAGTTATTAAAGAAATTAATGATAGATTACAACAAAATTATATTCATATAGAAATTACTAAGGAAGTTAAAGATAAGATTATTGCTGAAGCGTATGATGAAAGATATGGGGCCAGACCTATTAGGAGATATATTACCAAAAATATTGAAAGTATCTTGGCTCATAAATTAATTGATAGCGATATTGCTATTGGTTCAACTTTAGTAGTTGATATAGAAAACGATAATTTTGTAGTTAAGATTAAATAAAAAATGACGGGAGAAAAATAATCCCGTCGTTTTTATATAATCAAAGCATTACATCGCTTTGACATTACTATTATATGGACATTTTAAAAAAATATACATAAAAAAACTGCATTTATGCAGCTTTCTTACTTATTGTTCTAGCTTCTCTAGCACTTATGATTACTTTTTCTCCATTTATAGTTTTCTTTTGTAGATTTGGTTTTTGTTTCATCTTAGTTGCTCTTAAAGAATGCGATCTTCTATTACCACTTAAAGGTTTTTTAGTAGTTACTTTTGTAGCCATAATTCTCACTCCTTTTCGTTACTTAAAAATTTTATCATTATATTTTATGTTTGTCAATTAAATATCTAGTTAAATTGCGTATTTTATGTTAATATATAGGCATTTGGAAGGGAAAATGGAGTATGTCTAAAAATAAAGAATTGAAAATATATGAATTTTTAGGTATTAAACACTTTAAAAAAATTATAATGAAATTTCATTATCTTATGTGTTTACCATTATCTTTGTTAATTAAAAAGGAAGAACGCCAAGGGTTTTATTATAATGTAAGAACTAATTATAAAATAGGTAAAATTAATGAATTAAAGGATATCAAAACGTTTAAAAGAAATCTTTACTTTAATGGCATTATTCATGCTACAGTTGCTTTTTTTAATATTCTTTTATTCTTTTCTTCATTAACACTCTTTTCTTTTTTTGTTAATCTAGTTTGTCTTTTAATAAACACATATTGTGTAATGCTTCAAAGATATATTTGTATTAGAATTAACGATATGCTATCTAAATGTGAGCCTTTAGAAAGGAAAAAGAAAGATAATTTACAAAAGCAATTACAAGAAGATGAATTTATTGCACATAATGTAGATCATAAAATAATAAATTTTAAGAAAGAAACCGAAAGAGATATAACTTTTGATGAATTTTTAAATACTGCATCTCTTAGTCAAATTAAAGAATACATGGCTTATTTAAGAAGACTACAAGGATATTCTTTAGAAGAGTTAATGCCTCTAAATAAAAATGAAATATTAGAAATGACATTAAAAAGAAAAAAGCCTCACAAATAAGATTTATTGTCTTGGCTATCTTTGTAATTTGCTATATAATATTCATTGAGGTATGAAGTATGTATGCACCACTTAAAGTAACAACTGATTATACATTATTAAAAAGTTTGATTAAAATCCCTGATTTAATCTCTTTTTTAGTGGCCAATAACATCAGTGCTTGTGCTATATGTGATGAAAACTTGTATGGTGCTTTAGATTTTTATAAAAATTGTCGTGCTAATAATATTAAGCCTATAATTGGTTTAAATGTCAAATTAGATAATAAAGATATCTATTTATATGCTATCAATTATAATGGTTATAAAAATCTTTTGAAAATACATACAATTATTGAAACTCGTGAATTAGGGATAGTTGATCTAGAAAAATATCGTAATGATATTTTAGCTATTCTCCCTTACCAAAGCATTGATTTATGGAAACACTTAGCGTTTTATGATCATATTTATATCGGTTATAGCAACCCTTACGAAAAAAATAATGCTACCATCTTAACTAATAATACTGTCTATGTAAATGATTTGAAAGCATTGAAACTAGAAGATATTAAATATTTAAGTTACTTAGATGATTTAAGAAAAGAACCAAGAGTAGATTATCATGAGAATTATTATCAAAATGCTGATTTCATTGATGAAGAAGAAATTACAAATGTCATCGATTTGATCAATCTAGAAATTCCTTATGATAAAAGATATATTCCAGCATATAAACCAAATATCGATGCATATCTATTTTTAAAAAATTTATCTATAAAAGGTTTAACCAAAAGGTTAAATGGCCACATTCCCAATAATTATTTAGAAAGATTAAACTATGAATTATCCGTGATTAAAAGTATGGGGTTTATCGATTATTTTTTAATTGTCTATGATTATGTTTTATTTGCTAAAAAACATGACATTTTAGTAGGGCCAGGCAGAGGTTCTGCAGCTGGTTCTTTGGTAAGTTATTCGGTTGGTATTACAGATATTGATCCAATTAAATATAATCTATTATTTGAGCGTTTTTTAAATCCTTCACGTGTTACGATGCCCGATATCGATATCGATTTTGATGCAACTAAAAGGAGTATTGTAATCGACTATGTTAAAGAAAAATATGGGCATGATAAAGTAGCTTTAGGTCTTACCTTTAATACCCTAAAAAGTAAATTGGTAATTCGGGAAGTAGGGAAACTTTTAAATGTCGATAGTATTTTAATCGATAAATTTGCCCATGTAATCGATGCCAATCACAACTTAAAGGACAATTTGAATAATGAATATGTCAAAAAATATCTGTACAGCTATAAAGATTTAAAACGAGTTTATGAAATTTCATTAAAACTTGAAGGATTAAAGAAAAATGTTTCGACTCATGCAGCTGGAGTAGTTATTTCAAGCGTTGCTCTAGATGAAGTTATTCCAATTCACATCAGTAATGGGGAATTGATTACTGGTTCAGCCATGGAATACTTAGAGGATATCGGTCTTTTAAAAATGGATTTTCTAGGGCTTAAAAACTTAACTGTGATAGCCAATATTACCAAAATGATTGGACATGACGTTTTAAAAGATATCGATTTAAACGACTCACGAGTTTACGAATTATTTGCTAGCACTAAAACGGATGGCATATTTCAATTTGAAACTCCTGCCATGAAATCACTATTAAGCAAATTAAAACCTCGATCTTTTAATGACTTAATTGCTGCAGTTGCCTTAGGTAGACCAGGCCCCAAAGAACATGTGCCTTCTTTTATAAAAAGAAAAAATGGGGAAGAAAAGATTACATATATTCATCCCGATTTAGAAGCTATTTTACATGATACTTATGGTATTTTAATCTACCAAGAACAAATCATTGCTATCCTTGTTAAAATTGCTGGCTACAGCTTAGCAGAAGCCGATTTAATAAGAAGAGCAATATCAAAGAAAAAGGAAAATGTTTTAGTTAGTGAGAAAGAAAAGTTTGTCAAAAATTCTCTCAAAAGAGGATATGCTTCAGAAGTGGCAACTTCTATTTATGAATTAATTGCCAAATTTGCTAGCTATGGTTTTAACAAATCACATTCTGTTGCATATGCTTTAATTGCCTATCAAATGGCATACTTAAAAACTTATTATCCAGCACATTTTTTTGCTCAATTGTTAAATGACGGCAATGATAAGAAGAACACTTATTATTTTGCTTACTTAAAAAGTCGTGGAATTAAATTTTATAAACCTAGTATCAATAATACAAATTTAGATTATTTTATTGAAAATAATAAACTTTTTATGCCTTTATGGATAATTAAAAATATTTCTTTGGATTTAACTAAGAAAATCATTGCCTCACGGGGAAGTGGCTATACTGATATCTTTGATTTTGCCTATAAAACTAAAGAATTTATGACTTCTGGAATTATGGAAAAATTAATTAGGGCTGGAGCTATGGATGGTTTTTCCTTGAATCATCAAACAATGATTAATAATATTGAATCTGCCATGAATTATGGCTTGTTAGCAGATCCCGATGGCTTGATTGCTAAACCATTATTGATTGAATATGATGAATATAACAGTGATATCTTAAGAACAGATGAATTAGAAAGTTATGGCTTTTATATAACCAATCATCCTGCAAGTATTTATCTATCTAAAGAATATATGAAAATAAGTATGATGAAAAATTATGCTTATAAAAAAAT
>CALVVH010000051.1 GCA_944363805.1 uncultured Bacilli bacterium
CAATCGGCTGTACTAGATTTATCTATAATCATTTTTTAGATGAAAAAATAAATGATTATAAAAAAGCAGGCAAATCTAAAACTTGTTATGACCAAATAAAAGAACTGCCAGCATTATGTGCAACAAATAGAGATAATAATTGGATGTTTATGGGGTTATATGAATGGACAATTTCCCGTCGTTCGGACGGTACGACTTATGCGTTCTATGTGATCAGCTCAGGCCGAGTGTACGTCGACTACGTGGGCTATAACTACTTTGCGGTGCGGCCATCCTTCTATTTGAATTCTGATGTAGAAATTTATGAAGGCAATACCGGAACTCAAAGTGATCCATATAGAATAGTAATTTAGAACAAACTAAAACAAGCATTTTGAATAATGCTTGTTTTATATTTTGCGGTATAGACCAATTGCTTTACCTAATATTGTGATATTTGGGAATATTAATGGTTCCATCGTATCATTTTCCGGTTGTAAGCGAATATGATCTTTTTCTTTGTAAAATGTTTTTAAAGTTACTTCATTTTCATCTGTCATGGCTACGACAATGTCACCATTCTTGGCATCATTTTGTCTTTTGACAATGACATAATCATTATCGTATATTCCTTTGTTAATCATCGATTCACCACTTACATGTAATGTAAATACTTCACCATTTTTTGGCATTAGTGATGCAGGTAGGTCGAAAAATTCATCTGGTTGTTCGATGGCTGTAATAGGATTACCTGCGGTAATTTTTCCAAGTAGAGGAACTTTAACTACATCCTCGTTTTTTTCTAAGTATTCATTGTCTACTAAAAGTTCAATTGTTCTAAACTTGTTATTAGTAGATTTGATGTAACCATTTTTTTCTAAGTTCTTAATGTGTACAAATACAGTAGCAGGACTATTTAATCCAACACCAGCACATATTTCTCTTATTGCTGGTGGATAGCCATGCATAGCTGTATACTTTTTAATATAAGTTAATATTTCTTCTTGTCTTGGTGTCAAAATTTTGTTCATA
Organism: uncultured Bacilli bacterium; assembly: GCA_944363805.1. The sequence continues at coordinate 1,012 of CALVVH010000051.1, forward strand.
TATACCTCCATATTCATTTTACAATATATTGTGTAAAATGTCAAACATTTGTTTAATTTTATAATTGACACAAACAAACATTCGCGTTATATTATATTCAGAAAGAAGAGGTAATATATATGATGAATGTTTTAAAAAAGTATAGTGGAGTATTGTTTTTTTATTTAGTTATTATAGGAATGATTTTACTTATTAATGCACGTTTTAGTGATTTAAATAATAGCGAAGTGCCAGTTGTTTATGCGATGAGCGAATAAAACTTGTCGAATTTTCTCTAATTATAGTTCTAGATTTTAAAACATTATTATAGTATAATTAAATTGGAGAAGATAGCTATGGGAAAGAAAGTGTTAATTATTTATGCGCCATATGGTTCTGGGCATAAATCAATTGCCGATAAGATAAATAATTATTTTGAAGAAAATAGTGATTTAGAAATAAAAGTATTAGATGTAGCAAAGTATTCAAACATTTTAGGTAAAGCTAGTATTAAAATGTTTGATATTGTTACTAAACATAGTTTTCATAAGACATTTAGTTTTATTTATGATATGGCTGATAATAAGTTAGCTAGTTTAAGTCAAATGAAATTAGTAAAAAAACTATTCGATAATGAAAAACTTCGGAAAGAAATTGTCGATTTTAATCCGGATTTAACTATATCTACGCACTTTTTCGGTGGTAATATAGTATCTTACTATAATAAAATTGGCCTTACTAAATCACTTATTATGACTGTTATAACTGATTATGCGTCCCATAGTTACTGGCGTAAAGATCACAAAAGTCAAGATGCTTTTATTGTTGCCAATGAAATAATGAAAAATGAAATGGTGAAGAAAGGAATAGATAGCAAAAAAATATATTCTTTTGGGCTTCCGTATGATCGCAAGCAAATGGAAGCAAAAGCTAGTAAAGAAGAGACTTATTTTAAATATGGAGTCGATGCTACTAAAAAGACATATTTATTTTTTGGAGGAGGAGCCATGGGCTCAATGGCTACTTTCGATTATTTGAAAGCTCTTATTTGGCGAGATTTTCCAATTAATATAATTTTTATAAGTGGTAGAAATACTAAGCTAGAAGAAAAAGCTAGAAGATATGTGATGAAAAAACATGCTACGAATGTTAAAGTTTTAGGTTTTACTAAAGATGTATATAGTTTGTTAAATATAAGTGATGTGGTTATCAGTAAACCAGGTGGAGCTACTTTAACTGAGTGCATCGATATGCGAGTTCCTCTCATATTGATTCCAGGTAATGGAGGACCAGAAAAGTATAATGCTAAATATATTGCCAAGAAGAAATATGGCTGTAAAGTAATGAGTGCATGGGGACTGACTAGAGCTGTAGATAAAACATTAAAAAATGAAAAGTTAGTAGAAAAATGGCGAGATAATATGAATAAGCATGATAAGAATGAATCGACGAAAAAAATATTAGAGTTAACTTTAAAACTGTTGAAGGAGAAAAACTAATCTAGTATTTGTATAGAATTTGTGTTAATATATTGATTGGTAAGTCCTCGTAGTTTAATGGATAAAACAAGCCCCTCCTAAGGGTTAGAGTGGAGGTTCGATTCCTCTCGAGGACGCCATTTATATGTTGTTTTTAAAACTGATTTGATCATATATGCAAGTCAGTTTTTTTCTTTTATAATATATTTTGGAGGTGTAATTATGCCAGTATATAGAACTAAAAAAATAAAGAATTTTACTATAATGAGCAATTATCATTTGAGCGATAAAAACTTAAGTCTTAAAGCCAAAGGTTTATTATCATTAATGTTATCTTTACCGAATAATTGGAATTTTTCAATAGCTGGACTTTGTGCAATATGTCAAGAAGGTAAGTTAGCTATTAAATCGACATTAAAAGAATTAGAAGATAGAAATTATTTAATTATTGAAAAAGATAGAAATAATAAAGGTTTATTTGAATATACATATTTTATTTATGAAGAACCACAGGATATATATCAACAAAATTGTTTAGATATAAAAGAGTCAGTACAAATGAATATTAGTGCAGAACATAATAAGTTGACTTTGGAATTAATAGATAGTGGGTATATAGATGAATTTGATAAGCAAATAATTTATTATGATAATTTATTTGAAAAATTACTTGAAGAAGGAAACTCTTATAAAGACTTGATTAAAGTAATTAACTATGTTGTTGGGCGAATAATTAAGAGGGGATTCAAAGATGAAAATGATAATGTAATAGAAAATAAATTTTGGTATTTTAAAAAATCTATAATCAATAATATTGATAAGATAAAATCAGATAAGGAAAATCTGTGGGAAGACTTTGACATATCTGATTTTGAATAAAAATTAGTTATTGATATATTTATTTAATATTTCATCTTTATATTCTGTAGTTGATAGGTAATAGATAGTATTTCCTGCGTTTGGATGAACAATAATTATTAAAAAGTCATTTTCGTAGATGAATTCTTCGATTGATTTTATTGAAGTATCTTTAATATCACTATATTCTTTATATGATATTGGGGTATTAAATACTTCAGCAGTATCGAATACATCCATAGTTTCACCATTTATTGTAACGGTAGCATTGGTTATATAGTAATTGTAAACCGTATAAGGTGCATCGACATTTTCAGTTACTTCAATTTTTTCAATTTTATCAGTCTTATCATATTCAGGATTAGTGATGGTATCATGAATAAAAGGAATATATTCGATATTATCAAAATTAGAATATGATAGAGAATAGCGTTTATCTTCATTATTATAGATTAAATTTGTTAAATAATTTTCATTAAAGTTAAAAGTTAAAGTTTTAGTTCTATCGATAGATTCACATAATCCCAGATTGTCAGTTTTAATACAAGTATATTTTTCATGACTAATATTAGCATATGTCGATAAATCGATTAAAGTAGAATCTATTTTAGGGTAAAGATTAGCTATTTCTTCTTTAGTGTCAGGATTATAAAATTTATCATTTTCTAATTGATAGGAAATATCATTGTTGTAAATTCCTCTTACTACGTTATAATATTTTTCACCCGTATATGTATAATTATTATCTTTAATAGTTATATCATAACTAAATGAATAATTAGAGCTAGAAGTATTACGTATCAATGATGTGATTTCATTGATTGCATTAATATTTCTAGTTTGTTCTTCATATAATCTCTTTACATCACTAGGAACATAGTCTTCAGGAAGAGAAGAGTCGGGATCTTCATTTGGCTTTTGATTAGCACAACCACTTGTCAATAATAAAATTATAGTTAGAAATAAAATGCTCTTTTTCATTATAGTTCACCTGTTTATAATATAGCAACTTTTAGTTGCTTTGTCTATATAAATATTAAAGAATATTAGCAAGTAATACTTGCTCTTTTTTATTATTCATTTATGTTATCATTGAATTAGAAAATGGAGTAGATGTGTATGGATGATAAATTAATTTATATTTCAAATTTAGTAAAAGAGTATCAAGTAGATAAAGAAAATGTAATTGTGTTAGACAATTTAAATATTGAGTTTTTGAGTGGTAAGTTTTATGCTATCATGGGACATTCAGGGAGTGGTAAATCAACTCTTATAAACATTATCGGCTTGTTAGAAAATGCTACAAGTGGTAAGTATTATCTTAATGGTAGAGATGTTAGTGATTTAAAAGAAAATGAAAAAGCAAATATCAGGGCAAAGTATTTTGGTTTTATATTTCAAGATTACTTTTTGGATGCTAATTTAAAAGCATATGAAAACGTTATGATGCCAATGTTAATCGATAAGACAATTCATAGCAAAGAGGCTAAAGAAAAAGCTATTAAACTGTTGGACAGTTTGGATTTGATTCATAGGATAAATCACTATCCTAAAGAACTATCGGGTGGAGAACAACAGCGAGTTGCTATTGCTAGGGCGTTAGCAAATGATCCTAAAGTTATTTTAGCTGATGAACCAACGGGCAATTTGGATAAGAAAAACGAACAAAAAATATTTTCTGATTTAAAAAAATTGAGTGAAAGTGGTAAATGTGTAATTGTGGTAAGTCATAGTTTGGAAATCAAGGAGTATGCTGATGTTATCTATAATTTAGAAGATGGAACTATAAGTGGGTGAGAATATGAATTTTGTTAATGCAATAAAATATGTAACCATTAAAATATTTAGAAATCATAAAAATTTTTATTTTATGTTAGTTATAGGAATTTTTTCTTTAATATTATTAATGATTTTTACATATCAAAAGTATGTGATAGATATAAATGAAAAGTATTTTAATACTCAGTTGTTTTACCGAGAAATTTCAGTAATGCCTTCAGATATTACAAGCGATGTTGATGCTTTGTTTTATGAACCCATTCGAAACATCCCTCATGTTTTAGATATATATGATTCGAGATATAGTATTTTTTATACAGAATCTTCAACTTTTAAAAAAGAAATATATGATGGAACCATTACTTTAAAATATGGTAGTAATGCAACATTTCCTAAAATTGTTTATGGTGATACATTTGAAAGTGATGCTACAGGAGTGGCAATATGTTCAAAAAATTTTTATCCTTCAAGTTATAATGCAAAAGATATTATTGGTAGTAATGATATTTTTTTAGATGGCGAGGAATTAATTGGTAAAACATTTAAAACGGAAAGTAAAATATATAAAAGAATAGATGGAGATGTTGTTGAAAATGGAAAGTATTTAAAAGAATTTAAAATAATTGGAGTCTTTGATAATACTGTTTCTATGGATACTCCTAGTACTTGTTATGTAAGTGGTAGTGATATCGAAGATATATATCAGCATACAATGTTGGAAGTAAATTCTAATGTATACTTTCCTTATACGGTTTTGGTTGATGATAAAGATAATCTTGGAGAAGTGGGAAATTCCATAAATAATATGGGATATCAAGCAGATGTAACTACAATGATAGATACTGAATATATTTCTAAATTAAAGATAATCAGTATAGTAATAATCATAATTACGATAATATCTATAGTTAGTGCTATGCTTGTTTATTTAAAGAAAAATAATTTAGATGATACAAAGGAAATTGGTTTATTAAAGGCTATTGGTTATAAGAAGAAATCTATTATTAAAATTAATATGTTAAAAGTAATAGAAATGATTTTTATTTCTTATTTGTTAAGTATATTTATATTTGAAATAATTTTTCTCTTAATTGAATTGTTGTTTAAGAATTATTTTTTATATTATGGTTACAGTCTCAATCATCTAATTGATGCTTATGTTTATACGTTTTGTATTATAGCAATTTTACCAATTATCATTAATTTTATATTTATCGTAAGACAAACTAAGGAAAAAACGATTGCTTTAATTAAAGAGGTAGTATGATTTTAAAAAGTTTTTATAGAAAAAAGTCTACATGTGTATACTTAGTAATCATCACGTTATTATTTCTCGTATTATCTGCGATGTTAATAATAAATAGGTATTTAGAAGAGATAAAAAATAATTACTATTTAGATAGTAATTTGGTTTTAATAGAAAGTAGTGTAGATTACAAAAATTTACTTGAAAATTATAACGACATTATAAATATTGAAAGATGTATTTTGTTTAGTTATACTGATGATTTAATTAAGCAAAGTTACATCAATGATCTAAATATTAATAATAAAGTAATTGTCTATCCGGATGCTGATTTAGAAAATGATGAAATAATATTAGGGTTAATGTCTTATTATTATGAATTTATTAAAAGTAATATAGATGGTATATTAAATGAAAGTATTAAAGTAAATTTTGAAGGGGAAGAATTAAATTTGGATTTAGTTGATGTAATAGATAATAAGAGAAAAAGCAATATTTATATAGCAAAGAAACTATTTGAAGAATTGGCTGTTAATAATTATTTTTATACATTCAACATAATGACTGAAAATAAAGAAAAAGAAGTTAGGAAATATTTGAATGAAAATATTGATGGTGAAGTATATTATTTAAAATATGAACTTGCTGATGATTATGTATTTAATGAGAAGATAAATAATTACATTGCTATTTCTAAAGTATTAACTCTGGTATTATGTGGTGGATTATTGCTGATACTAATAATAATTAATAAAAATATCATTGCTGATGTAGATAAAAACATAATGTTGGAATATAAATTGGGAGTAAGATCGATAGATATAAAGAAAAATGTTATGAAAAGGTTGATTAGTTTGCATGGAATAAGTTTTATGATTAGCATTATTGTTGTACTTATAATTTGTAATATTAATATCAGCAAAAATTATATTCTTATGATGATTTTGATATTTGGAGTTATTTTGATTGTGGATTTAATAATGAGTTTAGTTATAAATTTAAATAGAATATTAAGAAAAAATAAATAGTAAAGTTTCTTGTTGTGTCAAATTTAGTAAACTGCATGTAAATGTATTGACTATAGAAAAAATAATGAACTATAATTAATTTAGGCTAGAAAGCTAGCAACCTGATATGGGTTTTAAGGAGGGAGAAAATTAATGTTAAAAACCAAAGTTGGTTATAGTGAAAATGTTGATGCATTTAAGTCTGGTGTTGAAACTGCAACTATGGCAAACGTTGTGGAAAATCCTCAAGTTGGATTGTTCTTTACAAGTTGTGTTCAAGACCAAACTGAATTAATGAAAGGTGCTAAAAGCGTGCTTGGTGATGTACCAATTATCGGATGTACTTCATCAGCTGCACTTTGTACGCAAGATGGATATCTAAATAAAGAAACTGGATATTCAGGAATGATGTTGTTCGGCGGAGATGTGGAAGTTGTTACTGCTGGAAGTAAGAAAACAGACGAAACGCCAAGAGAAATTGGACAACGTATTGCTAAAGAAGCTATTTCAAAAAGAGAAGGCGATGATAAAGAACCAGATTTCTTCTTTATGAGTGCAAGTCCTGCAAATGAAGAAGAATATCTAAAAGGTATTCAAGATGTTATTGGAAATATTCCAGTATTTGGAGGTTCTGCTGCTGATAATACAGTTGAAGGTAAATGGAG
>CALVVH010000052.1 GCA_944363805.1 uncultured Bacilli bacterium
AATAGTGCTGTAATTTCTGGTGAATTATCTTGATCAACTGATAAAACTGTATTGATAACTTGAATTTCATTTCTTAAATTTTCATCAAACATTGGTCTTATAGGTCGGTCGATTAATCTTGCAGCAAGTGTTGCAGCATCACTAGGGCGACCTTCTCTTTTGATAAATCCTCCTGGAATCTTACCAACTGAATATAATCTTTCTTGATACAATACTGTTAATGGGAAAAAATCACTACTAATCATGTTTTTACCCATAACTGAGACGGATAAAACAGCAGTATCACCATATCTTACTAAAACTGAACCATTAGTTTGTTTAGCTAGTTCTCCAGTTTCAACAACTAACTTTCGTCCATTAAAATCTAATTCAAATACTTTCTTCATATTACCTCTTTTCTTTCAAAAAAACAAAAAGACACTAAAAACAAGTGCCTTTTTATTTATTTTCTTAAATTTAATTTCTTAATTAATTCACGATAACTTACAACATCTCTTGTTTTTAAGTAGTCAAGTAATTTCTTTCTACGACCTACTTTCATAAGAAGACCTCTTTTAGAATGATAGTCATGCTTATGTTCTTTTAAATGTTCAGTTAAATTATTAATTTCATTAGTTAATATTGCTACTTGAACTTCAGTTGATCCAACATCATTCTTAGATTTAGCAAATTCCTTAATGATTTTTGCTTTTTCTTCCTTATTTAAAGCCATAATATATCCTCCTTACTCACAAATCGGTTTTAACTGAAGTGCTGTCGGAGTAACAAACACTTAAGTAAAAACTTCTATATATCTATTATATTTTAAAACTCTCCACTTTTCAAGTAATTATTTTAAAGATGCTAATAATTCATCTTTTTTCATTGTTGAATAACCTTTAACACCTTTTTCTTTTGCTAAAGACTTTAATTCAGCAAGTGTTTTAGAACTTAAATCCTCGCTCTTTTCTTCCTTTTTAACTTCTTTCTTAGTTTCAACTTTAGTTTCTTTCTTAGCTTCTACTTTTTTAGGAGCTTCAACTTTACCATCTAAAGCTTTCTTAGCAGTTTCAACTAAAGCAGCGAAACTCTTAGCATCGTCGATAGCCATTTCTGCAAGCATCTTTCTATTGATTTCGATACCAGCCTTTGTTAGACCATTAATAAATTTAGAATAACTTATATCATTTTCACGACATGCAGCATTGATTCTTGTAATCCATAATTTTCTAAAGTTTCTCTTATTTTGTTTTCTATCACGATATGCATAAGCACCACTATGAAATAATTGTTCTTGAGCAGTCTTATATAATCTATGTTTACTTCCAAAATAACCTTTGGCTTCTTTTAATACTTTTCTTCTTCTATTTTTAGAAACATTTCCACCTTTAACTCTTGCCATTACTTATTCACCCCACTTCTAGATAACAGATTTTAATCTGTTTCTATCTCCTTTACTTAAAACGCCTTTATTTCTTCTTTGTCTTACTTCTTTAGCTGAATCTTTTCCAGTCTTATGGTTACTTCCACTCTTCATATATGTAAGTTCACCATTTTTCTTTTTCATAAATACTTTTGCACTTGATTTGTGTGTTTTTTGTTTACATTTTGCCATATTACTTCTTCCCTTCTTTGTTTTTTGGTGCTAAAATCATAGCCATTTGTCTACCATCTAATTTTGGTTCTGTTTCAATTACTGATACTTCTGATAAGGCATCAGCAAATCTTAAAAGAACATCTTTCCCCTGTTCTGGTCTTGCCATTTGACGACCTTTAAATCTAATAAACGCTTTGATTTTATGCCCTTTTTCTAAATATCCTTGAGCATTTCTTCTTCTTGTTTCAAAATCTCCAACATCGATTGTTACTGACAAACGATATTCTTTTAATTCCTTATTAGATTCTCTTTGTTTCTTTTGGGTTTCTTTTAATTTCTTTTGCTTTTCATATTTGAATTTATTATAATCCATAATTTTAACAACTGCTGGAGTAGAATTTCCACTCATAAGAACTAAATCTAAGCCAGCATAATTTGCTAAAGTCAAAGCATCTTCAATTCTTTTAAGTCCCATCTTTTCGCCATTTGGCCCAATTACCATAACTTCTGGAATTTTGATATTCTCATTAGTTAGTAATTCATCAACATTTTTTGCTATATTAAAGCACCTCCACCAAATTAAAAACGGATACAATATTTGTATCCATTTTAAAAATCCATATCAATTACTTAAATAATCTTCGGCTTTTTAACCTATCGCTTATATGCAATCAGGTGGATACAAATCTCTTTCCTTTTTTAACAACACCAATACTATACACTATTATTTTATGTTTGTCAAACTATTTTAAGCAAATTTTCATTAATTTTGCTTCCTTAGTTATTAAGATTATTTTCATTTATTATTGTTTCTACTTCATTCTCACTAATATCCAATGATTTGGCAATAGTTGAAATTGGAAGTTTTAACTCAAGCATATTCTTAATAACATCTATTTTATTTTGCTCAATGCCTTCTTTAATTCCAGCATCAACACCTTCATCATATGCCATATCTATTTCCATATCATGCATCATCTGTTTTTCTTCCTCTTCGCTATGTGGATATATAAACACATCTTCATTATATTTCATCAACGCATCACCATATTCCTTTACTATCATATCCTCTGGATAAAAATCTTCTAATTCATCCAAAGTCATATCCAACATTAACAAATACTTATATTCATCTAAGTTACCATTATCATAACAAAATTGTCTATAAATACATCATATGATACTAAATTTTTAATTATATGTCCTTCCTTATTTCCAAACCTATTTTCTAATATTAATTTATCTGTTTTGATATCCGTAACACCAAAATTTAAATTTACTTGAATTATATTTGTTTGATAATCATATTTCTTTTTCTTCTTTTAGCCATCATCAACTTCTATTACTGAATATCTATTAAATAAAGTCACTAAATAAACAAAGTTTCTAAAATACTTAGTATAAATATAATCATTAGTATTTACTTCTACATTTGCAATTATTCCATCAATCTTTACTATTAAATCTGTTCTTTTATTCTTTTCTTTTTTATTTGACTTACCTAATTCATTATTAATAAATTCGATTATTTCTACATCTTTTCTTAATACCTGTTTTAATATACCTTCTAATATTTCTTTTCCTTTTGGGGATGCTACAACCCATTTAAAACAATTATCATCTGCCCCTTTTACTGTATTCATAAAAACCAAAATTCCTCTTTCTTTAATAGAAAGAAATATACTTATAAACTAGTTTAATGGAATTCCAATAGTATTTCTCTTCCTTGATTACTTATGCTAACACACAATAACCCCATAGTCCATAGGAGATGCTGTCTACTTTTGTCGAATTAAATTTTGCAAATTAAAAAGTTAGTCAATTTTAAATTATAACTAACTTTCAATTCATCAACACAACTTAACTTATTCGATAAGGATTGCTACTAGTACCTGTACCCGAAGAATATACAGCAGCAGTTGATAAATACATAACGGGTCGGATAGCGGCATCATTGGTCCTTATATTAGCTGCTAAAGGCGTACTGTCATCTGACACCTTATAAACCATATCACTTTCGCCATACCATGGCGTTATTGTCCATTCATCTGTCCTTAAATGTAACCAATTGCTTGTTGTCCCTCCCCCAATGTTATGCCAATTTGTAGGGCTAGAAGCATAATAGTAATCGCTTAAATACATCAAACCAATTCTAGCAGTATATGTAATACTTAAAGAATAATTACCAACTTCATAATCAAATGCTAACTTAGCATTACTATCAAAACCATAACTAATATCCATACCCCCAACTTTCCACGAATAATTGACAATTTTACTTCGCCATGTACTACCTAGACTATTATAAAAAGTAGTATTTAAAGTACTTGTATTTACAGTGCTTGCACTCCAATCATTTGTAGCATACCTATCGCCATCGCCATCCCAATAATAAGTTCCATAACTAGCATTCTTAATTATTTTTACATAATTTCCAAATACTCCAATTATGCGATACAAATTATTTGATGGACAACTGCTAGCAGTTGAACCAAAACATAAATAATTATTGGGATTTGCTCCCGCATATCTATATGAATTATCTCTTGCTTCATAACTAGCATTGGTATAACTTCCACTTCCATTATGGTAATATAAACCATTTGTGCCATCACTAGTATATAAGTTTTTAATATATGTTGCCAAAGCAACTCCTGAAGTTTTAGCACTTACACTCTTTTGACTTGAACTACGTCCTGCACTATCTGTTACATATGCCTTAAATGTATAAGTAGTATTACTTGACAATCCAGTAAAAGTATAACTACTACTTGTACTACTTACCCATGATGATCCATTATCCTTTGAATAATAATATCTTGATATACTATTACTTCCAGCACTAGCAGTTGCTCTTAATGTAATACTATTACTAGTTATACTACTAGTTGTTAAATTAGTTAAGCTTGGATTGACATAGGCAGTTGCCTTACTACCCGCATATACTGTACTTGTCTTACCATTACTATCCGTTACATATACTTTTAAATAATACGTTGTATTACTAGTTAATCCACTAAATGTATAACTATTATTTGTTGATTGAGTATAATTACTTCCATTATCCCTAGAATAATGATAACTTACTATACTTCCATCCCCTGGAGTAGCACTAACATTTACCGTTATAGCATTAGATGTTGATGATGTTGTAACACTTATAGTTGGCAACCTATAAGTATTAGTTGTAATACTTGTTGAATAAACATTAGATTTCCTACCTGCACTATCTATTGCTCTTACATTTATTGTATACGAAGTATTATCACTCAAATTATTAAATACATTACTTGTTTGATAAGCACCATTATTTATTGAATATTCATATCCTACTATCTCATTAGTTCCATTTGTTCCCGTTGGTGTTAAAGTAATACTATTCCAAGTAGTTGTAGCATTGACATTAGCAACCACCGGTAAAATATAAACTTCTGTTGTTATTGCTTTATAGTATTCCGTCGATTCACATCCATCTGAATCCCCCACTTTTATTCTTACTTCATATTCTGTTGTATCACTTAAACCATCAAAGGTATAACTACTACTATCTGATTCTATCCATTCCCCATCATCTATTTTATACATATATTTAGTAATATTATTACTACCACCAATTGCACTTACATTTACTGTTATACTATTTAAAGTAACACTATGAGTTACTTCATCAATCTTTGGAACTTCATATTCATCCGTTGTAATATTCGTCGTATAAATATTCGATTTTATTTTATTTTCATCCTCAACATAACTATAAATAGTATATTCTGTATTAGCTTTCAAATTATTAAATTCATAATTAGGAGACTCGCTTTCAACAAATTCTATATCATCAACACTTGCAAGTGTATTACTTAATTTTTGTAATGAATTATTACTTGCATAAGCCATCGTTGCATTAGCTTCTTCAATACCAAAGTAATACTTCTCAACATCTGCACTACCATTGGTTAATTCTGGAGTTACTTCAATACTTTTATATGTTGTTGTCGATTCAACATTACTTATTTGAATTAATTCATAACTACTCATCTTATCTTGTGTTAGATATAACTTACCTGTTAATGTTTTATTAGTATTACCCACTTGATCGCTATCTAAATTGACAAATGTTACTTCAATATGCCAATCTTGTATAGTTGGAGTATTATTAGCAGTTATCTCACAATCCGGAACAAGTAGAAAACCTCCAGTTCTGGTTGTTATATCAAATCCATCATCATAATGAACTAAACCAGTAATATTTTCTACTTTATTTCCATTAGGATCTGTGACATTTAAAAGTAACTCCGGCGTTTGATTATCCGTAGTATATTCAAAATCATTAGCTTCAATAATAAGGTATATATTATAAGTTTCTGTTGCTGTATTTGTATAATTATTGGCGGTTAATATTGCTGTCCCAGTCGTATTATCTGAAAGATCTCCCATACCAGAAGCAAAGTTATTTTCATTAGCACTAATATATATTTCTTCACCAAAAGAAAAAGCTAAATTATCTGTTGTACTAGTTATAACATTTGTATCAATATTAGCATTACCTCCACCTTGAGCCATAAAATAAGCATATGTCGCTCCAAGTGTTACAACAATCAAAACAATTGATCCAAAAGCAATAAGTATCAAGTTCTTTTTACTTTTCATTGCTTACCATCCTTCTACTTTAGTTTTAGTATATAATAGTATAATATAAAAGTCAACAAAGATATGTTTAAAAAAAGAACTAAGCCTCCACATTACATGTATATCCTTAGTCCTTTAATTTGCTTATTACTTCCACTATATCTTCTATGCTATAATTATTAAACACTTATATTCTCCTATTACTTGTTCTATCCTATATCTTTCTTTAGCTTTATCCATTACTTCAAGATACTTATTACTAATACCTTTATATGTATCTATTATTTTTTCTTTATCATATATTACATACGCTATCTTCTTTATTTGTAATACACTTATTACTTTATTATATGCCCTACTAGAATATGAACAACTATTTCTAGATTCTATAAACTTATAGCCCATAAGATAATGGAGTAATACTCCATTATCTCCATAACAATTATAGAAGTTCCCTATTTTATATATCTTCAATACTTTATCCATAATTTTTATAGACAAGTTTTTCCGCACTGCCTCTGCCTGTCTTACGACAGTCGCGGCTTCAACATTGCATCAATCTAATTTACCACTCTAATTCTTTTGTAGCATGGTATTACACCTGTTTGTCTCGCTCCGCAAGGGCGCGTAGCCAAACCCTATTGCTTAGCCAAGATTCAAAACAAATGGATCTGTGCTTGTTCCTGTACCACCAGTTATCTCAACTGTGGATGCTAGACTAAAAGACGGGCGCACGCCACAGTTGCTGATCACTACAGGGTTATTGACGCTGCCATAGCTGTACACTGAACCGCTAAGGACGCGGCCATCGTTTAACACGTGGAACGCAAAACTCGAACTGTCCGAACGACGGGAAAGTGTCCATTCATTTGAACCTAAATATAGCCAATTATTATCTGTATTTGTTGAATTATAATAACTAAATAATGCTGTTGTCCAATTTTCGGGACTTGCTCCATATCCATAATCTGATACATACATTAATCCTATTTTCATTGTTTCAATGTATCCACTTTGTCCTGTTCCTACTTCTACATCATAATATTGCTTTGCTGTATATGAATTATTTAGAACCATTCCGCCAACTTGCCATGTAGACTCTGCTATTAAATTTTGCCATTCACTTTCTAGTGTATTATAGTATGTTGTATTTAATGTTGTATATATATCTGGTTTGGTACTTCCATCCCAAGTATTTACACCAGATGAATCTGTCCCATCCCAAGCATAATCTCCATAACTTGTTGCCTTTATTAATTTTACCTGATTGTTAAATACTCCAATTATACGGTATTGATTATTTGCATTTTGGCAATCTGCTCCGGTTGCTCCAAAACAGACATAATTATTTGGATTTGCTCCGATATAGCGGTATGAGTTATCTTGTGCTCCATTTGCTAAATTAGCATCATGATAATATATGTTATCTGCTCCATCTCCTGCTAGTGTATTAAATTCTGATATACAGCTTGCTAAATTATCACCACTTTCACATATATCTGCTACCATTGTTGGAATTAATTCTTCTTGAATTATCAAAGTTGCTTCAAATGTTTTATTTGTATTTCCTTCTTGGTCACTATCTAAATTAACAAATGTTACTGTTACATTCCATTCTTGCGTTGTTGGTTGTTCTGTTGCACTTATTTCATAATTATC
>CALVVH010000053.1 GCA_944363805.1 uncultured Bacilli bacterium
GATCCTAATGATATAACTATGTTCGAACTTGCCCTTAAAAGAAAAAATATCCATCATGACTTAATTAAACCTTACACACCTAAACATAATGGTAAAGTTGAAAGAAGTCATAGGAAGGATAATGAACGGTTTTATGCTACTCGCCGCTTTTATTCAATTGAAGATGCCAATAAGCAGTTGCAATTATATCTTAGAGAATACAATAATTTTCCTATGCAACCACTTAATTGGAAATCTCCAATTGAAATGCTTCGTGATTATTTTGACAAGTCAAAATAATCTATAGTTGGTTTGTCGTGACTCTGTCACTTATGTTTGACAAACCTACACCTTTATTCTTTTTAATGGATTTTTAGTGTGTCAAGCAACATACAATTACTTGCATAAGTAATAATATTAAGGTAAAATAATAATAGAAAGAAGGTAAAAACATGGACCGATATGATGATGAAGTTATTGCATTAGTAAATAAACACCATGAAGAAGCCAAAAGAAAAAGCATTGTCCAAAATAGAATCGATTATCGAAATGAACAAAGAGCTACACGAATAAGATATCAAACCACAAAAAAGAAAAAGATGAAGGGCTTTGCTCAAAATGCCATTTTATCTATAGTTGCTGCTGCCACATTAATAGCTGCTGTCCGAGGCATCTCTAATGAAATAAATAAGATGAATGAGCACAACGATTTTCTAGCTAGCATCTCTACTGAAGTAAAGGAAAACACAATTTATACTGACACTCGAAGTCAGGATAATCAAGGCTATACATGGTATTATGATAATTTAGATGATATTGCAGATGGTGTTTTAAATGATAACAAAGAAATTGATATTGATACTAGAATCTATGGAACATATGCCAGTTTAAAAGATTATGAAAAAGATGAATACATGGATAAGATAATGCAAATACTTCAAAGTATGGTTGTTGCTAATCCCGAAGCATACACTGCTGATGAAATAAGAGCTTGTAACAATGATTCATTTGCTAGTTATCTTGCCCAATTAGGTCTAGATAAAGGCGATTATATTGATTTGATGCAAAATGTAACCTATGCTTATAGCCAAAATGATACTAGTAAAGTTGAAGAACTACTAAATAAACTAACTGCAGGCCTTAATGGTGGAGGAAGATAATGGAAGAAGTAAATACAATTATTATTGATAATGAAGAATATATTATTGCCGATGAAATAATTATCGATGGTCAAAAATATGTTTATTTAAGCAAAGAGGATGCACCACTAGATTATATCATCTGGAAAGTAATTACTGATAACGGAGAAGATTTTTTAATAAAGCTTAAAAGCGATGAAGAATTCGATAAAGCTCTCCAAGCATTTTTCAATAAACATAAAAACAAACTTAAATAAAACGACGCAAAACGTCGTTTTATTTACTTTTCAAAGTATCCCACTAAATTTGAAAAACCGGTAAAATTGTTTGCCTTCGGACGAACATTCACACTTTTTACTAAGTTTTACCGATATTTTTTCAAAACTGTCCTTAGTCAGACTATCACGTAAGGGTCAGATGAGGTTCCAGTTCCTCCTTCAAATTCTACATTAGAGTTAAGATAAAATACAGGTCGCACGCCAAAGTTATTGTACACTGTATTGATGTTCACATCGCCAAAGTAGTACACGAAGAACGCATTATTCGTACTGTCCGAACACTGAGAAATTGTCCATTCGTTATCTCCCATATATACCCAATTATCTCCTTTTATTCCTCTATAATCATTTACACTATTATTATATCCTACTGTAGTCCAGCCAGTTGGATCTACTGCATACATGTAATCTGACACATACATTAAGCCTATTTCATCTTGATATGTTGTTGCTTCTGCTGGACTTACTATTTCATTTGTATATGCCATCTTCACTGTTTGCTCATATATATTTGCTGATGTATTTCCGCCAACTTTCCATGTTGTATTCGCTATTTTGCTTTGCCAGTCAGCTGTTAGATAATTCCAATAATTTGTATTTAGATTCACTGTATTTAATCTGCTTTCACTCCATGTATTTGTTTGTGTTCCTCCACTTGTTGTTGACCCGTTCCAGTAATATCTGTACAATGTTCCTTGTTCATTTCTTTTTCCACTGTAAAAATTTGTTGTTATTGTTTGATAATAATCTCCATCTTCTCCTAACATTGTTGGCTTTGCATAATCATATTTAATTAGTTTTACTTGACCATTAAATACTCCGATGATTCTATATAGATTATCTATATCACATGAACCTTCACTTGCTCCTGGACCAAAGCATACGAAGTTCTTGATATTATCACTTGTTAAATATCCATCTGTTACTGCTTGGGCTAATGCTTCTTCTAATGTTTGGTATTGTGTTCCTTCATTATACGCTGTTGTGTAATAATGAGTTTGTGTAGCAGCAGCACAATTATAACCTACATACCTTTTTGTACCATTACAATAAAAATTGATTACTCCATCAGTTTCAGCATCAGCAGCTGTATATACTCTCGTTAAATTTGCATCTATAGCAGTACTTGTTACTTTGTAATCCCCACCACTAAATCTGTATGAGTTATCTCCGGCTTCTTGGTCTGCATTTGTATATGAGCCTGTTCCATCATGATAATATAATCCATTTACTCCATCTGCTGTATATAATGTTTCTGTTATATAACTTGCTAAATTTTGTGATGAAGTTAGTGGTTCTTCTTGGATTATCAAACTTGCTTCAAAATTCTTTCCGGCATTTCCTACTTGGTCAGTTTCTAAGTTGACAAATGTTACAGTGATATTCCATTCTTGAGTTGTTGGATCACTTGTAGCTGTAATTTCATAATTACTTGCTAGTGTTATTAATTCACTTACTGTTGTAATATCAAATCCGGATACTTGGTTGTCATCTTCTCCTACTGTTACATATTCTAGTCCTGAGATACTTTGAACTGGACTGCCATCTGGGGCTGTTACAGTAAGTATCAACTCTGGGGTATCACTATCTACCGTATATTCAAAATCATTACTTGTAATATTCAAATACAAATAATAATTTCTTGTGGCAGTATTCGTTGCATTATTGGCAGTTAATGTCGCTGTTGCTGTAGTACTGCCGGCTTGGTTACCTGCGCCTTGCGCAAAATTATCTTGATTTGCTGTTATACTTATAGCATCACCCACACTAAATGATAAATTATCTGTCGTATTTGTTTGGATATTGACATTAGTATTAGCACTACCTCCACCTTGGGCAACAAAGAAGGCATACGTTGCTCCAACAACCACTATAATCAATAGTACAACTACAATCGTTGAAAATATTAATACCTTTTTTTCATTAGTTTGTTTTTCCATATAAAATCAACTCTCCTCATTATTACAACTCAGTATAACATATCAACTCTAATTATTTTGTCGATTCTTACACCACTTCAAAAAAATTTTATTGCTAGTTATCATCTAGCATTACTATAAATTAATTATATAATAAGAAGTTTTTATTTTTATAACGTCATAAGGGTAATACAAGTAAGGTATTTGAAAGTTTACAACTTAACAAAAAAAATCTTGCAACTCATGCAAGACTATTTTATTGTAGTAAGTCGATATAACGAATTATTTTATTCAAGTTGCACACTTAAAGTCATATTAGCAACATCTAATACTGTATCTGTTGCTAAACTCTGGCTTACAACATACCCATAACCGGAATGTTCGAGATTTAAACCAATCAAGTTACAATAGTTTTTAACATCACTTAAACTCCATCCCGTCATATCTGGCATCTTTATTTCTGTCCCATTAGTTACCAAAAATAATTTACCATTTTCAAGTACAGTATTATTCTTTAAAGGATATTGATTGATAATATATTTTCCATTACCAATGACTATAATATTCATCTTTTTATTTTCGAGCATCGTTGAAACTGTATTTATATCTTTACTAAGGTAATTATCGATATCGATTACTTTACTTAAATCCACTTCTTTAGTTTCTTCAGTTAATTTAGCATGCTTAGCAATTTCTTCAATTCCTGTTGTAACAACGTCTGCAAATCTGACACTATTGCCTTCAAACTTTTTAGCAGCAACATAAACTATATACTCAGGATCTTCTTCCGGAAATATACCTGCAAATGAACGGATAGTATCATATTCCCCCGTTAAGTATCCTCCATTTGGTGAAGCAATTTGCGCTGTCCCGGTTTTTCCCATTAAACTCAAACCCGGTATCTGATAAGCAGTTTTATTTAAACCATCATAGACAACTTTATGCATAAGTTCATGCATCTTTTCAACAGTTTGACTACTATAAACATTACCAACTACAGTTCTTTTACCTTCATAAGTAACATTACCTTCACTATCGACAATCTTATCAACGATATATGGTTTTATGACATTTCCATCATTAGTCATCGAACTTAATGCTTGAAGCATTTGAATTGGTGTAACACTTATCCCTTGACCAAATGAAGAATTAGCTAGTTCTGATTTATAAACAACCTCCATATCTCCTGTAACTTCATTAGCAAGTTCTATTCTCGTTTTCTTACCAAAACCTAAAGCATCATAATAATCTGGCAATTTTTTATCTCCATTTTCCAGTAATCTAAATGCTAATGTCGTTGCTGCCACATTTGATGAGTAAGCAAATCCTGTATCAAAATCGATAACTCCCCATGTCTTATCGACGTCATTAATTACTGTTTGAGAATCTACTTGAATTGACCCTGACTGATAAGTTTCTGCTCCATCATAAAGTCCTTCTTCGATAGCTGAAGCAAATGAAAAAATTTTCATAACAGAACCAGGTTCATATTGATAACTTACTAACGGATTCATATAACTTATAATTGTATTAGTATCATTAGGATTAAAATTTGGACTTGTAGCACTTGCCACAATTGCTCCTGTCTTAGCATCCATTACAGTATATATTGCCCAATCAGTTTTATAAGTATCTTGAAACTCTTTAACAGCATTTTCGGCAATATATTGAATATCAAAATCGATTGTCAAATAAATATCGGAACCATCTACTGCTGGTACAGTCTCTTCAGGTGTGTTAGGAATTTTATAATTACTCGAAGTATATTTTAAATATTTAGTATATCCATTAGTACCTGAAAGTATTTCATCATAATACCCTTCAATACCAAGTTCCCCAACTAATTTACCTTCATCACTTGCTTTAGCATAACCAATTATATAGGAAGCAAAAGAAGAATTACTATAATATCTTTTTTTCGAATCACTTATAAAATCGATCCCCGGCAAATCCAAAGCTTCAATAGCACTTTTCAAGACTTCTGTAATGCCATTGCCCGCTGAACCAAATTGTGTTTGATACAAATCCTTATTTAATAATTCTAGTATTCTTTCTTCACTCATACCTAGAAGTGGTGCTAAAGCTTTTGCTGTCCCTTCTTTATCGACAACATGGCGAGGATTTTCTGGATCCGTTGTTCTACTTTCATCCAAATAAGCAACTACATCATAAGAATTGACAGTTGTTGCAAGCATCTCACCGTTCACATCATAAATATTTCCTCGATTAGCATAAAGAGTCCGTTCAACCGTCGCAATTGATGCAGCCTTTGCTTGTAAGTCAATGCCATCAACCTTACTACTAAGTACAATATATGATAATTTTCCAATAGCTGCTACAAATAAAAAAGCAACTATTAAAATAATAACTTTAGATATTTTAACTGTCGCTCTTTTCTTCATCTTAATCTCCTTATTCTGCCGCAATTATTTTAATATTACCATTGACATAAGTAAGTCCATATTCTTCTGCTATTTTTTGAATATTTTCAAAACTAGCTAATTCATCTACTTGCATCGATAAACTTTGATTAACTAATTCTTGACTTTCTATGTTATTTCGTAATTTTTCCACTTCGTTGTTAGTTTCGCTCAAAAGAGATGTAGTATAGACATTGAACATCGGTATGGCCATCAAAAGACAAATCAATATCCCATACATCAATTTTTCTCCTTTAAGTAACTTTACTTTTCTTACATGTTTACTAGCCATATTATATCATATCCTTTCGACAATGCGCAATTTAGCACTAGCACTTCTTGAATTTTCTTTTATTTCTTCCGCACTAGGTACTATTGGCTTTTTATTTACTAACTTTATCAAAGGCCGATATTCTTCTGGAATATCTTTTTCTCCTTTGAGTAACTGATCAACTTCACTATATTTCTTAAATATATTTTTTACTATTCTATCCTCTAGTGAATGAAAAGTTATTACACTAAGTCTTCCGCCCTTCTTTAACAACCTAATTGCTTGTGGCAAAACACTTTCTAATACTTTTAATTCATTATTCACTTCAATCCGTAATGCTTGAAAAATTTTTCTTTCGGGATGATTCTTATAAAAGTAGTTAGCTCCGACAGCTTCTTTAATTACTTCAACCAATTCCAATGTTGTTGTAATTTTACTATGATTTTCTTTAATTTTCTTAGCAATTAACCTACTTCTATCTTCTTCACCATATTTAAAAAATATTTGACTTAAGTTTTCTTCACTATAACTATCGATAATATCTTTAGCACTAATTCCTTCTTTACTCATCCGCATGTCTAGTGGACCATCATGCATAAATGAAAAACCACGCAAAGCATCATCTATTTGAGGAGAAGAAAAACCTAAATCAAAGATAATTCCATCAACTAATCCCCAATTATTGTCTTTAAATACTTGAGGCATATCTTCAAAATTAGCTTGAACTAATTGAAAATTATCTCCGATACTTTTTAGTACATTACTAGCATATTCTAATGCTTCTGGGTCTTGATCGAAGGCAAATAGATACCCCTTTTTTATTCTTTTTAATATCTCTTGTGCGTCTCCGGCATACCCTACAGTTGCATCTACATATTTCCCTTCTTCTTTAATATTGAGTGAATCTATAAGTTCTTTTTTTAATACGCTATAATGTTTCATTCGAGTCCTCCCTCGAATAAGTTTTCCGCTATATCTTCCATTTTTGAAGCATTATCATCCATAAATTTGTTAAACGCCTCTTCACTCCATATTTCTAATCGGTCATTCACGCCGATTACGACACATTCTTTTGTCAAATCGGCGTAACTAACCAACGGGGAGGTAATGTTTATTCGACCACTTTTATCGAATGCACCAACAGTAGCGCCAGAAAAGAAGGACCTCATAAATGTACGGGCGTCTTTTTTAGTGAAAGGTAGAGTATTTAATTTGCCAACCAACTTATCCCATTCTGTTTTGGAGTAAACATATAAGCATCGCTCAATTCCCCTAGCAATGATAAACTCATCACCTAATTCTTCGCGAAACTTCGTAGGAATAACCAATCGGCCTTTATCATCGATATTATGATGATATTCACCCAATAACATTATATCCCCCACTTTCTTCCACAGTATGCCACTGTCTACCATAATGTTACCAAAAAACACAAAAAAAGTAAATATCAAATATTTACTTTTAGTTTAATTTACATTTATTGACAGATAATTCGTAACTATTCAGACTCCACGTCAAAAGTAAAGAGTAGATAAACTTACTCTTTTTAATTTGCAAACAAGATTTCTTCA
>CALVVH010000054.1 GCA_944363805.1 uncultured Bacilli bacterium
TTATGCATTTTGTGGATAACTCCCACAAATTTCTTTACTTATCAACATGTGCTCTTTGATTTTTTATTGTATTTTAACCCACTTTTGTTTCTTTGGCTGTGAATTGTAACAGGAAAAAGATGATTTAAATAATTGGTTAAAAAATAATATGAAATAAATAAAAATTATGTAGAAAGTTTTTAAGTAAAAAGTCTTATTTTTAAGTCTTTTTTCATTAACTTTCTACATAAGTATGAAAAAAAGGTACAATATTTGTACACTTTTTATAATCAGTTATAGCAAGTCAAGTTTTATGTTTTTGTTGTTCTAATATAAAATTATATGAATCTTTGCACATTTCTTCTATACCAAGTTGTGCTTTCCAATGCAGTTCTTTTTCGGCTTTTGTAGGGTCAGCATAGCATTCTGCAACATCTCCGGCTCTTCTTCCAGTAATTTCAAAAGGAATTTTTACGTTATTTACTTTTTCAAATGTTCTAATTAAATCTAAAACGCTATATCCTTTGCCCGTACCCAAATTATAAATATACAAACCATTGCTGTTATTTTCTAAAGCTTTAACATGTCCCTTTGCTAAATCTACAACGTGAATATAATCTCTTACACCGGTACCATCATGAGTAGGATAATCATTACCAAATACACTTAAATGATCAAGCTTTCCAATTGCCACTCTTACAATATAGGGCATTAAATTATTTGGTATATCAGTTGGATCTTCGCCAAGCAGTCCTGATTTTTCAGCACCGATAGGATTAAAGTATCTAAGTAATGTAACTTTCCATTCATTATCTGATTTATAAATGTCTGACATTATCCATTCATTTACTAATTTTGTTGTTCCATAGGGATTAATAGTTGATAAGGGAAAATTCTCTTTTATTGGCAATGTTTTAGGTTTTCCATAAACTGTAGCACTTGATGAAAAAACTATGTTTTTACAATTATGTTCCTTCATAACTTTTAGCAAATTGATAGTAGAACCGACATTATTTTCATAATATTCTAAAGGCTTTTCTACCGATTCACCGACTGCTTTTAACCCAGCAAAATGTATTACTGCATCAATTTTATTCTCATCAAAAATTTTGGTTAGTAACTCATAATCACAAACATCACCTTTAATAAAGGTAAACTCTTTGTTTGTTAATTTTTTTATTTTGTCTACTACTTTCATTTTAGAATTAACTAAATTATCAATAATTATTGGATCATAGCCATTATTAAGAAGTTCTACAACCGTATGACTTCCTATATAGCCTGTTCCTCCAGTAACTAATACTTTCATACTTTTCATCCATCCATTTATTAATACAATAAGTTTATCATGTTATGAAATTTTTGTAAATTACATAAGAAATTGATTTAATGCTTTTAGTTCATAATTATTTGATACGGATCTTCTGCTGTGCCAGTACCGTTTACTTTAGCTGTTTTGATAATATTGATGACTGGACGAACGCCCCGAAGTAATTCACCAGAGACATTACTAGCTAGTGAACCATCGGAATTGACTATAAATGGATAATAAATGTTGTTGACATTTTGAGCACTGGTCATAGTGTAATACGCAGTTGTTATGTCACTATTATATAAATAATAACTATTGTTAGCAATTGTCGAACCTCCAGCCATAACAACTTCATCAGCAGTTAGTAAACCTATTTTGCCATTTTCGGAATAACCTAAGCAAACGAAAGTTGGAATCTTATTGGTAACAATCCTACTGTAAGCGGCATAAGAAGTACTACCAGCTTCCAATACCATGTCATTACAATATTTATAATAAGCAATATAATCACTATAATTAGTTAAGTTTTGGTCATACCAACTTTCTAGTACTTCGATAATATCAGATTCAATAAAAGCATTAGAATCTGTATAGTAACTGCTTATTTCTTCTAATAGGCCATCTAAAACTAGTTTGACAGAACCGTCACCATTTATTTTAACGATTTTCCAATTGAAACCTCCGAAAGAAACATTATTGTTGATGACTGCCCCACGGAAATAATAAGATACGCCTTGACTATCTTGGGCCATTAAAAGACCTTCATCAAAAGTTGCGGCATCTCCTAAAGCAGTTAAGGTGGTATCACTTATTTTATTATTAGCAAGAATGACATCAGCAAATGTATTTTCTTCATTGCTACGGAGTCCGACTTTGATTGTTCCCGAATATTGTTCAGTTTGATTGCTTTTAAAGCTTAAAGTATAATTGATTGTTTCATTGCTATTTATAGAAACTTGATTAGAGATGATGTCCGATTTTAAAGTGTTAGAAATATCCAAATTGTCAGAGGATGTCAGTTCATAATTTACATCACTAGCATAAACATCTGACAATTGAATGTAATAATATTTTTGTTCATCACTATTGTTAGTTACAGAAAATGCAAGTGTAGCGTCGCCACTCAAGTTAAATTTATCGCCATTTATATAATTTATTGTCAAATCGCCATCAACGACAATAGCTGATTTATCAATCACTTCATTATAAAATAAATATCCTATACCTACAGAAGCGCAGGCAATAATCAAAATAAATATGAAAACTAAAACTGATTTAAACCTCAAACGCATTCTTATCAATCCTTTATTTCTTATGATAATTATACTTTAATATTCTAAATATTGTCAATAATTTTACAAATATATCAAGAAAATTTCATATTTATCGAACAAAATACATTAATAACAAAAACAAGATAAATAATTTTCAATTTATCTTGCCTTCTTTAATATCAATCTATATTAAACTATAATATATGGATCTGCCTTTGTCCCAGCATGCCCCTCATATACTTGAACATCAGAATTCAAATAAAATGAAGGGCGAATAGCAAAGCTACTGCTACGTACTGTATAACCACCTACAATACCATAATCATAAATATATAGCGCACCATATGTAGAATCTGAGCGCCGAGAAATTGTCCACTCTGTGTCTCCCTTTAGCTACCAAACTAGTAATACTTTTTATTTAATCCAAATACTTTTTAAAATTTTTGAATTCAGCGCTATCTTCCAAATCAGTTTTAGCTAAGTCTTGAAGCAAATTCTTTTGTTTTCTATCAAGTTTCGTTGGAATTATTATATTGATAACAGCATACATGTTACCCCGTCCAAAAGAATTTGGAGTTTTTAAGCCTTTTCCTTTAAGTTTCAATTTTGTATAATTTTGGGTTCCAGGTTTAATATCTAAGATTACATTGCCAGTAAGTGTTGGAATTTCTTTCTTACATCCCAATGCTGCATCAGTAATAGTAACGGGTACTTCTAAATAGATATCAGCACCATCTCTTTCAAATAATGGATGTTCTTTTATCTTAAATTCGATAAATACATCACCATTAGATCCTCCATTTACACCAGCATTTCCTTTTCCACTAAGGCGAAGTTGGAATCCTTCATCGACACCTTCTGGAATAGTAACTGTAAGTGTCTTAGTTTTAGAAACTACCCCTTTACCACGACATTCATCACAAACAGTTTCAAAACTTTTACCAGCTCCTCGACAATCCGGACAAGTTTTTTGCGTTTGCATGTACCCAAATATTGTTTGTTGTTGTTCAAGTACTCTTCCAGCACCACCACAAGTCTTACAAGTCTTTTCACCAAAGCCACCTTTTCCATGACAGCGCGAACATTCTGCCGTTAAATCTAATTTAATATCCTTTTCACAACCAAATGCTGCTTCTTCAAAAGTTAGATTTAGTACTACTCTTATATCTTTGCCACGACTTGCTCTAGTACTACTGCTGCTTCTAGAACGACTTCCTCCAAAACCAAAGCCACCGAAAGCACCTCCGAATAAATCGCTTAAAATATCATCTAAATTGATATCTCCAGCATCGAATCCTGCAAAGCCACCACCAGCTCCTGCACCACCATTTTG
This sequence comes from uncultured Bacilli bacterium, assembly GCA_944363805.1. Next base: position 3,899 of record CALVVH010000054.1, read on the forward strand.
GAAAGCTGCATGACCAAATTGATCATATTGTTTTCTCTTCCCAGGATCCGATAAAATGGCATAAGCTTCCCCAATTTCTTTGAACTTTTCTTCAGCACCTGGCTCTTTATTTATATCTGGGTGATATTGTTTAGCCAGTTTTCTAAATGCCCTTTTTATTTCTTCATCAGTTGCTGTTTTACTAACACCAAGTACTTCATAATAATCTTTTTTATTCATCTTGTTCACCTCCAGCAATAGCAATATTACTTAACAATAATGAAGGAGATAATACATCAATTCTACTTTGTGACATATCACTACCAACACTTATAATGTTTGAAAACAATTCAAATATATTAGTAGATAAAACAATCATGTCTAAGCCTTTAGTAATAACGCCATTTTCCACTAAATAACCAGAAACTGGAATTGAAATGTTACCACTTTTAACATCAATTCCTGAATGTAAGCCCATAGCTTCATCAATAATAATGCCATTATTTAATTCTTTAATTAATTCCTCATATGATTTATTACCACTTACTATATGCATATTAAAGACTCCACTAGCATTACCAGTTTCAGTTTCTTTGCTCTTAATGGCATATTCAATATTATTGAGTTTTTGAGCAAATACTCCTTTATCAATAATTTTTTTAGATGTTGTTTTCGTTCCTTCCGAATCAAAATACTTCCTATATATAGCATATTCACTAAATGGTTCTTCAACTATACTTAGTTTATCACTAAATACTTTCTTATTAAATTTATCAACTAATACTGATTCATTTTGCATAATATTCTTAGTATAAAACATCGATACAAAAGAAGCCAATATATCTGCTACAATATTATTTTTTAAAATTATATTATATCTACCTGTTTTTAAAGAGACACTATTAAGTTTATACTTTAATCCTTCTAAAGAAGTAATAATTTCTTCTTTAAAGCCATCAAAATCATAATTCTTAGCAAAATAAGTTATATAAGATGCTTTGCTTTTTTCTCCATCATTAACTGAAACACCTGCAGCAAATACATGATAATAATCACTACTTTTAAGATTACTTTTACTATTTTTTATAGTTATATAATTATTAGCATATTCATACTCTAATTCTAAGTTTGCTAAAGAAGGATAATTATCTTTTAACTTATATATTTTTTTTAAATCTTCTCTTACTTTCTTATAATCAGTTAAATCTTTATTTTTATTTATTTTACTAATACTGCCTTTACTTAAATAATTTTTATTATCATTATCCTGTATATCTAATATTGTTTCAATATTGTCTAATATCTTTTCGGGATTCTTTAAACTTTCAACTTCTAATTTTACACATTTGTTATTTTTAATTGCTTTAATAAGATAGCTCTTAACATTAGTTACTTGATAATGTTTTTCTTGTTTATTTAAAACACCAATATTAACACTTTCTGTTTTGCTTTCATTTATTTCTAAATCGATAGCTCTTTCTTTAGCAAGGTTGATAAGTTTATTTTGCACTTTGTTCACCTCCCACTAAAATACTACTTACTTTAATCGTCGGTTCTCCGACATTGACTGGAACACTTCCACTATTAGATCCACACATACCAGGTCCTAAAGCTAAATCATCACTAATCATTTCAACATTTTGTAAAATTTCTTTAGTTGTCCCAATAAGACTAGCAGATTTTACACATTCAGCAATTTTACCATCTCTAATCATATAGGCTAAATCACAGCCGAAGTTAAACTCACCAGTCTCTGGACTTACTTGACCACCACCAAGTCTTTTAGCATAAAGTCCTAATTTGATACTTTTAATCATGTCCTCAAATCTATCAGTTCCAGGAAGTAAATAAGTATTATTCATTCTCGAAGTTGGAGCAAATAAGTATGATTCTCTTCTGCCACTTCCAGTTACTTGCATGCCCATCTTTCGATTATTGATTTCATCTATCAAGTATCCTACTAAAACGCCATCTTTAATTAAAATATTGCATTTAGTTTCACAACCTTCATCATCAATTTTGGTGCTTCCCCATTCTTTATCAAGGGTTCCATCATCGACGATATTCACAATATTAGATGCCACCTTTTTATTTAAATCATGGGATAAAACAGACATTCCATCAGCAACACTAGTTGCTTCCATTGCATGACCACAAGCTTCATGGAATATTACTCCACCAAAGCCAGGACCAATTACCACTGGCATAACTCCTCCAGGACAAGGCTTAGCATATAATTTATCTAATCCTTCCGTAACAAGTTCGTTAATTACTTCATCATAATTGATACCATCAAGAATATCTGCACTACTAGATAATCCCCTACTATAATATACATTAGCTAATTTTTCGCCATCTTTAAAATTGATGATAATAAATATTCTACTTCTAATTCTATTTTCTTTTTTATACAATCCAGTATGATTAGCTATAGTAACATCTTGCATTGTACTAGCAAATCTTATATTTACTTGACTTATTCTTTCGTCCTTCGGCCAAACTTTAGCATCTATACTAGCTAATTTATCTTTAATATCAGTATCGGTATAATGAGTATTCGTATCATTTACATATTTTTTTAATTTTTTTAACTTAATATTGCTATACTTTACTTTATTATCTATATTCTTAGTTAAATTATTAATTACTTCCTTAATACCTTTACTACTAAAATCATTAGTAGCCGCATAATACACTTGATTATCTAAAGCAATTCTTAAGCCCATACCATTAGTATCATTTATAGTTAAACTATCTAACCTCTTATCGATGTAATTAAATACTTTGGTAGTTTTATCTTCTAGGAATATTTCGGCAAAATCAGCCCCAGTCGAAGTTAGCTCATTAAGTATTGTTTCTATTCTATCTCTTTTCATGTGTCTCCTAACCAAGTAAAGAGAGAGTTAAGCTCTCTCTTTCCCTATTATCTAATTTCTATTATTTTTCTTCGTAAGTTGCATCTTCTACTTTTTCATGATCATCATTACTATTATTATCACTAGATGCTTCATTTTCTTTTGCTTCTTTAGCAGCTTGTTCATATACCTTACCTGCTAAATCCATAGCAACTTTATTTAATTCTTCAGTCTTCTTCTTGATTTCATCAGTATCAGTACCTTCAAGAGCTTTCTTAACTTCTTTAATCAATTCTTCAGCTTTTTCTTTATCTTTTTTATCTACTTTATCTCCAAGATCATTTAAAGCCTTTTCACAAGCAAATACACTAGAGTCTGCTTCATTTCTAATTTCAGCTTCTTCTTTACGTTTTTCATCAGCTTCCTTATTAGCTTCAGCTTCTTTAACCATCTTATCGATTTCTTCATCACTAAGGTTAGTAGATGATGTAATTGTAATAGATTGTTCTTTATTTGTACCTAAATCTTTAGCAGTTACATTAACTATACCATTAGCATCGATGTCAAATTTAACTTCGATTTGAGGTACTCCACGTCTTGCTGGTGGAATATTTGTAAGTTGGAAGTTTCCAAGTGTCTTATTATCACTAGCCATTGGTCTTTCACCTTGTAATACATGAATATCAACAGCAGGTTGATTATCTACAGCAGTACTAAATACTTGAGATTTACTTGTTGGAATTGTCGTATTTCTTGGAATTAAGACAGTCATTACATTACCAAGTGTTTCAATACCAAGTGAAAGTGGTGTAACATCTAGTAAGACAATATCATCAACTTCTCC
>CALVVH010000055.1 GCA_944363805.1 uncultured Bacilli bacterium
TCTTTTTTTCAGTTTTAAAATTATATATTATTTTTGAATTAGAATTTTTAGTTGAACATAAATCACTTAAATGTTCAATTATATAATCTTTAAACTCAATTATTGTTACTGGATCTAAATCTTGAATCAATTCTTCTATTTTCATATTTAAAAATATCCTTAACCAACTAGCCTAAATCATATACCATTATCGCCAAACAAAGATAAAGATAGGCTAGTTGATTAAGGATATCTCCTTTCTTTATCTTTTGTTTGGCTATATTAATTATACACCTTTTTTACTTATCAGTCATTATGTTTAACACAACTTTTTCATAAAACTAATGAAAGTTCTGAAATATGTAAATGGAACTGGATGTTTAAATAATGTTTTTACTAATCAAACAATTATAAAAGATAGGACACATAATGGAATTCATCAAGGGGGGTAGTATTAGTTAATTGTTTAAAAAATTTAATCTATCGACTTAGAACGACAAATTAGTCGCTCTTTTTTTTGTATAATCATTTTGTGATTGATATGAAAATATACTTAGATTTAGTTTTCTTGCTTAATTTTATATATGATTTGCTTTTGCTGATGACTGTTGATATAACTCTAAAAAGGCATAGTAATTTTCGAAGATTAGTGTTTAGTGCTATACTGGGAGCATTATCACTAGCCATATTATTTCTTCCATGTGGAGAAATGGTTTTATTTATTCTTAAGATTGTTACTAGTGTACTTATGATACTTATTGCTTTTGGATATAAAAATATTAAATATTTTGGGACTAATATGATTTATCTTTATATGTCGAGTGTGATACTCGGAGGCTTCTTGTATTTTTTAAATGTAGAATTTAGTTATAAAAGAGAAGGGATGGTGTTTTATTTTGAAGGAATGAGTATTAATTATTTACTACTTTTGATTATTGCTCCCATAATACTGTTTTTGTATGTAAGAGAACATAAAAAGTTTAAAAGTACATATAATTATAACTACCGAGTTAGTATTATATTTAAGAATGGTAAGTGTTTAAATTGTAATGGATTTTTAGATACTGGTAATAAACTTAAAGATCCAATAACTAAAAAATATGTAATATTGGTATCTAAAAAAATATTAGAACCATTTATTAATATACGAAGTCCAATTTATGTACCATATAAGGCGGTAGGATATCAAGGATTAATTAGTTGTTTTGCTATTAAATATTTAAAAGTAAATAATCAAATATTTAAAAATTATCTAGTTGGAATAATACCGGAGAAGATAAATTTAAATGGAAGTGATTGTTTACTTAATTATAAATTAATGGAGGATATATGTTTAGAAAATTAATTGAGTTTTTAAAGGCTAAGTACAATGAAGTATTTTTTGTGGGGGCAACTGATAAGTTACCACCACCACTTGAAAAAGAAGAGGAATTGGCGTATTTGATTAAAGCCCAGCAAGGGGATGAAGAGGCACGAAATAAACTTATCGAACACAATTTAAGGTTGGTAGTATTTTTAGCTAAAAGATATGAAAATACAACTTATGATATCGAGGATTTAGTAAGCATTGGTTCAATTGGTTTGATTAAAGGAATTAATACATATAAAATTGATAAAAATATTAAACTAGCTACATATGCATCTAGGTGTATTAGTAATGAAATACTTATGTTTCTTCGAAAAAATAAACGGAAGAGAAGTGAAGTTTCATTAGAAGAAGCCCTAAATTATGATAGTGAAGGTAATGAATTACATTTAGAAGATATTCTAGGTACGGATGCGGAATTAGTTCCAAAAGAATATGAACGCAAAGTTGATAAAGAAATGTTAGCTAAAGAAATAGAAGCTTTAAGCCCTCGGGATAAAGAAATTATGACATTGAGGTACGGTCTTAATAACACTATCGAATATACCCAAAAAGAAGTGGCAGAGATGTTAGGTATTAGTCAATCATATATTTCACGTATAGAAAAAAAAGTAGTAAGAAAATTAAGCCAATTGATGCATTAATTTTTCTTACTTAAAAGTTTCTTGCCTAGTAATAGGTCAATAGAAGCATTGTAAGTTTTAGCAATGGAATATAGGAAACTAGTTTTAATTAAAACTTTACCAGTTTCATAAGCAGAATAAGTTGATGAAGTTGTATTAAGAGGTACAAAAATTTCTTTTTGCGACAATTTTTTGCTAAGACGTAGATTACGAAGATTTTGACCGATAACTTTGGCATCAAGATCGATTACTCGATAAACTGTAATTTTATTACTCAAACCTGTTATGTAATCGATACTAACTTTATAATAATCACTTAGTTTATTTAATCTTCTTAGGGGAATCGTATCTTTGCCGGTTTCCCAGCCAGCATAAGTAGAACGGTCAACTTGTAAAATAGTTGCGACTTCTTTTTGCGTAAGGAATCTTTCTTCTCTTATTTCTTTTAATCTATCAAACTTCATACAATCACCGCATTTATTTTCTCATTAATATTATTATTTTCTGAAAAACGTGGGAAAATACGAGAAAATGTGATATGATTAACTATAGGTAAATGGAGGCATACAAATGATAAAAGTAACAGATAATATAGAAACAATAATATTGAAAGATGAGGATTTAAAAGAATATAATAAATTTTATAAAGGGCTGGCGATAAAGCCAGTGTACAATTATTGGTTAATAGAACTAATAATAATTAAAGAATGTAATATACAGGAGATAATAAAGGTTTATAATGGTAGTAAAGATATACTTGATAGTTTTAAAAATAGGAAAGAAAGTGCTAATGAAATACTTTTAAGTAAAGGGGATTTTAAAGTATTTAAAAGATTGTTTAAAAATATGCGGAAGAAAAAAGATTATCGGAAAGAGGCGATAATAGAAGCATATTCGATGTTACTTAGTTATGAGTATTATCAAGCAACGGTTTTAGAAGATTGCAAAGAAGTAACAGAAGAGGAAATATTTAAGGATTTGAGTGGAGGCTATGATTATGAAATGTATCATGATGAGATATTGGCAAGGGCTGAAGTTATCTTAAAAGAAAAATATAAAATTGAATAATTTGCATAAAAAAAACTTCTTTTAGACAAAATAGTCTTTGAAAGGAGCTTTTTTAATGGCAAAATATAAAGTAGATATAACGGGAATAAATACTAGTGATATTAAAGTACTTACTAATGAAGAGATGGTTGAATTATTTGTGAGATATCAAAATGGGGATATTAATGCTAAAGAAGAATTAGTAAGTGGTAATTTAAAGTTAGTTTTAAGTATACTACGTTCTTTTAATCGAGGAGATGTCAATTTGGATGATTTGTTTCAAGTAGGAGTTATTGGGCTTATTAAGGCAATTGACAATTTTGATCTTTCTTATGGCTTAAAACTTAGTACTTATGCAGTTCCTTTAATTATTGGGGAGATTAAAAGATATATTCGAGATAATACAGCTTTACGGGTTAGTCGTAGTATTAAAGATTTAGCGTATCAAATTATTAAGTTTAAAGATGAATATGTAGCGGAATATGGGGTGGAACCAAATAGTAGTATTATTGCTGATAATTTGGGGATTGAAGAATATCAGGTGGCCTTTGCTATGGATGCTTTAAAAGATCCGGCGAGTTTATTTGAACCTATATATAATGATGGAGGAGATACTATTTATTTGTTTGATCAAATTGCTGATACTAAAGAGAAAAATAGTGATAAAGATGCCCTTATTTCTTTAAGGAGAGCCTTACAAAAGATTAAAGAAAGAGAAAAATCGATATTGCTCGAGCGATTTATTGTGGGAAAAACGCAGATGGAAATTGCTGAGGAATTAGGTATTAGTCAGGCCCAAGTGTCAAGAATTGAGAAAAGTGCTATTGAGAATGTTCGCAAATTAATTAGGTAGATAATGCATATAATTTAGGGGTGGTTATGTGTATTTAAGTGAATTACAAAATAAAGATATTATCAGTGTAAAAACGGGGGCCAACATGGGGAGAATTGTCGATGTTGAAGTCAATAGTGAAGGAAAGATAATCAGTTTTATTGCTGAAGAAAGAAAAATATTTCGAAAAGTTTTAAAAAATAGTGAAATTAGTTTTAGTTTTGGGGATATAACTAAGATTGGGGCTGATGTAATACTAGTAAATAAGTAAAATTTATGGTATAGTAAGGGCATGAGAAAAAAGAGTTTAGTTATTGCATTTTTTATAATTGTTATCGATCAGATAGTTAAAATAGTTGTCGATCGAGGATTTTTGTTAAATGAACTTAGGACCATTATTCCCCGTTTTTTTTATTTAACTAAAGTATATAATGATGGGGCGGCGTGGAGTTTGTTTGATGGTGAAATCTTTTTGTTGGTGATTATTGGTATTTTGGCATTGATTTATTTATTTAAGTATCAGAAATGTTTTAAAGAAAATTATCGGAATATGATAGCATTTTCTTTAATTTATGGTGGTTTGATTGGTAATTTGGTTGACCGAGTTATTTATGGGCATGTGATAGATTATTTTAAAATTTTATTGGGAAGTTATAATTTTCCAATATTCAACTTAGCAGATATGGCCATTGTGGTGGGCTTTATATTAGTTATAATAGCAATAATAAAGGGTGAAGAAAATGGAAGTAGTAGCAGAAAGAACAAATGAAAGATTAGATAAGTATTTAGCAAGTATTACAGATTATAGTAGAGAAACTATAAGTAAGATGATAGATGATGAATACATTTTGGTTAATAATAGTAAATGTAAGGGAAGTTATAAAGTAAAAATAGGAGATAAAATAACTATTAAAGAAGGATACATTAAAGAAATGAATGTAGTTCCTAAAAAAATGAATCTCGATATTGTTTATGAAGATGATTATTTGTTAGTTATCAATAAGCCAAGTGGTTTAGTTGTCCATCCCGGAAATGGTAATTATGATAATACCTTAGTTAATGGCCTTATGTATTATACCGATAAACTTAGTAATGTAGGAGAGGAGTTTCGGCCGGGGATAGTTCATCGGCTTGATAAGGATACTTCAGGTTTAATGTTGGTTGCTAAAGATAATAAATGTTATGAGTTATTGGTGGATGATTTTAAAAACAAGAAAATTCATCGGGAATATGTAGCTTTACTTGATGGTGTTTTTCCTCAAGATAAAGCAATAATCGATGCACCAATCGGGAGAAGTAGTGATAATTATCAAAAGATGGCAGTGATAGCAGGGGGCAAAAGGGCAGTAACGCATTTGCATGTCATCAAGAAATATGCTAATTATACATTAGTGAGATTAGTTTTAGAAACAGGAAGAACCCATCAAATTAGAGTTCATATGGCTTATGTGGGGTATCCAGTACATAATGATCCAGTTTATAATAATAGAAAAAGTGATGAATTTGGACAATTTTTACATTCTGAATATTTACGGTTTGAACACCCTATTACCCACGAAGTTTTAGAGTTTAGATGTAGTTTGCCAAAACAAATTCAAGACTTTTTAGATAACTTGGATAAAATTAATTAAAATATAAACGAAAGAATAGAAAACCATTAAAAAGTAAGGAATACTGGCTAGATCGTAAAAACCAAATAATCTTTTAAAGTCTTTAATTAGAAGAAAAGCAAAGGATAAAAGAAAAGAGACAGCAATTAAACTAAAAAGTAAATTATAAAAGTAACCGAAGAAAATAGCACAGCCGACGTTTAAAATGTAATTAGTTAATAATAAGAAAAGAGTACTTTCATTAAATAGATTATAATTGAGAACTTTAAAGATGGGAATTAGTAATAGAGTAATACAAATAATGTAAAATATGAAAAAAAGCATTGGCTTCACCTCTTTACTAAATATATGATTTATTGTAAAATAAAATGCGAGGAGATGTTATATGGCTTCGGTAATGATTCGTAAAAATGATCAAATAATGATGAGTTTGGTTCATTATTTTGTGACTAAAGAAAATTATGCTCCGATACATGTACAGGGTGTAAAAGATGAGATTTGGTTAGAAAATTTGAATGGGCCGTATCGAGTTATTCGGATAAGTTGTAATTCAATTATTAATGAAGAACAATATAAATTTGATATGTTTAAGATGCAACATATTATTAAACAAATTAAAAGAAAGACTCTATCTTTGAAAATGAATGCTTTAAATATTTGTTTAGATATGAGTGATAGGGTTAAATATGATGATGTTAGTAATATAGAGACAATCAATGTATCATCGTTAAATGAAGTTAAGAAAAATCCAGCATTACAAGAAATATTTCCTAACTTGAAAGATGAATTAATTGAATCTAAAGATGGTTTAGAACTAATAATAAATGTTACTAATGATATAAATGAAAAGACAGAAAAAGAAAATAAGTTATTTGCTAAGGTTTTTTCTCCTAAAAAGATAATATTTACTAAGTTAATTGTCCTTGCTTGTGTAGTAATGTATATTGTGCTGGGAATAAACAATGGTAATTTTTTGAATTTTACTGCTGCTTCTTTAGCTTATTTTGGAGGCAATGAGTTGTTTTTAGTACAACAGGGTGAAATATGGCGACTTATAACTAGTGCTTTTTTACATGCTGGGTTGATTCATCTAGTTGTAAATATGTATTCTTTAGTAATACTTGGAACGCAAGTAGAAACCTTTATTGGTAAGTGGAAGTTTTTATTTATCTATCTTATTAGTGCAATAAGTGGCAATATGCTTTCTTTAGTTTTTAGCAGTGGCAATGTTGTTTCAGTTGGAGCTAGTGGAGCATTGTTTGGTTTAATGGGAGCGCTTTTGTATTTTGGATATCACTATCGGTTATATTTGAGTGAAGCTATTAAAAATCAAATTATTCCAATTATTTTACTTAACTTGCTCATCGGTTTTACAGTTGCTGAAATCGATAATGTGGCGCATATTGGAGGTTTAATTGGAGGTTATTTAGCTTCAATGGCTTTTGGAATTGAAAATAAGAGTGAACGAAGAGATATGATAAATGGTTGGATTGTTATGCTCTTATATATTTTATTCTTAAGTTATATTATATTTTTTGTAAAATAATCCCTTTGGGGATTTTTTTCTTTTGTACAATAGGAAAGTCATACTTTTTGAAAAAAACTACTTGACACGCATACATTTGTTTGATGCGATTGATTTGTCAATCAGGGGGGGAATGATATGCTTACAATATTAAAAGGATATGATTTTAGATTATATCCAACAAATACACAAAAAGAATTAATTAATAAGGCAATCGGCTGTACTAGATTTATCTATAATCATTTTTTAGATGAAAAAATAAATGATTATAAAAAAGCAGGCAAATCT
>CALVVH010000056.1 GCA_944363805.1 uncultured Bacilli bacterium
TTCCAACATTTGCAAACTGAACTTACAGAAACTGAAAGTAAGATTGCTAGTGCTAGACAATTTTATAATGATACAGTATTAATGTATAATAATAAAATTGAAATGGTTCCAAGTAACATTATTGCTGGCATATTTAAATTTAAACAAGAAACTTTCTTTGAAGTCGCTGAGGCTGAAAGAGAAAATGTTCAAGTTAAGTTTTAAGACGTGCAAACGTCTTTTTTTAAAATAAGGGTGTGGATTATGAAAAAGTTAATATTTAGTTTATTAGTATTTTTAATTTTGCCAATCGTAACTTTGGCTAGTGATGTTGATTATGATATTGAATCATATTATATTGATGCTTATATACAAACAAATGGCGATGTAAAAGTATCGGAAATATTTTTAGTTGATGGTACCTTAAATGGTTATGAGATGAATTTATCTTATGTTAGTAGCAAAAGTGCAATGCGAGCTGATGATATTACAGATATAAAAATTTCTGGATTGCGAGCTAGTAAAATATCGTTTGAAACTTTGGAAGAGACATTTACGTCGTTTGAACAAGTAACTTATGCTAATGTAGGTGAGGATTTAAAATATAGTGTTGATAATAAAATGGATGGTTATAGTATTAGAATGTATCATCCTTTAAATAGAAGTGATTATGTTTTTCGCATTGATTATACAATTGAAGGTTTAGTTACACTGCACGATGATTTTGCAGAATTTTATTGGAATTTCTTTAGCGGAGAACTTGCAGATGCTATTGGAGATTTGCATGTTCGAGTTACTCTTCCGGGGGTGGATGAAAGCGATTATTTCCGGTTTTGGGCTCATGGACCATTGACAGGGGAAATAAATGAAGTTAGTAGTAGTACGAATAATATTATATTAGCATCTATTTCGAAATTGGAGAGTTATGGAACATTGGATATTAGGTTGACTTTTGCTAAAGACTTAGTAACTGGTGTAACTAAATATAGTAATCAGACATTTGATGATATCATTGATACGGAAACTCAGTTGGCAGAAGAGGCTAATGCATTAAGAAAAGATATTAGGGTAAAGATGAATACGGCGATTGGGTTTACAGTGGCTTTTTATGTCCTTTTAGTTGGGGCTTGGGTGTTTATCTATATCAAATATGATAGAGAAAGAAATCCGTTATTTAAACTTAAATATAATCGGGAATTTATTGAGGATTATAATGTTGAAGTTATCGATTATTTATTACATCGCGGGATTACGGAAAATGCTCTTAGTGCTTCTATTATGAATTTAGTATATAAAAAGAATATTAAAGTTGAAGCAATACCCGAAGTAAAAGATGAGTATAAATTTACATTAGTTTCTCGAGATAAACTCAATAATACGGAAAATGCTTTAGTTGATTTCCTATTTAATAATATAGCTAAAGAAACTGCTAGTTTTACGACGACGACATTGAAGAAATATGCAAGTAGTACGAAAACATGTCAAACATTTATGAATACTTATACAAATTGGAAAAGTTTGGTTATTAAGGATGGTGAAGCCCAAGAATTCTTTGAAAAAAAGAAAAAGTATTTGTGGATTCCATTAACGTTACTTATATTTTCAGTATTGGTCGTAAGTTATATTGCTTATAATAACATCGAATTTATTCCAGGAATTATCACTATTTTATTGGCAATAGTATTTATGATATATAGTATATCATTTAGTAAAAAGACTAAAAAGGGTATAGAACATTATGCTAGGTGGATGGCGTTCAAAAGGTTTTTAAATGATTTTGGTAATTTTAGCATTAAGGAATTACCAGAGATTGTTTTGTGGGAAAGATATTTGGTTTATGCGACAGTGTTTGGGCTTGCTGATAAAGTAGAAAAAGTCATGAATGTCAAAATATCGGAGATAAGTGCTGCTGATATGAGTGTCGATTATTTTACTATGAATTATATTACCAATATTCATATTGCTAATTTGATAACTTCATCAATGCATTCAGCAATAAATTCTTCGCAAGTGGCAATAAATAGAGCTAATGCTTCTTCGAGTATGAGTAGTGGCGGGGGCTTTGGTGGAGGATTCTCTGGTGGCGGTGGCTTCGGTGGGGGAGGCCGTAGTGGTGGAGGATTCTAATTTGAATCAATTAATACAAAAATGAAAAGCTTTTAATATGTTTTTCATTTTTTTGATTTTATGGAATAGTTTTTTTGACTTTTGTTCTTGTTTACCATTAATGATAAAGATGCTATAATATTGCCAAGTGGTTGATAGTATGAAAAAAATTTTTAGTAGGAAAAACATATTTATTGGGCTTTATGCTTTTTTAATATCTTTTGGGGTATTACTATTGGCATCTAAAAATTCTTTTTTGTACCCTTTTAATGATTGGGTAGATGCTAATGCTTTTTTTACAATGGGAAAATCTATGTTTCATGGTATAGTTCCATATAAAGATTTATTTGAACAAAAAGGGCCATTTCTATATTTTATTTATGGTGTAGCATCTTTAATATCTTTTAAATCATTTGTTGGTGTATTTATACTAGAAGTATTATTTTGGACAGTTGCCTTAATATACTTATATAAAATTCTTAAGATGTTTTTAAGTACCAAATCATCTTTAATAATACTGCCACTTTTCATGAGCTTAATTGCAACAAGTAATGCTTTTACTCATGGAGGAGCTGCCGAGGAATTTTGTGCTCCATTTTTCTTTATTACCTTATATTATTTTATAAGACATTTCAAAATAAAAGAGTTAAATAAAAAAGAAATGCTTTTAAATGGTATTATTGCTGGTTTAATACTACTTATAAAATATACTTTGTTAGGTTATTGGTTTGTTTTTACTTTAGCAATATTTATCGATTATTTACTCAAAAAAGATTATAAAAAAGCAATTATTTATCCTTTGGTATTATTACTCGGCATGTTTATTCCGTTTATTATATTTTTAATATATTTTGCCATAAATAATGCTGTCGGTGATTTCTTTTATAATTATTTTTATGTCAATATGTTTGCTTATGGTGAAGATACAGTTGGTATACTATCACGAATTTATCAAATGTTTCGGGGCTTTATTAGTTCTCTTGCTAATGATATTCCTAGTTTAATTATTTTCGTTTTAGCTATTATATTAATTTGGAAATTAGATCTTAAAACTAGATGTAAAGTGCTATTAATAATAAGTATTCTTCTAACAATTATGGGAGTATATTTTGGCTTGAAATTTTATCGTTATTATCTATTATTTGTTTTGTTCTTTATAAGCCTCGGTTTACTTGGTATTTTTAATCTAATAGATAAATACATAATTAAATTAGACAATAAAATTAGCAATGTTATTTTGGGTGTTGTCTTAGTACTAGCCATATTCAATAGTTATTATAGTGCCAACTACAAAGAATATCTTAAAATGGATATCGAGGATTTTTTTCAATATGAATTTGCTCAAGTTATAACTGCTTCCAAAAATCCGACGATGGTCAATTTAGGAAAGTTAGATAGTGGTGTTTATACCCTTGCTGGGTTATATCCTAGTACATATTTCTTTGAAAGACAAAACATTAGTTATGAAAAGTTCCCAGATATGGTTGACTCTTTTCAAGAATATATAAAAAATAAAGAAACAATGTTTATAGTTTATTATACTTGGTTAGATGAAGAAGGTTTAAAATTACGCGAAGAAGAGTTGTTTAAAAATTATGATTTGCTTATAAAACGATATCAAAAATTTGAAGATAAATATTTTTATGGATATTTATTTAAAGTAAAGGAGTAGGAAATGATTTTATATTTAGTAATACCATGCTATAACGAAGAAGAAGTACTAATGAGTACTTCCAAAGCATTGAAACAAAAAATGAACGATTTAATTAAAGAAAAAAAGATAGATAAAAAAAGTAAGGTAATGTTTGTCGATGATGGCAGTAAAGATTCTACTTGGAACATTATAGAAAAATTGCATTCAGAAGATGATTTATTTACTGGCGTTAAACTAAGTGGCAATCGTGGACACCAATTTGCTTTGCTTGCAGGTCTTATGGAAGCTAAGAAAAGTGCCGATGCTGTAATATCGATGGATGCTGATTTACAAGATGATATCAATGTAATCGATAAAATGGTCGAAGAATATAATAAAGGTAACGAAATAGTTTATGGAGTTAGAAGTAGTCGGGCCAAAGATACTTTCTTTAAAAGAACGACTGCTCAAGCATTTTATAAATTGATGCGCTTTTTAGGTGTCAATATTGTTTATAACCATGCCGATTGTCGTTTGATGAGTAAAAGAGCTTTAGACGAATTAGAAAATTATCGCGAAGTAAATTTATTTTTACGAGGAATTGTCCCTTTAATCGGCTTCCAAAATAGTATTGTATATTATGAAAGAGGGAAAAGAGAAGCTGGTGTTTCCAAATACCCCCTTAAAAAGATGCTCACATTTGCAGCTGATGGCATAACTTCCTTTAGTGTTAAGCCTTTGCGTTTGATATTAGCTATTGGTATAATAATTTTAATAATCAGTATATTTATTATGTTGTATGCTCTAATAGTCAAAATTTTAGGCCACACTGTTGCTGGCTGGACATTCTTAACGATATCTATATGGTTTATCGGTGGTCTTCAAATGATATCTATTGGCATAATCGGCGAATACATCGGAAAAATTTATAATGAAACTAAAAGAAGACCACGTTATATAATTGAAAAAACTCTAAAATAAAGAATATTTCCAAAAAAAATTGCATAATCTATCATCTTATGATATAATCAAATGGACCCAAAAAGTATATAATCCGCTGTATTTAATATAAGATTATAGGTAAAAATAATAAGGAGGTAAGAGTATGGCAAATCTTGTAGATAAGATTAATGCAAAACACATTCGTAAAGATGTTCCTGAATTTCGTGTCGGGGATACTGTTAGAGTTGATGTTTGGGTAAAAGAAGGTAAAAAAGAAAGAATCCAATCATTCGAAGGTTTAGTTATTGCTAAACGTGGTGGTGGAGTATCTGAAACATTTACAGTTCGTAAAAAATCAGGTACTGTTGGAGTATCTCGTATATTCCCAGTTAATGCCCCAACAATTGATTCAATAACAGTTGTTAAAAAAGGTAAAGTTAGAAGAGCAAAACTTAACTTTATCAAAGGAATGCGTAAAGAATACAAAGTTAAGGAAAGAAATTAAAATCTTTCCTTTTTCTTTGCTTTATAATTATTGTAAGTATAAATATAATGTTTTAGGGTTTAAAAATATATCTAAATAGTTTATAATAATGTGTATAAAAAATAAAGAAAGATAATTGGGTGATTTAATGAAAATTATTAAAGAATTGATACCATATATCGCAATTATTATTCTAATTATAATTGTTCGAATATATATTATTACACCTGTTCGGGTTGATGGTGCTAGCATGAATCAAACTTTAAATGATGGCGATATTTTGCTTTTATATAAGATGGCTAAGATAGATCGCTTTGATGTTGTTGTATTAGATGAAGAATATGACAATGAAATAATTGTCAAAAGAATAATAGGCTTACCCGGTGAAACCATCGAAATAAAAGATAATAAAATTTATATTGATAATGTTGAAATGCCTGATGAATATGCCTATGGTGATACGAGTGATTACGAAAAGACCACACTGGGGGAAGATGAATATTTTATCTTGGGTGATAATCGTCTTATAAGTAAAGATTCAAGATATTTTGGCCCAATAAAAAAATCTGAAATAATGGGAGAAGCAGTATTTAGGCTATGGCCGTTTAGTGATTTTGGTCTCATAGATTAAAAAATGAGAAGTCAATGTGCTAAATTTTATTATATAAAATGTCTAATTATATAAAATTAACTATAAATATGTAGTTAATTTTATTTTTTTTTGCTATAATAAAATCTGATTTTGATACACAATCAGGAGGGTAACGTGCAAAACAAATATGATAATATAAATAGTCCAGAGGAATTATTAGCTTTTATGGTGCAATATTTTAGATATGGCTATAAAGATAATAAAGATTTAATTCATTTTCCCGAAGAAGCTGATTACGAATCTTTATGGTTCGATAATTATGTTTTACAAAGTGACACTGAATTGCTGAAAACAAAAGTAGGAAATTGTTTTGATGCTGTTGAATTTGAGCGCTCTTGGTTTAAAAATCACGATTATGAATTTAAAACAATATTTGAAATGGTTCAATTGGATTATACTAATTGTTATCCAATGCACAGTTACTTGATATATAAAGATGAATCTGATAATTGGAATTACTTTGAATGGGCTGATTATGATAACAGAGGGATTTACTGTTATAAAACATTAACTGAAGCGTTAGATTATCAGTTAAAAATATATATAAAAAGGTTAAAATGTTTGAATATTAGTTCTGAGGAGATAAAAAAAATAATAAGAACTTGTTTTCCTGAACCTCCGAAAAAGTGCGGTGCTTTAAAATATATAGAATTTACATCTTCTGAAGAAATAGTATAAACTATAAAAAAACAAAATTAAGAAAGTGATACAAATGGATAATCAAAATTCGACAAATATAAACTGCTTGATACCGCATGGTAAACTCTGCTTAAAGATTATTATAATTCTGTAAAGAGAGGAGATGATATGATATGATGGTAAAAGATTTAATGATTAGAAGTAGTAGTGCGGAGTTTTTAATATTTGAAAGACAAACACATGAT
>CALVVH010000057.1 GCA_944363805.1 uncultured Bacilli bacterium
CCAAGTACCTTTATTAGGTATTAATTCTCCACTTATAATATGACGTCCATTTTTATCAATTTCTTTTTTGAAATAAACACTTGGACTTCTTACAAGTTGGGAAACAATTACTCTTTCGGCCCCATTAATGATAAATGTTCCTGCTTCAGTCATTAATGGCATGTCACCTAAGAAGATAGTTTGTTCTTTTACTTCACCAGTTTCATGCACGAACAAACGCGCTTCAACCTTCAATGGTGCAGCATAGTTAACCATTCTTTCTTTAGCTTCTTTGATAGAATATCTTGGTTCATCAAAATAATAATCCCCAAATTCCAAAGAAATATTACCAGTAAAACTTTCTACTGGAAATAAATCATCAAATATTTCTTTGATTCCTTCATCCAAAAATTGTTGATAGCTCTTCTTTTGAATTTCGAGTAAATCATTCAACTCCAAAACGTTTTTCGTTTTCGAAAAACTTCTTCTTTCACGATAGTCACCAAATTTTTTTACTTTATAAGCCACGATATCACCCCATACACAATTTTTTAAGACTATTTCTATTTAAAAAAATAAATATGCCACCAATTTAAAATTCTATATCGTAATTAGAATTTTGTCAACAAATTTTTGCTTTGAAGCAGTAAAAACCCTTGTTTTTTCCTACAACTTCTACATTATAGCACTCTTCAAGCGTCTTTTTTGTCGATTTAGCTCCTTGGTCTTTATGAACAATACACCAAAGTTCGCTGTCACTCGACAAATGTTCTTTTGCTCCTAGCAAAATCTTGTTAACCACTTCTTTACCAGCCCTAATCGGCGGATTGGTTATTATATAATCATACTTATTTTTAACATTTTCATAGCAATCGCTCAGATAAGCATTACAATTTTCTACTTTATTTGTCTTTATATTTCGTTCACATAAGTGAAGTGCTCTTTTATTTATATCTATTAAATCTACATTTGCATGGGTCAATTTACTGACAACAATGCCAATAAAGCCATAGCCACAACCAACATCTAGGATTTTGGAACCAACTAATTTGGGATGGTGTTCTAAAAATAAAGTTGTCAAAAAAGCTGATGCATAATCTATTTTATTTTTAGCAAAAACGCCATTGTCACTCAAAAAAGTAAAAGTTGTATTATTAACTGTATATGGTATTTCTCGTATCTCACTTTTTAAATTATCATTATTTGTAAAATAGTGTTCCAAAGGCCAGTCCCCTTTTCTCGATATACAGCTATTATACAATAAAAAAAGGCATTAAGTCAATGCCTTATTCATTGTTTTCGTCAAGACAATAGAAATTATTTGTTCCAAGTCGCCATGTACCATCTTCATTATAAGCATATACTCCATTGTTTTCCCAGTAAATCATCATTTTATCATCTTGAACATTGGTAATATATAAATCATCAATATTGATATCGCGAATATTATTACAGGTATTTTCACCTTTGGCAACATACAAACCATTTTCATTTTCAAAATACTTATTAATACTGTCTACTTCTTCAAAATAATTTTCCCATTTCAATTCTGTATAAGTATCTTTTATCAAATTATTAATATCAGCAATGGAATGAATATCAGCTAATTTTTCATCATCTACATAATAGTACGTAACATCATCAACGGTAATTGCTCCTTCAGAAGTTTTAACGTCTCCTTGATAAATATAACTATATAAATAATCGTTTTGAACTAATTGTCTTGCCCTTTCAGTCATCTCATCTTTCTTTTGGGCCGCTTCTTGATTTTTGTTAATTAAGAATATTACAAGAATAGTCAAGATTATAAGAACTAGGACTATTACCGAAATTATTATTATTTTCTTTTTATTTTCTTTAATGAATTTCATTTTACCTCCATTATGCATAATAGTAAATAGTTACATTGTATTCCCAATAAGTGTAATCTTCCCAACAGCTATATGAACAAGTTAAATCCCATCTATCAAGACTTCCTTCATAACAATAATAACATCTAGAACCTTCTAAGTAGTCTCCCCTGTCACATTCATAGTAATCATCTTCATAGCGATTACAGGTTGCACGGTAATCTCCTTCCCAAACACAGGTAAATTGACATCTAGTGGTGGAATATTTGGTACCATCTCCTGAAGAACATCTATCGCCGTTATAATCTGGTCGATAAGTACAGTCATACCAAGCATTACTAGGTCGATAGTATCCTTCTGGACAAGTTGAGGAAGCTCCTTTACTATTACATGAATATCTACCACCAGAGCATGTACATATAGATTGGAATGATCTACCAGTTTCATCAAATGAATATCCTTGGTCATTTACGCAGTAACCATCACCATCTGGTTCACCTCCACGATTACATGACCACCGAGAGCATCCACCTTCGACAAGATCAGCTCTATAGGATTCAGCATCATCGGTACAGGTTGTCCTCCTTTCTGACCAATTTGTTCTACCACCGCTAGCTGTAAAGTATACATTAGTTCCACTAGCACTAGCAGTAACTCGGCCATTATCAACCTCAGCATGATCAAATATTTTCATGTTACTTATGCGAATACTATCACTAATACTTTGGCGTGATTCACTGTATAAATTTTGTCTAGTTGAGTACAATTTGACAATATTAGTAACCGTTATACTTTTACTACTAACATTACCTACAGCATCTTGAACCCAGAAATAATAGGTTCCATTATTGCTTATTTTATAAGTTCTTCCTGAAAGATTTCTAGTAGCACTAACGGTTTGCCAGCCACTGCTAGGTTTGCTTGAACTAGTTGACCAAGCATATCTTGTAATTCCCGCTTGATTATCAGTTGCTGTTCCAGTCAAGGTTAGGCTTGTGACATAAGAAGAAGTACTCTTAGTTACATTAACACTATTAATAACACGGTCAATATTATTTACGACAATGCTTTTACTAGAAACATTGCCAATCTCATCTTTTACCCAGAAATAATAGGTTCCATTACTTGTTACATTATATGTTTTACTAATAGGATCATTGGTCTTAGTAAAATTTGACCAAGCTGAATTGTTATAATTATTAGTTGTTGTAAATTGATAAGCAACTAAACCGGATTTGTTATCTTGAGCTGTTCCAGTTAGAGTAAGTGATCTAGTGTAAGCAGTTGGAATTGAGGAAGTTAAATTAATCCAATCAGCTCCAGAAGCATCAACTTTACCATTATCAATTTTATAATCAGAGCCACTGACATTACCAACTTTATCTTTAACACAAATAGTATTGATATTTTCAGCTAAGGTAATTGTGGCCGTATTTGTGGCATCAACTGCAGTGTATTCTAAGTCTTTATTACAAGTTGTAGCGTTACCGGCATAGATGCCTGCAACTCCAGACCCAGAATAGTCACTCGCAGTTATGATAGCTCTTTTGCCTCGCGACCACTCACTATTCGTCGGAGTATCATCAATATTTTCTAAACTTGTTTCTACAATTACTGGCGCTTGCAAGTCGATATTTATTGCTTGTGAAGTTTCATTGACAGTGCTATCAGCAAATGTTACTCTGGCTGTATAGATACTTTGATTTATCAAAGTTGCATTTGTTGCAATTGTATAGTTATTACCACTATTTCCGTCAGTGCTAGTCCAATAATAACTTATGGTTTCATCCTTTAAGATATCACCATTACGATACATTACCCCAAGGTTGACATTTTCTCCTAACCACTTGTCGTTGCCATCCGCATCTTTAGATTCGATAGGTTTACATTCTTCGAAGTTTTCATCATATTGACAAATAACTAAATCGACAGTAGATTCATAAGGATTACAAGTGCCATTTTCATCTCGGCCAATGTCTTCCCCAAATGTCGAAACATAAGAACCATTATCATACACAGAAGTTATAAGGTGACAATTTAAACTCTCATTATCGACTGGATTATAAATATCTGTTTCATCATCAGGCATAACATAACCATTTTGAATTAAATTTTCTACAGTTACGGTCGTTATACCGGTATCTTCGGCATAGTTTGCTGCCTCAATTTCTAGCAAGCCAACGACATTTTCGTAATCTCTTTGCAAAACGTTGTTGCGAATTCCCACAACCATTGACAAAGCAATACTCATAATTATCGCCAAAACGGCGATAACTCCAATCAATTCTGTTAATGTAAAGCCTTTTTTCTTTACCATTCAACTCACCTACTTTATTTAAGTATAAAGGATTTTCTTTTTTTATTCAAGCATAACCTTATGCATAATAATAAATTGTAATATAATATTCCCAATAAGTGTAGTCTTCATACTCACTATATGTGCATGTCATGTCATAGCGATTTAAAGTGCCACGGTCACATGTATAGCAATATCTGCCATCAAGATAATCTCCTCTGTTACACTCATATTCAATTTCATATTCTTCGCATTCAGCAGGATAATCCCGATCCCAATCGCATTGAAATTCGCATTGGGTTGTCGAATATTTTTCCAAATTACCAGAACAACTTTGGCCATTATAATCGGGACGATAATAACATTTTCCCCAACTACCATTTGGTCTTACATATCCTTCTGGACATGTCGAAGATGCACCTTCACTATTACATGAATATCTTCCCCCAGTACAAGTACATATAGAAGTAAAAGTTTTGCCTAAAGCAGTATAACTATCCCCGGTACAATAGCCACGGCCATCAGGATAGCCACCGCGGTCACAATACCAACTTTCACAGTCTCCTTCATAACTGTAAGCTGGATAATCTTCAGCACGAGTTGTATGCTCAACTAATCTACTATCCCAGTGTGTATCGCCACCTCGAACAGTATAATAAATTCTTGTTCCAACTACATCAGTTGATATTCTTCCATTGTCGACAACAGCATAATCAAACATCTTCATGTTACTAATGTTTATATCATCACTAATACTACTGGTACTTTCACTATATTTTCTAATGGTTTCCGAATATTGCCAGACTATTTCATCGACACTAATTGAATAGTAATCGACATTGCCAGCAGCATCAGCAACCCAGAAATAATAATTACCATTTCCGGTACTTTGACTAACGTTATATGTAGAAGTAACTCTACTAGTATTGCTAATATTTGTCCAGCTAGACGTTGTTGGCTGACTAGCACTTCTACTCCAAGCATATCGCACAATTCCCGCTTGAGTATCGGTAGCTGTCGCTGTTAAAGTTAATTCAGTAACATAATTATTGGTACTTTTAGTAACATTTATGTTATTAATAACACGGTCAATATTATTTACAACGATGCTTTGGCTAGAGATATTGCCGATTTCATCCTTGACCCAAAAATAATAAATTCCATTACTATCGATGGTTTTTTCTTGCGTTATAGTATTATTAGTTTTAGAAATGTTTATCCAACTGGAATTATTATAATTGTTAGAAGTTGTAAATTGATAAGCTACAAGACCAGATTTGCTATCTTGAGCAGTACCTATTATTTTTAAAGAACGAGTATAAGTTGTAGGATTAGATGAAATCAAATTTATCCAATCAGCTCCGGTAGAATCTACACGGTCATTATTAATAGTATAACTAGAGTCACTCACATTACCAGCTTTATCAATAACACAAACAGTATTTAAGTTTTCTGCCAAATTAATTGTGGCCATATTTTTAGCATCGACAGCAACATAAGGTAAATTCTCGGTACAGTCAGTAACATTGCCGGCATAGATGCCTGCAACTCCAGAACCAGAATAGTCACTCGCAGTTATAATAGCTCTTTTGCCACGAGACCATTCACTATTCGTCGAGGTTGAATCAATATTTTCAATAGTTGAATCAATTACCACAGGATCTTGCAAGTCGATATTTATCGCTTGAGAAATTTCGCTAACTGTACTATCAGGAAAAGTAACTCGGGCTGTGTAGATACTTTGACTAATTAAATTTGTATTAGTAGATATATAAAAGTCACTACCCGTTGTACCTTCAGTGCTCGACCAATAATATGTTAGACTTTCATCTTTTAAAGTATCACCATTACGATATCTAATACCAAGATTGATGTTTTCACCAAACCATATATCACTACCATCTTCAGCAGTTGAGTCGATAATTTCACACGTATTAAAATTGGCATCATACTTACAAATAACTAAATCGACAGTAGACACATAAGAATTACACGTACCATTTTCAGCTCGACCAATGTCTTCTCCAAATGTTGAAACATAAGAGCCATTATCGAACACGGAAGTTATAAGGTGACAGTTTAAACTTTCATTGTTGACTGGATTATAAATATCTGTTTCATCATCAGGCATAACATAACCATTTTGAATTAAATTTTCCACAGTTACGGTCGTTATACCAGTATCCTCAGCATAATTTGTTGCCTCAATTTCAAGTAAACCTATGATATTTTTGTAATCTTGTTCGAGAATACTTGAACGAATACCAATAACTAGTGATAAAGCAATGCTAATCACAACAGCAAGTATCGCTATAACACCTATTAGTTCTGGCAAAGTAAAGGCTCTTTTAATCATTTTTTTATTTGTCACACAACCACCTACTATAAATAAGTATAAAGTATTTTTAATATTTACGCAATATTGCTATTCAGAACTTTTGGTGAAAAAATAGAACAAAAGTCAAACAAGTTTGACTATCCTTGCATCACTACAAGGCATTTCTACTTCATAGGACTCTTTGAGTC
>CALVVH010000058.1 GCA_944363805.1 uncultured Bacilli bacterium
GTTCTAAGTGTGGCTCATTACATGACCGTGATGTTAATGCAAGTGTAAATATAATGTTTGAAGGTTTAAAAATGTATTTAAATAGATTATAATCTAAATAGATGAACAAAAAAAGTAGGGTGGCGACCATCCAAAGTTGGTCTATGGAGAGTCTGAAGGACTCTATGAAGTAGAAATGCCTTGTAGTGATGCAAGGATAGTCAAACTTGTTTGACTTTTGTTCTATGTGTTTAATTTATATGATATAATCTAAGTATGGTGATAAATATGGAAGAATTTGTTATAGTAGAAGTAGGTAGCACTAATACTAAAGCCTATTTATGTAATGCTACTGAAGTAAAAAATTTATGCTTTAAAACTATTGAATTTAAAAATAATTATAAAAAAGATAATACACTAAATGCCCAAGATAAAGCAAAATTATTTAACTTTATTGCCGAAATTCCCAATAATAATATCTATGTCTTTGGCACTAGCATTTTTAGAAGCCTATCTAATAATCAAAAAGATGCTTGGTTACAAGAGTTTAAAGATAAGACAACAATCGATTTTCATATAGTAACAGCTGAAGAAGAGAACAAATATACTGTTTATGGAGCAATCAGTAAAGTAAATTACCCTAACAATGTGGCTGTCATGATTGGTGGTGGTGGTTCTACAGAACTAGCCATAACAAATAATGGGCGAATCATTGAAACTGCCAATTACAATTTTGGGGCTATGGACATATCAGATAATTATCCCGATTTGCGAAGCGATAAGGTGATAACCCCATATGATAAAATGATTACCGAAACAAAAAGTTTAGTAAATAAGCCCAAGAATAACGCAGATGTTCTGATTTTGGCTGGTGGAGATTATATTTATTTTTATGAGGAATTAAATTATCCCGTTGCTAAAAATACCCTTTGGAGTGATGAATTAGAGCCCTACATGTTGGATATTCCCACGATGGATAAATTAGATAGAGATTTCTTTTATAATAAGTCCTTAAATGATATATGTTTAAGAACTAATAACGAAGGCTGGTGGCGAGGAGCTCGTGGCATGCGTATCTGTGTTAAAGCACTAGTTGATATCCTTAAAGTTAAATATATCGTTCCCACTCGTATATCGATGGTGTATGGCATTAAAGAGGCAATAAATAGTGGGAAATTCGCAAAATAAATTGCTAATTTTAAATATTTATAATATAATAATAATTGCTTGAAGGAAGGATTAATTTATGAAAAAAAATGTACATGAAATTGAAATTAAATTAGATAAGGAATGGAAAAGCGCTTTAGATGCGACATTCAAAAAGAAAAATAAAGAAACAAAAATCGACGGTTTCCGCAAGGGTGCTGCTCCTAAAGATGTTTATTTAAAACATTTTGGCATTGAATCATTATATATGGATGCTGTAGATGCTAGCATTTCTGTTGCTTACAAAAAAGCTTTAGATGAACACAAACTAGTTCCTGTTGTTGAACCAAAAGTCGATGTAACTGGTATAAGCGATTCTAATGTTATCTTTAAATTTACTATTATAACTAAACCAGAAGTAACTTTAGGGGAATACAAAAACTTAAAAGTTAAAAAAGAAAAAGTTACTGTAAGTGATGAAGAAATCAAACACGAAATCGATCACTTAAGAGAACACTTAGCAGATGTTGTAGTCAAAGAAGATGGTGTTGTTACTGAAGGTGACACTGCTGTCATCGATTTCACTGGCTTTGTTGATGGTAAAGAACTTGAAGGTGGTAAAGGAGAAAACTTCCCACTTGAAATTGGTAGCCATTCATTCATTCCTGGTTTTGAAGAAGGCCTTGTTGGTTTAAAAGTTGGAGAAGAAAAGACTTTGGAACTTAAGTTTCCTGAAAATTATATGGAAGACTTAAAAGGTAAAGATGTAACTTTCAAAGTAAAGGTAAATGAAGTAAAAACTAGAGTATTGCCAGATATCAATGAAGACTTTTTTAAAGATTTAGGTTATGACGATGTTAAGACTGAAGCTGAACTAAAATCCAAAATCAAAGCAGAAATTGAACATCAAAAAGAACATCAAGCTGAAGATGAATTCATCGACAAATGTTTAGCAGCAGCTGCTAAAAATATGAAAGTTGATATCAACGAAGAAATAATTGAAGATGAAGTACATCGCATGATTGACGAATACGCTCGTCAACTTCAAATGCAAGGAATGAACATCAATGATTATTACAAAATGACTGGTACAACTGAAGAAGTTTTACATAAAATGATGGCACCAGAAGCCGAAAAAAGAGTACAATACCGTTATTTAATTGAAGGTATTGCAGATGCTGAAAATCTTAAATTTACCGAAGAAGAAATCAAAGCAAGAGCTGAAGAAATGGCTAGTCAATTCGGAGTATCCGTTGAAGAACTTGTCAAAGTTTATGGTTCTATGGATATCATCGAATACGACTTAAGAATGCATAAAGCTTTGGAAATTCTCAAAGAAAACAACTAAAAAAGATGAACCGCAATTCATCTTTTTTTAAAGCTTCACTTAACCATATATGGTTAGGAATAATTGCCCACTTATTGATACACTATATTAATGAGTGGTTGAAATGAAAATAAGTGATGCGGTATCCCAAAAATTACTACAGATATGTAGTGAGAAGAACATATCTGTAAATCGGTTAGCCATAATTTGTTGTCTTACTCAAAGTACAGTACAAAACATAATTGATGGCAACTCAGCTAATCCTAAATTACTTACAATAGTAAGAATTTGCGATGGCTTAAATATTTCTTTAAAAGACTTTTTCGATGATGATTTATTTAAAGACATTGATCGAGAAGACTAAAACATCCGAGATATTTGTTCTCGGATGTTTTATATTTCTTTTCTATCGATATTTTTGCTTGATAATACTTTACTATTATCTTTTTTATTTACAAATAGTATTTCATAATTACATACTTCGGCAATTTTTTCAATATTTTCAAAGTTTATATCAGTTTTTTCTCTTTCATAATCACTTAAAGTACTTCTGCCAATAAAAATTTTTTTGCTCAATTGTTCTTGTGTAAGATTATTTTCTCTACGCATCGTCTTTATAATTTTTCCAATCATTTCTATCCTCCATGTACAATTGTCGCAAATTTCCACAAATAATACTTGAAATGTGGAAATATCCGGAGTATAATTTATATATAATATGCGGAGATATTCGACAAAATATACTCTCATATATAGAATAGGAGTGAAAGAAGTGGAGAAGTCCAAGAAGAAAAGTATTATTTTTATGGGGATTGGGGAGTTAACATTAATTGTAGTAGTATTAAGCGCAACTTATGCATACTTTGTTGCCCAAGGTGGAGGTTCAGCCAACACTGATGTTGATGTCATAACTAGCACAACAGATAATTTGTCATTTTCATTCGGTGATTTAATTAGTATCGATGCTAATGAAATGAATTTTGCAGAAGGAATGCCAAGTCTTTCCGATAGCACTACCGGAACAGCAATTCTAAGAGCCAATAATGCAACAAATAGTGCAACAGCTACATATAACATTTATTTAATAATTGAAAGTAATGATTTTGAGTATACAACAGAAAATCAAACTCCCGAATTATTACTTAAAGTAACAGATCCCAATGGTATGGAAGTAGAGAATATCACTGGCTTAGTTCATTATGCTGATGGCTTTGATATAACAACAAGAACTGGAGGATTCTTACTTGTTCCTGATTATGAAATCTCAGCCACTGATGTTGAAACAATTCAAGATTGGAATATTGAAATAACTTTTGCCAATCTGGATAGTGACCAATCAGCCAACGCCGGAAAGGCACTTACGGGAAAACTATATCTAACACAAGAGCAAATGAGTTCCTATGAACTAACAGAAATAAACAGCATTGAAACTACAACAACCTATAACAGTATCGATGCCATACTTAATTTAACTAACGGTAGTGCTAGTGTAACCAAATACTATTACGGTATAGAAGAAGCAGATGAGACAATTGCATATCAAGAAAACACACAATTAAAAAGATTATCTAACAGTTTAGCTAGTGCTGAAACTGTCGAATACATCGAAAGTGATTCAGCAAACTATGTGTTTTCCAATTTACAACCTAACACCGAATATACAATATATAGTTATATTGAAGATGAAAACAAAGTAAAATCGAACATATATACAACTAGTGCTATTACAGATAATTATAATGGCTCAGTTGTTAATAGCATAAGCACAAGTGTTACATTAAACAGTATCACAGTTACTGCCAATGCCACTGCTGGAAGTAATGCTATTACTAAATACATGTATAAAATAAATGATGAAGAATGGGTAGAGTCTGAATCTAATTCTTATACATTCAATGGTTTAACAGATTCAACAGAATATGATATAAGAGTAAAAGTAGTAGATAGTGAAGATATGGAGTCACCAGAATTCTATGAAAAAGTAACTACTGAAATATACCAATTGCCAGTTGTATCTAGTGTTAATGCTACAACTACGTATAACTCTATAACCTTGACACCTACTGGTACTAATGGGACAAATGCCATAAGCAGATATGAATATTCAATTAATAACGGAGCATATCAAACCAGTAATGTGTTTAATAATTTAAATGAAAATACAAGTTATACAATCAGAGTAAAAGCTATAGATACTGCTGGGAGAGAGTCAAATGTTTATACAACAACAGTGCATACAGATACCTATAGATTACCAACAATCAGTAATGTATCTTTAAGTAGTACAGCCGATAGTATTACAATCAATGTAACTGCTAGTAGAGGTGACGGCAATATAGTAAGTTATCATTATTCTAGAAATGATGGTAGTTCATACGCACAAAGTAGTAGCAATAGTTATACTTTTAACGGATTAACTAGCAACACAACTTTCTACATAAAAGTTTATGTAACTGACAGTAATGGAAGAACCTCTACTGTATATAGCGGAAATATAGCAACAGAAAATGACTTGACATTTGCAGAATATATAACAACACAAGTATATACAGGTGTAGATGGCGATAATGGATTATATTATCACGATGCTGATTTAGCTAATGGAGCACAAGATAATTCATACAGATATAGTGGAGCAAATCCAAATAACTATGTATGTTTTGGAGCAATCGGAGCAGATTGTCAAAATGCAAATAATCAATATCGTATAATTGGAGTATTCAATAATCAAGTAAAATTAATCAAAGCAACAAGTTATGGAGATTATGCATGGGAAGCTGATTGGGATACGCAAGGTAATACTTGGAATATAAGTACCAAACCAGATATATATACAACATTAAATGAAACATACTATAATACAATACCAGCAGATTGGCAAAATCTAATGGCAGAAATGACATGGAAAGTGGGGGGGATGGATTATAATATTACAAACACAGCAAAACAATATTATGATGTAGAAGTAGGAACAGCACAAAGTGGCTATGAAGAAACAATGAAAATAGGATTAATGTATTTATCAGATTATGGATATGGAGCAAGTCCAGAAAAATGGACAACAGCATTATATGAAGACAATTATGGAACAGATAATTGGCTATATTTAGGTGCTAATGAATGGTTAATTTCCCGTAATACGGACTCTTCCGATTCTGCGGTTATTGTGAATTCCCGCCTCGGTGGTTTCGTGACTTACGCTTATGTGAACGTCACGTATGCTGTTCGCCCGTCCTTTTATCTAGCATCCACAGTGGAAATTTCTAGTGGTACAGGTACAAGCGTAGATCCATACATCATAAAAACTACCTAAAGCACTTCTTCAAACATCTAAAACTTAACTCTGGACAGTTTTGATTTAGCCTAGTAAATACGGGACTTTTTGGGAGTAAAAGTGCGACCAAAGCTGTATA
>CALVVH010000059.1 GCA_944363805.1 uncultured Bacilli bacterium
GAAAATCAATTATAAGAGGAATTTTAGGTTGGAGGTATAATACCTCTAATTTTTATTTTATAAAAAACTGTCCAGAGGTAAGTGTCACATGGTATTTGGGTGGATATACAAATTCAAGTGCTACAGCAGAATCCTTTTATGAATATGAAAGAGGAGATATGGTATATAGTGGGAGTCCAACAACTACGATGGGATATATAGGGTTAATGTATCCAAGTGATTATGGTTTTAGTGCACTTTCTAATAATTGTGTAAGAACAACTAATCTAGATTCTTATGATAACGAACTATGTGCTGGTCAAAGTTGGTTAGAAGGACATGGAAGCGAATGGACAATAACATTAATTTATGATAATAATGGTAACGTGTTTAACTTAGTAAAATCAGGAGGATTAGGAGGAGAAGGTTCTCTTAACCTTGTACATTTTGGCCATTCTGCCCGTTCTGTCTTGTATCTCGACTCTAATGTGTATGTAATAGATGGTGATGGTTCGATAAGTGATCCATACATCATAGGAATGTGATAAATTAAAAGCCCCCACGGTTTAAAGCCGTGGGGGTCACTTTATTTATTCAATTCTTTTGCTAACAATCCACTTCTAAGTAGGTGATTATAAGCATTCTCATTTATAACTAAATCAAATTCTCCAATATATTCATATACATCCGGATTAAATCCCATTTTAAACCTATTTAAACCATGATATGGACTTGATTTATCAAAGTCAGCAGTAATACCATTCAAATCTGCATATTTGTATTCTCCACGGTAATGCGCAAGAATTGCAAAGTACAAAAAATAATTAGCTGCATATCTTTTTAATTCTCTATCAAATCCACTTATTTGAATAGTTATTCTATTATCATACCTGATTACTATTGCTCCAGCAACATAAGTATCAACTTCCGTATTTAAATACTTTGATGCTTCTGCTATATCGTTCTTATATGTAAGAAGTGCTTTATCAGAATTCATCTTAGCATTGATAATATTAGCATTATTATTTTTAAGTATTTTATTATTATAATTATTATTTCTATTTTGTTCATAATTATAGTAATGTTGTGAATTAACTAAATAACTTTTATAATTGACTTTTACTAAAAAATAGTCGACATCCCCAGTTTTATCAAAAACATTATATAAATCATTATAATAATAGGTATCTTTTGTAATATTATCTTTTAAAAACTCTGATAATATATGAATTTTATCTTGTCCAGCTTTTTCTAATACTAATCCTTTTCTAAGACCTTTTTTTATTTTATTTCTAGTATTTTTAGAAAATTTATTTATATCCATTTCAGATAAATTGACTATAGCGTTAATCCTTGGTAAAAGAGCTTCAAAATACATATTGCTTTTTAATTTCTTATAGCCACATCTATTTAAATTGTTGATAACATTATAATTTTCATTATATTCAAAGTTTAAAGTCTTTTTATTTAATTTACCAATAGCTATTTCTGGATTAATTTTTATAAAAGCAAAATTTTTCTTTTTATAATATTCTTTAATTAAATTTGTAAATGTTTCAAGTAAATATGGATTAGAGTAATCAACTAAAAAACCTCGTGGAGAATATCCATAATAACTTCCTCCCAGTTTTTTATAAAGAATTAAAGCAGCAGCTTTTATTTCTATGCCATCAACTAAACCAATAAACTCATAATCGTAACCTTCTTCAGCCTTGAGCATGGCATAATTAATTGATTGATAAAAATTGCCGATGACATTGTTTTGCGAAAACATATTAAATTCTGATAATGAGATTTCCTTGATGTACATGATTACACCTCCTTAATTCAAGATAACATTATACCATATTTATGTGATTTTTACCATTAAAACCGTTGACCTTATATTTAATAAACTGTATAATATAAATAGGTGATGTTATGGCAAAAACTCCATTTAAAAATAGTATTGAAAACGTTTATAATAGGATGATTATTTATTCTATGATAACTTCAATTTTAGCAATCATAGTTGGTTTAGTGCTTATATTTTTACCAACAGTATCGAATAAAGTTGTAGGTATCATCGTCGGAGTTATTATTTTAGTATTTGGTATCAATGCCATATATAAATATTTTCATCGAGATGGTGCTAAGCTATATTCTTTGAATATTGTTTTCGGAGTACTTTATTCTATTTTAGGAGTAGTAATTATTCTTTATCCTTATAGTGTTATGGAATTTGTTACAGTATGTTTAGGAATATTTATAATTATTAATGGTGCAACTAAAGTTAATTATGGTATTTGGTTAAAAAAAGGTAGTGAAGATTCTTGGTTAGTAACACTTGTAACAGGAATTTTCTTAGTGGTATTAGGTATAATGGTTGTATTTAATCCATTCTCATCCTTTACACTTACACAATTATCTGGAGCTTTCTTGATAATTGTTGGAATATTAAACGTATCAGACACTATTTTATTTAAAAAGAGAGCTAAACAAATAATGGATATATTTTGGTAAAGTTGACTGCCTAGTGCAGTTTTTTTCTTGATATATTTTTAGCATTTCGCTATACTAGTTATATAAGAAGGTGAACATTTATGTTAATAAAAGAAGTACATGCTAGAGAAATTCTAGATAGTAGAGGTAATCCTACCGTAGAAGTCGATATGACTTTAGATAATAATATTACACGCACAGCTAGTGTACCAAGTGGTGCATCAACTGGTAGTAGAGAAGCTTTAGAGCTAAGAGATAATGACTCAAAAAGATACAATGGTAAAGGTGTATTAAATGCTGTTAAAAATGTTAATGAAATTATCCGACCAGCTCTTCTAGGTCAAAAGGCTGATCAAGCCGGGGTTGATAAAATATTGATTGAGTTAGACGGTACAGAAAATAAAAGTAACTTGGGAGCTAATGCAATGTTGGGAGTATCACTTGCTTGCTTAAAATGTCTAGCTGCTAGTGAAAATCAAGAATTGTATGAGTATGTTTCTAATAAAAGTGTATCATTGCCAATTCCAATGATCAATATCATTAATGGTGGTAAACATGCAGTAAATAACATCGACATTCAAGAATTTATGATTGTGCCAGTAGTTAAAACAATGCACGAAAGAATCAGAGCAGGTGCCGAAGTATTCCATGAGTTAAAGTCGCTTTTGGTAAAAAACAACTTTAGCGTTGGTGTTGGTGATGAAGGTGGATTTGCCCCAAATTTAGAAAACAATGCTATGGCTTTAGAGTTTATCGTGGAAGCCATAAAAAAAGCTGGATATAAACCTGGTGAAGATATTTATATTGCTTTAGATGTGGCTGCTAGTGAAACTTACGATAAAAAAACAGGTACTTATAGTATCGATGGTAGAAATTTAACTAGTAAAGAATTGATGGAATATTACCAAGAGTTATTAAAAAGATATCCTATTTTGAGTATTGAAGATCCATTCTTTGAGGATGACTTTGAGTCTCTAAAAGAATTTACAGCTTTAGTAGGAGATAAAATAATGCTTGTTGGTGATGACTACTTTGTAACTAACGAAAAGTATTTACAAAAGGGTATCGACATGAATGCAGGTAATGCCATTCTTCTTAAAGCTAATCAAATAGGTACTGTTACCGAAATGACTAAGACTATTTTGCTAGCTAAAAAACACAATTATAAGACGATTATTTCTCACCGTAGTGGTGAAACTGAAGATACCTTTATTGCTGATTTAGCAGTTGGCATGTCTATTCCATTTATAAAAACTGGATCAATGTGCCGAGGTGAACGAATAGCTAAATATAACCGTTTACTTCGTATTGAAGAAAAAATTAAAAAATAAACTATATAAGTTATGAGCAAGTTGTCAACAACTTGCTTTTTCTTTAGTAATAAAACTTCAAAAAAAAGCAATTTTGCTTTATAATTAAATTAATAGGATGTGATTATATGAAAAAAATAGTAGATGGAAATACTACATGTAGTAAGATTGCTTATTATTTTAGTGAAGTATGTAGTATTTATCCTATAACTCCATCGAGCCCAATGGCTGCCAATATCGATACATTGACTGGAACAAATCTTCTAAATATTTTCAGTTCTAAACCTAAGGTGGTGGAAATGCAGTCCGAAGCTGGAGCAGCTGGTGCCATGCATGGCGCTTTACTATCCGGCTCTCTAGCATCAACATTTACAGCCTCTCAAGGCTTACTTTTGATGATTCCTAACATGTATAAAATTGCTGGAGAAATGCTTCCTGGCGTAATTCATGTAGCATCTCGTTCACTAGCTACTCATGCCTTATCAATTTTTGGTGATCATCAAGACATTTATGCAACTCGTGCCACCGGCTTTTGTATGCTTGCTTCAACCAGTGTCTTTGATGCTCAAAACTTAGCTGCTGTTGCTCATCTTTCAGCAATTAAAGGAAGTCTTCCTTTCTTGCACTTTTTCGACGGTTTTAGAACAAGTCACGAATATAATACTATCGAAGAAATCCCTGAAGATAAATTACTTGCTTTGGTAGACCATGATGCTATTAATAAATTTAAAGATCGTACTTTAAATGTCGGTAAAAAGTATCAATATGGTATGTCTCAAACAGAAGATATTTATTTTGGGTGTACTGAGGCCCGTAATAAATATTATGATGCTATGCCAGATATAGTTAATGACTACATGAATAAAATAAATGAAATAATGCATACCAACTATAAACCATTTAATTATTATGGTAGTGCTGATGCTGAAAACGTAATTGTTGCCATGGGTAGTGTTACTGATACTATCAAAGAAGTTGTTCAAAAACTTGGCAATGTTGGCTTAATTGAAGTACATTTATATCGCCCATTTAGTTCCAAATACTTTCTAGATGTTTTACCTAAAAGTGTTAAAAAGATTGCTGTTTTAGATCGAACTAAAGAAATTGGCTCAATTGGTGAACCATTATTCTTAGATGTCTGTGGCATCCTTAAAGATACTGATATTAAAATCTATGGTGGCAGATATGGTTTATCAAGTAAAAATACAACTCCTGCTGATATTTATGCCATTTATAAAATGCTTGAAGATAATCCTCATCATAACTTTACAATTGGCATTATTGATGATGTAACCAATTTAAGCTTAAATCCAGTTCCTATTGACATAGTTAATAATCATAAAGAAATATTAATTTATGGTTTTGGTTCCGATGGTATGGTCAGTGCTAGTAAAGATTTATTAAAAATAGTTCATGAATCATTAGATAAATTTGTTCAAGGCTATTTTGAATACGACTCTAAAAAAAGTGGAGGAGTAACAGTATCTCATTTGAGATACTCTGATAATGCTATTAACGAGCCATACTATGTAACAAAACCTGAAATAACAGTAGTTACTAAAGACATTTATTTTAGAATGTTTGATATGGTAAATAATATTAAAGAAAACGGTATTCTTTTAATTAATACTATCAAAAATAAAGATGAATTACTTAAACTTTTACCTAACAAAGTAAAGAATATTTTATATACTAAAAATATAAAAATATATTTTATCAATGCTGAAGATATTGCTTCAAAAAATCATATATCTGGTAAAATAAGCAAGATAATGGAAGTATTAATTTTAAAACTGTTAAATGTAGAAAACTCTTTAGAAATAGTTGAAGAAAGTATCAAAAAGGCTTTTGCTACTAAAGGTGAAGATATCATCAATAATAATATATTAGCTATGCATGATGCAATTGATAAATTGGAAGAATTGAAAATAGAAGAAAATTACTCTGAAACTATTAAAGTAATTGATGATAATGTTATAGACTTAATGAATCATCGTTTAGGAAATACTATTCCAGTAAGTATGCTTGAAGATTATGCTTATGGTCGTTTTCCG
>CALVVH010000060.1 GCA_944363805.1 uncultured Bacilli bacterium
AAAAAAAAAAAAAAAAAAAAAAAAAAAAAAAAAAAAAAAAAAAAAAAAAAAAAAAAAAAAAAAAAAAAAAAAAAAAGTCAAGCGTTTTGAAAAATTTTCTTAACTTTACATAAAATTACAATGTTTACATAATTCTTTACACTTTTTGTTGTTTCTAAATCCTTGTAACATATTCTTATATCTTTCACTATCTTGAATTTCTTCCATATTTTGAGTAAGTATATTACCTAAATTTATTATACCATTACTATCCAAGCAACAAGGTACTACTGTACCATCAACTAAAATAGCTAAGTGATCCCTTAAAGCATAACAAGTACCTATTTCATTATAGTAATTATTGTTTAAATCTGGCCAAATAAATTCACTATCAAAATCAATATAAGTATTATGTTCTAATTTAGTATGTTTAGTAATTTTAATATTATATTTATCTTCAAGTAATTTAATTATTTTACTCTTATATGGATTATTAACCCAAATACGATAATTTATATAAGTATATTCTTTTAATATATCTGCTACTTCAAATATATCATTTAAGTAATCATTTAATGATTTATTATATTTAGTATCAAAACTATGTAATGATATATTTATTTGTCTAATATGTTTATTATTAATAATCCTTTTAATTAAATAACCATTAGTAGTTATATTAACAAAGTAATTATTGTTTGATGCAATATCTATAAATTCATTAATTAATGGATGAAGTAATGGTTCACCCATTACATGAAAATATAAATAATTAGTAGTATTTTTTAGTTTATTTAGAATAATTTTAAAATTATCCTCACTCATAAACATACTCTTACGAGTATTTTTAATACAAAAACTACAATCTAAATTACAATTATTAGTTATTTCAATATAAACTTTTTTCATAAGAATATTCTATCAAACTTTTTATCTTTTTTCTAAAAAAATTACTCTGTAGCGTAATAAATTGATGAAAATCAGAAAAAATTACGCTACAGAGTAATTTTTGAAATATAATATTATCACAAAATATTCATTTATTTTATAGTTTTTTTAAGTTATAATATAAATATAAGAATCGAGGGATAAATATGGCTTTTATCGATGTAAAAAACTTATCTAAAATTTATCAAATGGGTGAAGTAAAAATTAAAGCAATTGAAAATGTAAGTTTTTCGATTGATGAAGGAGAACTTGTTGTTATACTCGGCCCATCTGGAGCTGGTAAAACAACTATTTTAAATATTCTCGGAGGAATGGATTCTCCAACTAGTGGTAGTATAATAATTGATGGCACAGATATATCAAAGTATAATCGCAAAGAACTTACTAAATACAGAAGATACGATATTGGTTTTGTCTTCCAATTTTATAATCTTGTAGGTAATCTAACAGCCTTAGAAAATGTCGAACTGGCCAATCAAATTTGCAAGAACCCAAGAGATAGTAAAGAAACACTTAAAAGTGTTGGTCTAGGTAGTAGAATGGAACATTTCCCGGCCCAACTTTCTGGTGGTGAACAACAAAGAGTATCTATTGCAAGAGCACTTGCTAAAAATCCTAAAATATTACTTTGTGATGAACCTACCGGAGCCCTAGATAGTAAGACCGGTAAAATGATTATTGAACTTTTACAAGATACTTGTCATCAAACTAAAACCACTACCATTATCATTACTCATAATGCCATCATCTCCGAAATTGCTGATAAAATAATCAAAGTTAAAAATGGTACCATTGAGTCGATTGAGACTAACAAAAACCCTAAACCTGTTGAGGAGATTGATTGGTAATGTTAATATTTAAAAATGCCCTTATCAAAATCAAAAAACAATTAGGTCGCTTTATCTCACTAATATTTATTGTAGCTTTAGGATCAGCTTTTTTCGCCGGGGTTCGTGAAACTGCATCCGATATGATTAAAACCATGGATGAATATTATGATGAAACTAACCTCCTAGATTATCGAATTGTTAGCACTATGGGTCTTACAGAAGATGACTTAAATGAACTTAAAAAACTAGAAAATGCTGAAATTGTCGAAGAAAACTATTCTTATGAAACAATTATCGAAGGTGATGCAACCAAAATATATGGAATAACTGAAAATATTAACAATGTAACTTTATTATCTGGTAATATGCCAAGTAATAACTCAGAATGCCTCGTTTTAGATGGCTCATATAACATCGGAGATACTATTACTATTGCAGATGAAAATTATTCCGATTACCTAAGTAGAAATACTTTTACAGTCGTTGGAACTGTCCGAAGTAGTATGTATATTTATAATAACTTGGGTATATCTACTGTTTCTGATGGTAAACTTGATAATGTTATCTATATACCTAAAGATAATTTTAATTTAGATGTCTATACTGAAATCTATTTGATAGCAGCCGATTCACAAGATAAAACCTCTTATGAAGATGACTATGCAGAACAAATAACTCCTCTTTTAAATGAACTAGAAACTCTAGCTCCCATTCAAGAAACTAAAAGATATGAACAAATTAAAACCGAAGCTATGGAAAAAATCTATGATGCTAGAGCTGAAATCGACCGAGAAAAAGCCGAAAATGAAGCAACATTCGCCGATGCCCTTGCCCAAATTAATTCTGCTCAAAGGGAAATCGATAACGGTTATACTGAGCTAAATAATGGCTATGCTGAATTAGAACAAAATCGCCAAACCATTGAAACTGAATTTGCTACCCAAGAAAATACCTTAAACACTAGTCTAAATACTATCAATACTACTTTAAGTAGTCTAAATATTCCGACATCAAGTATTACTGATTCCCTAAATAGTTTAAATACTCAAATAACTGAAATAAATAAACTACTAAGTACTTTAGATCCAACTAATCCAGAATATATTTATTATAGTAATATATTAACTAATTTAAATACATTAGTATCAAGTTTAAATGAAATAAACACCGGTTATACAGCTTTAAATGAAGGAAGAAATACTTGGAATGAAACTTATAATAATACTTTAAATACCCTAAATTCTAATAAAGCTAAGTTAGATGCTTCCCTTGCTGAACTAAATGCTTCTAGGGATGAATACAACACTAATTATGCTTTATTTCAAGATAAAATAAATAAAGGTTATCAAGAAATCGCCGATGCTGAAGCTGAAATAGCCAGCCTTGAAAAACCCGAATGGTACTTATTCGATCGAGAAGATAACTCTGGTTATACAACATTTTTAGAGTCGGCCACTAAAGTCGATTCTATCGCGGCAGTATTTCCTATATTCTTTATTGCTGTAGCTTTTCTAATGTGCCTTAATACAATGACTAGAATGATTGAAGAAGAACGAACTGAAATAGGTATCTTTACTTCTTTAGGTATAAGTCGTACCAAAATCATTTTAAGTTATGTCTTATATGTCTTAATTGCCACTCTTATTGGTATTATCACAGGTCTTTCCATTGGCTATACCGTAATACCTCGTGTTTTATATAATGTCTATACCAACGCCTTTATTATTCCGAGCATCAAGACTTATGCCAACATTCCAATTTGTATTACTATCATTGAAGTTTGTATCTTGACTATGTCTTTAGTAACTATCTATGCTGTAAACAAAAACTTCAAACTTGCTCCAGCAACTTTGTTAAGACCTGAAACCCCTAAATCCGGTCGTAAAGTTCTCTTAGAAAAGATAAACTTCATTTGGAAAAGAATATCTTTCTCTTGGAAAGTTACTATTCGTAATCTCTTCCGTTATAAAAAAAGAATTATCATGACTTTAATTGGTATCTCTGGCTGTACTGCCCTTCTTCTAACTGGCTTTGGCATCCGAGACAGCATTTCCAAAATCCTAGATATTCAATTTACTGAAATTCAAACTTATGATTCCATGCTCATATTAAATGAAAATGTAAACACTAAAAATACTCTAATCGATAATTTCTTAGCAGAAAATGACATCAACAATCCTCTATACACCCATATGGAAACTTTAAGCTTTAAAGCCGCCGATAAAACTGTCGATTGTTATACTTTAGCTTTTGAAAATACCAATATAACTGACTATTTTCATCTAACAGATAAAAACGATAATCCTCTTACTTTATCTTCAGAAGGTGCTATAATCACTGAAAAAATCGCCGATATCTTAGATATATCTGTTGGAGACACAATCACCCTTCGCGATAGCAATAATGAAATATACATATTAAAAGTAGCAGCTATCAGCAAAAACTATATCAACAATTATGTTTACATGAGTAAAGATTATTATGAACTAGCTTTCAGTGAAATAGAATACAACACTATTATTACTAATATAACTGATAAAGGTGATATTCTTATCAATAGCGGTTATTTTTCTAATATTCAATATACTGAAGATAGTATATCTACGCTTCAAGATATCATTGATAGCATGAATAATATTGTTTTTCTAATAATTGGCTTTTCTTCATTTTTAGCTATAACTGTTTTATATAATCTTACAACCATTAATATTAGCGAAAGATTAAGAGAAATAGCTACTTTAAAAGTCCTAGGCTTTAACGATAAAGAAATATCCATGTATGTCTATAGAGAAACAATAATATTAACTATAATTGGGATATTCATTGGGATATTCTTTGGCCTTGCTCTAAACTATTTTGTCTTAATGGTTGCTGAAACTGATGAAATAATATTTATAAAAGATATTAACTATCTAAGCTATATTTACACACTATTAATAATGGTTATATTTACAATCATTGTTCAAGCTATAACCAATATAATATTAAAGAAAATAAATATGATTGATTCTCTAAAATCAGTAGAATAGAAAAAACTTCCTAAGTGAAGTTTTTTTCATATTTCTAAATCGATACAAATCTTTTCAATTTTCATAACCCCAAAATTATAACATCATTATTTGTTTAGGTGAAAGACCCGTCCACTTAACAATATCATCTATCGGAGTTCCGCTTTCCTTCATTTTAGTAGCAATTGCTTTTTGAGCAATCTTTTCTCCTTCAACACGTCCCTCAGCACGTCCTTCAACACGTCCCTCAGCACGTCCTTTAGCACGTCCTAAAGTTTGTCCTTCTTCCAACGCTTCTTCCCTTATTGCATTCTTAACAAATTCATTTTCCATCTCTACATCATAATCTAAGTATATCTTGCCTTCTTCCAAATCAATTCTTGTATCTTCTGCTCGCATAAGTATATCATCTCCTTCTATAAACTTTTGAATTTCTTCTTTACTTTCCCTAGTCATAAGTAAATATAACAATCTTTTGCTTTGTTTACTTATTGTAACTTTACTATACCAAAGTTCTTTTAATTTTGCAAGATTAAACTCAATATACCCTAAATATCCAGTTAACATTCTTCCCATTTCATTTATTATCTTATATTCGCTTTCACCATTTCTACTTCTTATCTCTTTACGATTATAAGCATTAATAAATACTAATATTACCTTCTTACCATTAAATTTAATTACTCCTTTTTTATTAGTATATGTTAATTTCTAAATTATTATAGATTAGTATTTTTATTTTAAAATAGCTAATTATTTACCCAATAAAAAGTAATAAAACTCTGATTTGAAAATTATTTAAGCTAAATTTTCAAATTAATTTAGCCAAAAA
>CALVVH010000061.1 GCA_944363805.1 uncultured Bacilli bacterium
TCAAAAATTGCTGCTATTTGTTCATAACCTTCTTTTCTTGCTTTTGATGCATAATAAGTATACTTATTTCTTGCTTGGGATTCTCCAGCAAAAGCTGCCATTAAGTTAGCTTCAGTTCTACTTCCTTTTAATTCCATTTTCTACTCCTCCTTTTGACATTCTTCACAAATGCCCTCTAAAATTATTTTGTAATTCATTACTATATTATTTTTATAAGCATTAATCTTATCAAACTTTAAATCATAAATATCAACAATTTTATGACATCTAGTACATATGAAATGCTGATGCAAAGTTTTTTTATCATATCTAAGTTTATCAGCACCATCAAATACTACGTCTATTAAATTAGCATCTTCTAAAGCTTTCAAATTTCGATAGACAGTCCCTAAACTAATGTTAGGAAGTTTTTTTCTTGCTTCTTCATAAACTCCATAAGCGTCTAAATGATCATAACTATTATTGATAATATCTAATATAACATTCCGTTGTTTTGTACTTTTCATTAACACCTTCTAACTAGTAATGATTACTATTTAATTATACTAAAGACATTAAAAAAATGCAATAATTTAAATTGCATTTTACTTATTTTCGACAATTAATTTAATAGCAGTCTTTTGTTCTCCATTTATTACTATATCATTAAACGCCGGAATGACTACTAAGTTATCTCCCGTCGGAGCAACAAATCCCCGACATATTGCAATCGCTTTAATCGCTTGATTAAGTGAACCAGCACCGACAGTCTGAATTTCTACCATTTTTTTCTCGCGATAAATATTAGCAATTGCCCCCGCAACTTTACTTGGATTAGATTTTGATGAAACCTTTAGAATTTCCATTATAACATCCTCTCTTTCTATCCAATTATATTAAATAGAAAGAAAAAATATCACAAAAAAAGGAAGACTATTGCTTCCCTGTTAAATAAATTGTAAGTGGATCTACAAGTTCCAATATTCCATGAATCAAATAAAAATATCCTAACACTAAAACTTGAATATCATTTTCATAATATAAATTAATAGTTGTTAACAAACCGCTTAGTATAAATAATATAAGAGTTACTATTTCTAAAATCCATATCTTATTCTTACGATCATTGTAATAGTCGGCCTTTTTCAACTTAATTAAAGACATAAATATTATCCAAATAAATAATGATAAAGCCAAATACCATGGCACATTGTCAACATCTAAGAAACATACTACAATTAATGCAACAATCGATGCCAAAGTTGTAAATAGTCCTTCATAATCTTTCGACTCACGAACCAAAATAAATTTAATTAAATTAAGTAAGCCATATACTGCTAGTACTGAAATAAAAATAAATTTTACTTTGACAAATTGAAACAATGGAAAAATAAGAACTAAACTACCACAAATAATTAAAAATGCTGCAATTATTAACTCAACTTTTTGTTTTTTATTCATAAGATTACCTCCACCTAAATAATAAGTTAGTTTACCTTAAAAGTCAATTATTTATGTAATTTTTTTAATACCTTCTAAAAAAGCATACTTACTATCATGATAAAGATTAATTTCATCATAAATCCTTTTAGCCACATCAGAAATATCAGTTATTCTCTTGGTCACATTATCATCTTTAACTAAAGGAATAGTATTACGTTTTTTAGTTGCAAAAGATATATAAAAGCCATCTGGTTCAGTATCAGTACAGACTAAAACATCGGCAGAGTTAAATTGCGACCACGATGTAAAGTTACTCTGCAATATCTTTACGACTTCACTTTCTTTCTTATTATATAAATCATCTAAAGTTATCAAGCCCATTTCACTAGCTTGTTTTACTAACTCACTTATATACTTCATCACATATTTATCTTTATTGCCTTGCAATTCTTTAGCATATACACTAACCATTTGGCAAAACAACAAAGCCGCATTGATACTACTAAACCCAATTTCTCTAATACTATCTTCATTATTTAATACACACATATTATCATACGCTTCTTTTATTTGAACAAGAGTATGAGTATGTAACCAAATATAGCAAGTATGTAATACTCCATCAAGACGGTCACAACAAAGCCGCGGTGACTTATTTTCTAATATTGGATATTTCGCCAAATCATTTAATTTGTTTAATTCTAATCCATCTTCTTTTAAATATTTGATGATTTGATTGTCATCTTTTAACATATCAGTTATTTTTCTTTCCGAAGATTCTTGATTCATATAATCTCCA
Organism: uncultured Bacilli bacterium; assembly: GCA_944363805.1. The sequence goes on from CALVVH010000061.1 coordinate 2,222, forward strand.
TAAACATAATCGATAGTATGAGCAAAACAAGGTGTTCCAACATCATGCAACAGTGCCACAATAGTAGCTTCTTTATCGTGTGTAAAATGCCATGTCATATGAGCAACAACTAAACTATGATCAAAGCGCGTGTATAAAAATAAAGGACTATAAAGTTTGGTATAATCACAACCGCAAAATTGGGTAATATATTTTAGTCTCTCCATGGTTTTTGTTTTCAAATATTTATCTAAAAAATCTGGATATTCTGCATCTATAAATATTTTAAGATAATCATTCACTAAAATCACAAACTCCTTCTTGATAAACTTTCATCGCGATTATCATTTAAAGATAATAATATTTCTAAAACATTATCCCAACCTGTTTGCCAGTCATAACCAGCTCTAACTACCCCAGCAGTAGCAAGTTCCTCATCAGTTATGTCTTTATTGTGATAAGAAGGGAATAATATTTTTACTTCTACTTCATCACCTTCAAAGTTTGGCAATCTATCATCAATTTTAACATCAGCTTTAAATAAATGTTTAGCACTTGTAAAAATAAAATTACCAGGTTTAATAAATGGTAAATTTTCTATTAAAAAATTATATTTATCCGCAAACATCCTGCCAGAACCTTTAATATCAAATGGATTAACACAAGAAGATAAAATATAAATATCATATTCTTCGCTCAATCTTTTTATTGTTTCTATTGCTCCAGGTAAAATATGAGCATTTTCATACATATTTCGTCCATTAAGAAATTTATTGAACTCAGCCATTCTTTCCGGTGGTATTACTGCTTCATCAATATAATAATCAGTAAAATCATCAATTACATAATTTGTCCCCATAAACTCATTTACTGCTTCCAAAAATCCCGAAAAACAAATTACTTCATCGCAATCCAATAATAATTTTTTCTTTTCCATAAAATATCGCCTCAATTAATTGTACCATAAAATTATTTTAATGTATAATTTGAAACAGCAAATCCCAAAAAGCTATTTTATTTATTCTCTAATGTTCGCATTAAACGAGAAACATCATCCATAAATTCATTGATAACATCATCTAAAATATCTCTATAAAAACACTCTTTAATTAAATTTCCATTTATAGCACACTTCTCAATTCTTCTAAGAAATAAATCATCTATCATTTTTAAATCATCCCTAGATAGACTCAAAAAAAGAAGATTCAATTTTTCCTGAATTAGAAAAACATCACCATATTCTAATATCAACAATATATTTGCTAACAAATGTATATCGCGTAATTTTTTATATTTATCATTAGAATAACTTTCCACATAATACCTTTTAATTGATTCACGATGTTCTGGTTTTATATATTTTAAACAAATACCCAAATAATACTTAAAAACTTCATTATTAGATAATTTTATTCCTTGAACCATGCGATTAGTTGCTTCTTTAAGTTTTTTTTCTTTTTCGTCATCCAATTCTTCTACAAAAATTTCATCAGTTGAATAAACTACTTTTCTATTATGAAAGATATTAGTTAATTTTTCTTCAAGTTCTGGATCAGTTCCAAAAAGAGTTAAACCATCAATTTCTATATATCCCTCAATTCCAGCATCTTTTAAATTTTTAAAACTCTCTAGAAGTCCTTCTAAAGTAGTATCATCATATATTTCCAATTTATACATAATTATCCCTCGCAAAGCAGATTTATTATAGCACAGAATTCAATAAAAATAAAACTCGAGAAATAAAAACTCGAGCATTAATCAATCTGGTGCCGTAACAGTGAATTGAACACTGATTTAATCCTTACCATGGACTTGTAATACCATTATACTATTACGGCCTAAAACAATTATACTAAAATATTATATTGGTTGCAAGGAAATTTGCTACACTTTCTTTTAAATAAAAATAAACATTATAGACACTTATTTATATTTTTGATACAATTACTATAACTTTTGGGGAGGACTACTAATGGCCAAATTATCTAACCTTATCATGATGATTAATTTATTAAAAAACGGAAGAAAATATAGTATAAAAGAATTATCTGAAAAATTAGAAGTTTCTGAAAGAACAATACGTGAATACAAATTATTTCTTGAAGAAGCAGGAATTTATATTGAAACATTACGGGGTCCTTACGGTGGTTATGTTCTAAAAAGAGATGTTAACTTACCCAAAATTGATTTTAATCAAAATGATATCGAACTATTAAAAATTGTTATCCCAAATATTAAGGACATTAATTTAATAGAAAAAGTTCATAATTTATCCAACAAAATTAATAATTGTATAATAGAAGAGAACAATAAAAATGTTAAACTAATCGCGGATGAAAATGAATTAAAAGTATATAATACTATTAGCAAAGCTTTAAAGCATAACTACAAGTTAAAAATAAAATATTATAATATTCAACATGGCAATTCAATTAGAACAATATATCCTCTAGCATTATATTTATTCCAAAATGAATGGTGGTGTTCATCTTATTGGGAAGAAAAAGATGACATGCGTCAGTTTCATTTAAAAAGAATATTAAATGCTGAAATAATCGAAGAAACATTTGACCCCCAAAAAATAAACATTAAATTTTAGTAACTGACCAAATACCGCCTAATTAAGTGGTATTTTTTTTATGAAAGGAGGTAAACATGTGGCCAATAAGATATAATTTTTATGATAGTAGCATACTTATGATCCATTACGAAAAATTATTGCACTTGTTATGTATCACTCAAGATTATTCACTGAAAAGAAAGATTAAATATTTAATAGAAATATATAATTGGGAAAAGTATTACTTAGATATTCCCTACGAATCAAAGTCATGGCCAAATTGCTATATAGGATTATCAATTAATGATCCAAATAATTCATCTATAATAAATTTGGCTACTCAAGATAGTTTAGAAGAAAGACTTTGTATTCCTAAAGAAATAATAATATATTCTTGTGGATACGCATTTCTTTCAGGAAATTTTTCTATGGCTAAAGAAATTAAAAAAATAGGAGAATTAAGACAAGCTATAAAAAGAAGAGAAATGCTAGAATTAATAAGTGAAGAAACATTAAATATTATATTAGCTTTTTTGGAAACAAAACAAAAGATTGAAAATGATAAAAAAATTATATTATTCGAAGAAAACGAATTAAAAGTTGATGATGTTACTTTAAAACAATCAGTATATCAAAGGAAGAGAGTCAATTAAATATTTTAAAAATAATTCATAATTAAAAACTATATGTTATGTTAATATATCCCTTTTCCTCGCAAATGTTGCATTAAAAAAAGCCATTTCTGGCTTGTATCTATCTTTCTGGTGGCTCCAGCGGGAATTGAACCAGCGACACAAGGAT
>CALVVH010000062.1 GCA_944363805.1 uncultured Bacilli bacterium
CTGATTTTTCAATATCTACTTCAGAATCACAATTTCCACGGATACTAAGTAGTTTATGTTGGTAACTTGTTAAAAAGTCCTTTACCGAATTGGGGTCAACTTCAAGAATGCCTTTTATGGATAAACCACAGTAGTACATGTCACCAAGATTCACTATTTTATCAAAGTTATATTTTTCATCTAGTTTTTTTATTTTATCTAAATTTTTACTTATACCATGGATGTCAGAAATAAATAATATTTTCACTAGCGTCCTCCATAGTTAAAGTAATTGGAATTTAAAGTTATAAAAAATTCTTCGTCAGCATTGCGCATATCGATATAGCCAATAATATAATCGCGAGGAATTACATAATCAGCTTTTTCTTCGGCATTCCATGATAGAGATTCATTGGGAGCTACTAAATATTCTACATCTTCTTTAGGACAACCAATTAAAACCATTTCGTCAGTTTGTCTAAGGTTATTTCCTTTTTCTTCACTTACAAATTTATAAGGATCGATGATCATTTCCGGAGTTATTTCAATGGTAGTACTCCACAAATGAGGATCAGCCATAAGTAATCCTTCCTCATTTATTTTTCACCATTTCCAGCTCCAGTTATATGATAAAAATAACTCATTTCAGCAAAATCTAAATTTTCAAAAAAATCTTTTATTGATTCTTCTAGCATCAGTAGACACTTCCTTCCTATAATTAATTATAGCATAATATATTATTAAATTTATAGAGAAAAAAATGGCTAGAATGCCATTTTTAAATATTATCATTTTTAATAGAATCGACAATATTCTTCTTTTTTATTTTATGCATGCTATACATTGTTACAAAGAATATTAATACTAGAACAAATACTATGGCAAATATTAAATACTTAGTTGGATAAGGGATTATTGTAGACTTTTCAAGTAGATGCATTAACTTTAATGCATCTCTTATAAACCAAATGATTATCATCGATATCATAATTGCAAATAATAATATTTTTAAACCTAAAAAGATACCTTCTAAGACCAACATCTTATTTAGCCCTTCTTTACTCATACCAATACTTCTCAATACAGAAAATTCTTTTTCTCGAGTTTCTATATTGGCATTAATTGAACTAAATATTGTCATAATACTTATCAAAGATATGAAAAATAAAATAACATATAGAATAAATTTTAAAGATAAAATTAATCTTTGTGTTTCATAATCATACAAAGCATAATTATTATAATTTATTTCTATGTTAGGATTTTCATCAATTAATTCTTGCATATCATTATCAAAAGCAATTGGATCGTTGGTATTAATACCTAGAATTATTTCATCACGTTCTTGATCTTGATATTCATTGAAAGTATCGAGATTTACAATTAACGGTATTGAACTTAAAGAAAAATAATCAAATTCTGTACTTAAATATAAATTATCAATGGTTTTATAAACTTCTTCACTTTGTATGTCGTATAATTCAAGATAAATATCTGAATTTTTTTGGAATATATCATAACGAATTTCTTCTCTAGTTTCTCTATCTCTGTAATAAGCATTATTTATAATAACACCATAAGTATCTTTTGGAGCTTTAATGTTTTTTAAATAATCTTGATATATAGAATTATCTAGACCAACTAAGTAGATAATAGAATAACTACCAGTTGAATCTGTTAAATTTCTATCAATGTACTCATTAGTAAATAATTCACTATTTTTAATTGACAAGTATAAGGTATCGTACTTAACAAAATTGGTAATATTTGAAATGTTAGATATTTTTTCTATTACTTGCTCGGCTTTTTTATCAATATAAATGTTAATATCAAAATCATTTTCTTCGTAAGAAGTATAATTAATCAAAGCATAATTCAAGATTGTAGCAAATGTTATAAACAAAACAATCGATATGCAAGATGATATTATACTAGATGTAAATTTACGGCGATTTCTTTTCATGTTTTTGTAAGCCACTTCGCCTTCAGGGCCAAATATTTTTTCTATTAAAGGATAATTTTCCTTACTCTTTTTTAATTTATAGACATCATTACCACGTATCGCTTCCATCGGGGTAACTTGACTAGCTTTTATGGCTGGATAAAAAGCAGAACCATAAATTGTAATTATAATAAATATTAGAGATATAACTATAAATTCTGGATATAGATATAGCTGATATGGTGTAGATATACCTTCAAGTATTTTATTAAATATGGCAAGAATTGTTGAAACTAAACCTAAGCTTAAAATGATACCTATTGGAATAGCAATTAAACTTATCATACTGGCTTCAATCATAACCATTTTAAATATTTGTTTTTTACTAGCCCCAATACTTCTTAAAGCTCCGAACTGTTTTTTTCGTTCTGATAGACTTATAGTAAAGGAATTGCGAACAATCAGAATACAAAATACACTGATAACAATTAAAACTAAAGAAAATATAGCATAAATTCCAAGAGTAGTTCCAAGTAAATAATACTCACCATTAATATTTAACAATTCAGTATTGATGATTGCGTTATCATAATATATATTTCCATAAGCAATATGCCTTTCTAAATTTAAATCTTGAGCTAAAATAGCGATTTTATCATAGGCATGTCGTACTGATTTAAATGTTACTAAAAATCTAGTTAAATCGTTTTTTCTAAATGAATCTGTAGTATAAGCATAATATGTTTTTAAATCATTGTAGGAATCATTATTTATCGGTGTATAATCGAAAACTCCAACAACTTTTTTATTGTCAATTGTACTGCCAATTTTGAGATTCCCCTTTTTGGCAAGTTTAGTCGATATAATAATTTCTGTATTATTTTTTGGAAACTGACCTTGAAGATTTTGAAAGTATTTTTCCAAATTATCAGTAACATTGATAAAATCTATCCTATAACTATCTTGCTCTATTGAATTAATAGTTTGGATTATTCCTACTTCTTTAATGTCAGAATTATTATTTATTTTATCAAGGACAGAAAAGTCTAAATCATATAATTCGATGTGATGAGGACCTTCATCTTCAACTATACTATCTACAGCACTTTTCCTGACTGTTGATGCACCAAGGCCAACAGAAAATATTAATGTTGTTATTAAAATAATACTAATGATTGTAATTAGAGATTTTTTCTTATTAAGTTTTAGGTAACGATATGTAAGTTTACTTAATGTCTTCATTTTGCACCTTATCACTAACTATTTTGCCATCAGCAATGATGATGATTCTATTAGCATATTTGGCAAGTTTTTCATCATGTGTTACCATGATTATTGTTTGATTAAATAATTCATTAGCACTTTTAAGTAACTCCATTACTTCAAGACTATTTTTACTATCTAAATTTCCTGTGGGTTCATCAGCAAGAATTATACTTGGTTTAGTTATAAGGGCTCTACCAATAGATACTCTTTGTTGTTCACCTCCGGATAATTCATTTGGTAAATGTTTAAGACGATCTTCTAGTTTTAATAATTTTATTATCTTGTTTAAATACTCTTCATCAATATTTTGCTTGTCAAGGTCTAGTGGCAAGGTTATGTTTTCTTTGACATTAAGGGTGGAAATAAGATTGTAAAACTGATAAATAATACTTACTTCTGTTCTTCTTAAATGAGATAGTTTTTCATCATTTAAAGAGTAAATGTCATTATCATTAATAAATACTTTGCCACTAGTTGGAGTGTCTACTCCACCAATCATGTGTAAAAGAGTTGACTTACCACTACCAGATGCACCAAGTATAGCAATAAACTCTTGTTTTTCTACTGTAAATGAAACGTCATTAACAGCGCTAACTAGTGTTTCTCCTTTACCATAAGTTTTAGTTAAATTTTGAACTTTTAATATACTCATATTTCCTACTCTCCTTAATATGATTATACCTTATTTTTAGATAGTTTAAAATATTAACTTTGTCTTTTTTTCTTTCTTGTCAGTTTACTTACTCCTAGTTCTTCAGCTTTAGCCCCGATTGCTTTAGGAGTACGGTTTAGATACTCACCAATTTCTTCATTAGTCATATCATCGTAATGTTCTTTTAAATATTTTATTTCTTTTCCTTTCCAATATTTTGATAAACGATAACTATATCCAAGACTTCTTAATTTATAGGCAACTGCAACTGGAGTACGATGCAAACGCTCTGCTATCAATTCATAATCATAACCTATTTTTAATAAATCAGTTGCTAGTTTTATTTCATCACTAGTCCATGTATGGTGTTCTATCGGAGGATTTAGAGAATCTTCTCTTCTTTTTTCAGTTAACCAATCAGGTTCAATGCCAAAAATATTTAAATCTAAATAATTAGCATTCCATAAATCTTGGTGATCTTTTAAAAACTCCATTAAATCTTCAATACTAATACAATAATAAGAATACTTTTTTGTTACTTTTTTCTTTTTTAATTTAAGTCCATAACTTTTCCAAGTTTCAGTAACTTTATCGTGACTTACTCCAAGGTAATAAGATATATCTGCAACTGTAAGTTGTTCAGTATTAGCTTTACACATATGACCTAATCCTAATCTAGTTGCTTTAACTCTTATGGAATATACGCTTCTTTGCATTTTTTTGGCAATTTTTTCAATTGAATCGCTCCCCCACTTTTCGATTAAGTATTCCTCTTCTTCGCTAGTCCAAGTTCTTCTATCTTGTATTAAAGTAATACCTAGTCTTTTTGCTCGTAGATATATGGCGTTGGGGCTTTTTTGCATGATAGTAGCAATATCTTCATAGTGGGTGGATAGTGCTAGTTTTTTTAACAATTCATTTTCTTCTTCTGTCCATTTATTAGATTTTGGTGGGTCTAAGTTATATTTTTGGGCAACATTTACTACAGCTTCCCAGGAGCAACCAAACATATTTTTCATACTATGAGCAGAAACTTTCCCCCAGTTATCAACAATATATTTTTCTTGTTCTAAAGTAAATTCAAACTTTTGACCACGCATTAAAATCACCTCAGGTAATTTTATTATAACAAAAATGCCAACTTTTTAAAGTAGTTGGCAAGTAACTATTCGTTTACTTCAATTTTTTCTAACAGTTTATTGGCAATGTCTTGAACTTCAGTATTTTGGGATAATCGTACTAGTAATCCATGAGACTTTGGACTTTCCGGAATCATGAATTCGGATTCACGCATTAAGTCTTCGATTATAACTTGATTAGAATGAATCAATGCTTTAATTAGTTTAGTTTCTTCTGGGGAAACTGTATTAAGTAAGCCTTTTAAAATTTGAATTTCTTTTATTTTATTATCAGCTATTTTAAATAATTCGTCGACCATTTCTTTAGATTTGGG
>CALVVH010000063.1 GCA_944363805.1 uncultured Bacilli bacterium
AAAGGAAATATTGTTATTCGTGCTGAAAAAGAACAAAAAGAAGAAGAAAACAAAAAATATCTTCATCGTGAAAGAAAGATATATGGCAAGATTGAAAGAAGCTTCCATCTAGAAGATATTGATGAAGATTCAATAGCTGCAGAATTTAAAGATGGTATTCTTACAATTACTGTAGATAAAATCGATGAAGATAAAAACAAAAAATACATCGAAGTTAAATAATTTAACAACAAAAACTAGTGCCTACCAAAACATTAGTTTTTATTTTGCTTTAATTATCTTCTTGAAATAGTACCATATACTACTCTACCATTTTCATAATGCATCGTATAATTTGTATCATATAAATAATCTAGTTCTCTAATAGTTTGCATCATTCTTGAACAAGCACGCATATTTGCTACCATTGTCGGAACATAATTTCCTTTGTAATCACAATATGGCGCAATTGGATTTCCACCAGCCTTTGATAACTCAAGCAAGAAAGATGCGATATACTTCTTTCTTAAAACATCTCCTACACCAATAACCTTATCTGGATATCCCATTTGTTTATAAGGATCATATGTTCCCTTTAAATCTTCATATGCCCTACCAGTTTCTTTAACATATTCAGTTGCAATTCTATTATTTATATAAAAAGTAAAATTTCTCTCTACACCAGTATCATGAGCTTGCTCTAAATCATCAGCAGCTACTGGATACAAATAAAATAATCCACCGGTACCATGACAATTTACAAAAGCATAATTTTGATTCATCTCATCTTGTTTAGCTAAAAAATTATATAAAGCATGATTCTCTGGTTCACATACAAATTCCCCATTTAAATCAATACTAGAAGTCCCAATAGGTCCAGGTATTGTTTTAGCTAAATTATTATCTCTTAAATTAGCATATACTATTCCTTCAGCAGCAAGCTGACTCTTTTGTTCTTCAAAATAATATTCATTATTATCATTTAAATTAACACCAGACCCATTTGCAAAAAAGTTTGCTAAAGTCGCCAATGGAAAATCTCCATTTTTATATAATTCTTTTAAAGATTCTTTTAACTTTTTGTGTTTTTCATCTATTTCTGGTATACAATCAAGAGTTACAGAATTAAAGATTTTATGATGAAATTTTTCTCCTGGAACAATCATTTCTGGATCCAGTTTTCTTTGTTCCCAAATTTCTACAACTCGTTTAGAAACAATATCATTATCAAGATTTGCATTTGCTACTAAAAAATTTACAACATCATCAACAGTAAATGATTTATTTACCTTGCTTTTCCAAAATAATTTTACAAGTTTTTCTTTAACTTCGCTTAAACCATTTTCATCACATACGGTTCTTATACAAGCATTAACCGCTAAAGAATTTATATCATCTTGCCTATAAGCTTGATAATATCTTTTACTAAATGCTTCAATTCCCTCTGGATTCATATCTTTCATTACTGAATTAAGAGCATACGTTGTAGTAAAATACCCTTCAGGATTTTGACAAGGAATAAAATCAATCGTAAATTCATTTGGATCAAAATCTGCAAAAGTCCCTTTACCTAAAGCTATATTTGTCATAAGCTGAGTTACATAATCAACTCCAATTATTTCATTTCCATGGGCTCCTCCCATATAAACTATATGTTTTGGTCCATTTCCAATAGTATAATGTTCAATAGCAAAACCACATTTACTTTGCCCTAAATCTGTTTGCTTTACAATAGGAAATTTATTCTCTGGATTATTGCAAGCTTCAACTATTCTTTTATTATACTTGTCATAATCTAATATTTCATATTTAATATCGAAATCATTCATATACTTCTCCATCTCATACGAAAATAATAACAAAAAAACTATTCAAAAACAAGAAAAATAATAAAATTAGAGTTACTTTACTTGTTTTTTTTACGTATTAGACAAAAAAATTTACCCATGGATCTTTTCTTTTTAACCTTTTAATTGCTATTGCTATTGTTATTTCATCAGGCTTTATTTTATCTAGTTCGCTCCACTTAATAGGCATCGAAACTGTCGCTTTCTTTCTAAGCCTTATTGAATATGGAGCAACACTTGTAGCCCCCTTTATATTCCTAACCCAATCGATAAATATTTTACCTTTTCTTTTGCTTTTTTTCATATTACTTGTATATTTATCTGTCCAAGTAGCCTCCATTAATTTAGCAATATTCCTAGCAATACTTCGAGCATTTTTCCACGTAGTCTTATTTCTTAAAGGGACCACTATATGATACCCTTTTCCTCCACTCGTTTTCAAAAATGATTCCAAATTGTAATCATCTAATATTTTCTTTAAATCTTTTACTCCTTCTCGCAGTTTACTTAAACTTAAATTCTCATCAGGATCCAAATCAAAAACTAAAATATCCGCATGATTAACATCATCTACTTTACTCCCCCATATATGAAACTCATAACTATTCATTTGTACTTCTTGCATTATCCCATTTATATCTTTAATATAATAGTAATCATTTCTAGCATCATCCTTACTTTTTAGTTTTTTTACCCCTAAATAATTATCTATATTTTCAAAATGTTTCTTATAAAATGGTGTACCTCCAACACCATCTGGAAGTCTTATAGTACTAATAAGTCTATTTTTTATAAAGGGAAGCATTCTTTCAGCCACCTTTTCATAATAATTAAAAATATCTTTCTTAGTAACTTTTGGATTCTTAAAAATAACTTTATCTGGATTAGTTAATTCTATCGTCGTTTTCTCGCCTGCAATTTCTGCCATTGTTCTTCCGGTTTTAACACTCGTATTAAATTCTAAAATATCATTATATAAATAAAATTCATCTTCATCTTTAATTAATAACCAATTATCTTCATCCATCAATACTAAAGTCCATAATCCCTTCAATCTTTTTCCATAAAGTTTAAATTTAATTATTCCTTTCTTAAAATTTGGTTTCTTTCCATCCAATACTTCCCATGTTCCATAATCCCAAAGCATTACTGTTCCAGCCCCATATTCACCATTAGGAATAATACCTTCAAAATTTTTATAACTGATAGGATGATCTTCCACCATTACTGCCAGTCTTTTATCTTTTGGATTATAAGATGGACCTTTTGGAACTGCCCAACTTTTCAAAACTCCATCCCATTCTAATCTTAAATCGTAATGGTCTTTCCGTGCTATATGATGTTGCACCACAAATCTAAGTTTCCTACTACTTTTCTCTTTTCTTCCCCTTGGTTCATGTGTCTTATCAAAATTTCTTTTTTTATTATATTCTTCTAACTTTTTTGCCATAATAAAACCTCTATTTTTAGTTTAAGTAAAATAGAAGTTTTTATGTATCTTAATATTTATTATACATACCCTTGCCACCTGTATCAACTATATTAACTAATACATAATGGTCATTGCCTAAACATACTACTTCAATCTCTCCTTTATTATATCATCACTTTCCAATTTACCAATAAGCAAAGACGAATTATCATCATGTTTTAAATAATTACTATTAACTAAATCTTCCATATAATTAGCATAACAATATTTACACATATGTTTACAAGTATTATACACCCCAATATCAACCATTTGGACACATTCACATTTATTTCCTTTGCGCATTGTTTGCTTAGGATATTTCTTACCCGTCATTTTTAAGGCTAATTCTTTAGAAAGACAATCACCTTTGACAAAACCATATTCCACTAAATTACGGTTTTCAAAACAAGTTTGCACAGTCATTCCATTATCCTGGGCATACTTACTAAAAGACTCTCCAATTTCCTTATACATTTCTTCAGTAAAATATTTTGGCTTTAAATATCCCATATTCTTCTGTACATTTTTATAATCATCTAAAAAAGAAACAATAATTCTATTTACATAACCATTAAGTAGTTCACACATTCTTTTGAATGCTCTTTTATGATATTCCGTGGTATAAACATCGTTTATAAAAATTGGATCATACCTGACAACTACATTATCACTACCAATAATCTTAGATATTTCTTTTATTCCATCAATAACCTTACTTTTATCAATTACATTAGGTTCAATATCTTTTTTATAAGGCGTAAGTGTTACATGAAATAATATTGGCTTATCAAACATAGATAAATAAGGAATAATTGGCAAAGGATTTTTAGTACAAAAGAAAAGCATATCGACATTACTAAAATTAATGCGACTTACTAGCTTAGGATTAAAAGGATTCCTAACATCGACGAACCCTGCTTCCCATCTTTTTATAAACCACTTGCTATAAAAAGCCACTATATCTGTTCTACCACTTACAAATAAAATCATAATTTATCACATAAATATTAAACCAAAATTAATTAAAAAAAACAACTTACAAAAAAGGATGTCTTAACATATTGCTTTTAGTTTTCTCTAAATAATTGATCGTTATTTTAATATTTGGCTCAATAAATATTCCATCATCTCCATAATTACAAAATGGATTACTTCTTTTTTTCTTAGCCAACACCTTTTTAGTTATATCTTTATTGTTACTAACTTTTAGCTTACCAACATAATATAGTTTACTATTTTTCTTTTCCCCCAGTAATAAACTATAACTTGTACTGTTTTTTACATATCCTCCAATATAAAACTCATCAGTTTGATAATTTTTTAGTTTAATCCACACATTACTTCTTTTATTAACATAATACTTACTTGTCTTTTCCTTAGCAACAATTCCTTCAAGTCCCAGTTTTTTAACCGATGCAAATAACTTTTTCCCATCACTATAAACTTTGGATTTAACAAAACAATCTGTATCTTTATATTTATCTAAAATTTTCTTTCTCTCTACCAAAGTTTTATTAGTTAAATCCTTATTTTGATAAATAACATCAAATACTACATACTGAACTGAATTATCTAAACTTGCGTCTTTAATTCTTTCTGTACTCTTTATTCTAAGCCTTTTTTGTAAACTACTAAAAGATGGCTTTCCCTTAGCAAATAAAACTATTTCTCCATCGAAAATGCAAGAGTCTTTTCCCACAATATTCTTAATATCATGTAATTCCGGAAATAAATGAGTTACATCGACATTATTTCTTGTTCTAATCCTTATTTTCTTTTTACTTACATAAACAAAAGCTCTTATTCCATCAAACTTGATTTCATATAAATATTTACTTTCAAAATAAAAAGGTATCTCTGCAAGCAGCATCGGTTTTATATTTTTATCCTCAAACATTTTTCAAACTTAACTCCAAGGCCTGTATCAAATCTTTAATATTATTCTTTCGTTTTGCTTTAACAGTTT
>CALVVH010000064.1 GCA_944363805.1 uncultured Bacilli bacterium
GCTATGACTACAAACAAGGTTTACCTTTGTTTGTTATCCACATTATAAATCGGTATCATTTTAACTAATGTTTAACACTTAACATTGCCGTATTATCCCATTTTACATTCTTTTTTCATATTTCTCATTCTTTTAAAGAAATATACTTTATAATAAGGAAAAATATTACTTAAAAATGCCTATAATATATATCTATTGACATACATACATTAGTTTGTTAAAATTTAATTGCTATTTAATTTGAGTTTTGTGGTAAAATAACTAATGCGAAAGAAGTGATATAAATGTCTAATGTAGATAAAATAGTAATTAAAGGAGCAAGGGAAAATAATTTAAAAAATATTGATATAGATATTCCTAAAAATAAATTAGTTGTTATGACAGGAGTATCTGGTAGTGGAAAAAGTAGTTTAGCTTTTGATACTATTTATGCTGAAGGTCAAAGAAGATATGTTGAAAGTTTATCCGCTTATGCTCGTCAGTTTATTGGGGTAAACGAAAAACCTGATGTCGATTCAATCGAAGGACTCAGTCCCTCAATATCTATTGATCAAAAATCGACGAATAAAAACCCTCGGTCAACTGTTGGAACTATCACCGAGATATATGATTATCTCCGTCTATTATTTGCTCGGATTGGTATACCATATTGTCCTAATCACCATATTCCTATTACTAGTCAAAGTATTGAAGAAATGACCAACAAAGTAATGGAATATACTGGCAAAACTGTCACCATTTTATCCCCAATAGTTCATGGCGAAAAGGGAACTCATAAAGATCTATTTGATGAACTTCGTAAAGAAGGATACTCTAAAGTACGGGTTAATGGCCGAATAATGAGTTTAAACGAAGAAATTACTTTAGAAAAAAATATAAAAGATAACATCGATATTGTCATGGATAAAGTGACTGTTGATGATATTGAACGTGGTCGTATTTTCGAAGCAATCGAAGAATCAACTAAAAAAGCCGATGGAAAGGTTGTAATTTTAGTCGATGATAATGAAATATTGATGAGTGAAAAATATGCATGTATTAAATGTAATTATTCGATTCCTGAACTTGAACCGCGCTTATTTTCATTCAATGCTCCTTACGGTGCTTGCCCTGAATGTAAAGGTTTAGGGACTAAGTTGAAAATTAGTGAAGAATTGCTCATCCCTGATTGGAACAAATCGATTATGGATGGAGGTATTTCAGCAGTAAGTATGGATTCCTCAACATACTTTACTCAAATTGAAACGGTTTGTAGGTTTTATGGTATCGATATGAATGCTCCACTTAAAGATATTCCTCGGGAAAAACTAGATTATGTACTTTATGGTACCAACGAAATAATGGAATTTAATTATGTTTCTAAAAATGGTAATACTCGTAATACTAGAAGTACTTATGAAGGAGTTATTCCTGCCTTAGAAAGACGTTATATTGAAACAAAGAGTGGCTGGATAAGAGAGTGGCTTGATGGCTTTATGGTTGAAACAGAATGCCCAGTTTGTAAAGGAAAAAGATTACAAAAATCCGTTTTATCTATTTATATTAATGATAAAAACATTTTTGATATGACTGATATGTCCATCGGCGATTTACTAGAATTCTTGCGTAAATTAAAATTGACTAACGAACAAAAAGAAATAAGTGAACTGATATTAAAAGAAATAATTTCTCGTTTAGAATTTTTAAATAATGTTGGTCTATCTTATTTGACATTGACTCGTAGTGCTGGAACTCTTTCTGGTGGAGAAGCACAACGTATTCGACTGGCAACCCAAATAGGTTCTAGGCTTTCTGGCGTTTTATATGTTTTAGATGAACCTAGTATCGGTTTACATCAAAAAGATAATGAAAAGCTGATCAACTCCCTAAAGGAAATGCGTGATTTAGGTAACTCATTAATAGTAGTTGAACATGATACTGATACGATGCTTGCAGCTGATTATCTAATCGATATTGGCCCAGGAGCTGGTGAATTTGGTGGGCAAGTTATGGCTGCTGGTACTCCAGAAGAAGTTATGCACAATCCTAACAGTCTGACTGGTAAATACCTAAGTGGTGTTGAAAAAATTGAAATACCTAAAAAAAGACGTAAGGGTAACGGTTTGAAAATATCAATTAAAGGTGCTAAAGAAAACAATCTTCGTAATATCAACGTTGATATTCCTCTAAATAAATTGGTTGTTGTAACTGGAGTATCTGGCTCAGGTAAATCATCTTTAATTAACGAAGTTTTATACAAAACTTTGGCTAATAATCTTTACCGTAGTAAAGTAGTTCCTGGCAAACATAAAGAAATTTTAGGCTTAGAAAACATTGATAAAGTAGTTCAAATAACTCAAGATGCTATTGGTAGAACTCCAAGAAGTAATCCAGCAACTTATGTCGGTGTTTTTGATGATATCCGTGACCTTTTTGCTTCAACTAAGGAGGCAAAGATACGTGGCTTTGACAAGAGTCGCTTCTCATTTAACGTCAAAGGCGGTCGTTGTGAAAACTGTTGGGGTGATGGTGTCAAGAAAATTGAAATGCATTTTCTAGCTGATGTCTATGTTCCTTGTGATGTCTGTAAAGGAAAAAGGTATAATAAAGATACTCTGGAAATAAAATATAAAGGTAAAAACATCAGTGAAGTCTTGGATATGCGAGTAAGCGAAGCAATCGAATTTTTTGCTAATGTTCCTAAAATTTATAACAAGTTAAAAGTTATGATGGATGTTGGACTTTCTTATATCAAATTAGGTCAATCAGCTCCTACATTATCTGGCGGGGAGGCCGGACGTGTTAAGTTAGCCAAAGAACTTCAAAAGAAAGCCACAGGAAAATCGCTGTTTATCTTGGATGAACCGACGACTGGTCTTCATACTGATGATATAAAAAAATTGTTAGTAATCCTAAATCGTATTGTCGATAATGGTGATACAGTCATAGTTATTGAACATAATTTAGATGTCATAAAAGTTGCCGATCATATTATCGATTTGGGACCAGATGGTGGTAAAAACGGCGGAAAAGTTGTAGTAACTGGCACACCTGAAGAAGTTGCCAAATGTGCAAAATCTTATACTGGAGAATTTCTTAAGAGAATTCTTCAAGAAAACAATAACTAGACGCCCAGAATGTCAATACTTAAACTAATAAAATATTATGGGTTTAAAAAAGCTCATTAATAGGTTATAATTAATTAAGAAATATCATACAGAGAGGGTGACTATTATGGATCGATACATTTTTTCGATTGGAAACATTGATGTTGAATGGTACTCATTTTTAATTGTTGTTGGAGCAATATTAGCAATTATTTTAACAATACGTGAAGCTAAGATATTTAATTATCCTATTGATTTTACTTTTAATCTTTGCTTTTGGGTTATTATTGTTGGAATAATCGGAGCTAGATTATATTATGTCTTATTCAATTTAGATTCTTATTCTAACTTCTGGGATATTTTCAAAATCTGGGAGGGTGGTCTAGCAATCCACGGTGGCATAATTTTTGGCCTTATAACCTGCGTTTTGTATTGTAAAAAGTATAATGCTCGGACAATTAGAGTTCTCGATTTCATTGTCCCAGGTTTGCTTTTAGCTCAAGCTATCGGCAGATGGGGAAACTTTTTTAATGGTGAAGCTCATGGCGCTGCTACTACACTAGTACATTTGCAAAATCTGCATTTGCCAGAATTTATCATTGAAGGTATGAATATCGGCGGAGTTTATTATGAACCGACATTCTTATATGAATCTCTTTGGTGCTTATTAGGATTTATTATTATTTTAATAGTTCGACGTTTAAAAGTAACCAAAGTAGGTCAACCGACAGCTTTATATTTGATGTGGTATGGCGCTGGTAGATTATTTATCGAATCAATGCGTACTGATTCTCTAATGCTCGGTGGCTTCAAAGTAGCTCAAATTGTTTCAGTTATCATGATTATCATCGGCTTGTTAATTATGATGATAACTAGTCGTAAAGGTCGTTATGAAGACTTATATGATCAAGATGAAAATCAGACAGTCAAATTTTAAAAGGGGGAACTTTAAATGTATGATATAATTATCATCGGTATGGGTATGAGTGGAATCACTGCTGCAATCTATGCTAAACGTGCTAACAAAAATGTTCTTCTAATTGATAAGAGTATGCCCGGGGGGTTATTAAATAATATTGATAGTATTAACAATTATCCAGGCTTATCTAATATCAGTGGACCTGATTTTGCAGCAAAATTATTAGAACAAATCACTATGTTAAATATTCCTTACAAAATAGAAGAAGTAATCGATTTGCAACTTAAAGGCCAAACTAAAAAAGTAAAGACTCCCAATAATGAGTATACTGCCAAAAAGATAATTTTAGCAATGGGTCGCAAGCCTAAATACTTGGGATTAAAAAATGAAAAGGAACTTTTAGGACATGGCTTATCGACTTGCGCATTATGTGATGGTTTCTTTTATCGGGGTAAAGATGTAGCTGTTGTTGGGACTGGTAACAGCGCCTTACAAGAAACTATTTACTTATCAAAACTTGTCAATAAAATCTATCTTATCAATCGGCGCGATGGCTTCCGTGGAGATGCTATGCTCGTCGATGATATTAAAGCTATTCCCAATATTGAAATAATCTATAATGCTAATATTGCTAGCATAAACGCTAAAGATGACCGCTTAGAATCGATTACTTTAGATAACCAAACTACCATCCCTGTTGCTGGTCTATTTGTTTATATCGGCTTTACACCTGCAACAGAAATAGTAGATTCGCAAATATTAGATGCGGAAGGCTATATTAAAGTAGATGAAAATTTAAAAACGCCAATTGCTGATGTCTATGCTATCGGCGACTGCATCAAAAAGGATGTCTATCAACTAACAACTGCTGCCAGTGATGGAACTAGAGTAATTAGCAACATGTAAACAACTTTCTAGTTGTTTTTTTCATACTTATGTAGAATTCTACATAATAAAATAATAGGAAAGTCCTACTTTTTATAAAAAAACACTTGACAAACATACATTTGTTTGATATAGTTAATTTATCATTCAGGGGGTGAGTGTCATGTTTACAATATTAAGGGGATATGTTTTTAGATTATATCCAACAGATAAACAAAAAGAATTAATTAATAAGACAATCGGCTGTACTAGATTTAT
>CALVVH010000065.1 GCA_944363805.1 uncultured Bacilli bacterium
CCATCAAAGGGAACTTTATTTGCCCAGAATGTGGCTTTTGAAAAAGGACGTATCAAAGAACTAGCAGGAATTTTTCCAGAATATAAAGGTCAGCTCATGGCTATGTATGAAAAAGGATTCGACTTGATGTGGCTGGTTAACACTAAATCAGACTTGTATGAAGAATTAGGTTTTGATAAGGAAAGGGCAAGTTTACCAAATTATTATAATAAGGATTTGAGTGGGTCTTTTTCGATTAAAAAAACTCTTCCAGTCTTTAGTGATCTATCTTATAAAGATTTGACTGTTAAAAATGGAACGGAAGCAATTGTTGCTTATGCTACTTATAATAGTATGACAAAAGAAGAGTACGATTTGTACTATGAAGCATTAAGAATATATTGCCAACAAGATACTTGGGCAATGGTTGTAATTTTGGAAGCTTTAAGAAAATTGTGTCAATAATGTGTCAAATTTTTAAGTTTTTCTTGCATTAATTGAAAAATAGTATATATTATAATAGTATGAAGAAGGAAGTGGGTTTATGTTATATCCATCAATTGACAAATTACTCAATATTGTCGATTCGAAGTATAAATTAGTCCATGTAGCTTCAATAAGAAGTAAACAAATGCTTGAAAATAATCATTTTCAAATGAAAGAAAGTGATTATAAAAATAAGAAATCTTTAGGTAGAGCACTTGAAGAAGTTGAAGCGGGTCTAATAAAAATTGTTGAAGAAAAGTAAAAAAATGCTTGATTATCTTATCTGGGTATGATAAAATAATCTTGTTCTTGGGGAATTAGCTCAGCTGGCTAGAGCACCACGCTTGCACCGTGGGGGTCAAGAGTTCGAATCTCTTATTCTCCACCAATTAAATATTTAAGTCCGTGTTTGCGGACTTTTCTTATTATAATTTTATTGTTGGTGATTATATGAATCAAGAAAAGATTGGAAAATTTATCTATGATTTACGTAAAAAATATAATTTGACGCAAGCGGAACTGGCAAGTAGACTCCATGTTACTGCCCAAGCTGTATCGAAATGGGAAAATGGACGAGGAGTTCCAGATATAGAACTGTTAAAAAGACTTAGTGAAGAATTTGATGTCAGTATAACAGAATTAATCGAAGGGGAAAAAGAAAGTAAGAAAAAGAATAAATTAGGATTAATAATTGGGATAATTTTAATTATTTTAGTAATAGTAATTTTAGTAGTTGTTTTTATAGTGCGAAATAATGATGATACTTTTACATTTTCTTCATTAGTTTGTGATAATGATTCATTTAGTATAAGTGGTGTAATTGCCTATAATGATGCCAAAAAATCAGTATACATATCCAATATTGATTATTGTGATGAGACAGTAGAAGAACCTAAAGCTGTAGCAGTAGAATGTACTTTGTATGAAGTTGTTGACGATAAAGAGTTTGAAATTGCAAGGTATGGTTCTTTAGATGAAGTAGGAAAAAACATTTATATTTCCGAATATTTAGCTAATATTGAGTTTAACATAGATGATTATACTTGTGGATGTGAAACTGATACTTGTAATAATTTGCATTTGAGAATTAGAGCTTTAAATGATGCAAATGAAACAATAACATATGAAATTCCTTTATCTGTTAATTATACATGTGGTGACTAAACGTAAAGTTTAGTTGCTTTTTATTTTATTTTAATAACTTTTGTGATAATATTTTTTTGTTGAGGTGAAGTATTTTGAAAAATAATAAAGTTATAATTGTTATAATGGGGGTTATAATTGTTCTTTTAATTGTAGTGGTTGTATTTTTACTAGTTAGAGATAATAATGAGGTTAATAACGATAATAATCAGGTTGTTACTGATGCTACTAAGTTTGCTGAAGAATATCCTGCAGTTGATGAAGATAATGTATTTGTTTATACGGATGTAGATAAAATTATCGATACTTTAGAAAATGGTTCAGGAGTTGTTTATTTGGGATTTCCTGAATGTCAATGGTGTGGTCAATATGTTTTTTATTTAAATGAAGTGGCAAAGGAAAGAGGTATTTCAGAAATATATTATTATAATATTCGCGAAGATAGAAGTAATAATACAGATGATTATTTAAAAATTGTATCATTGCTAGAAGAATATTTAGAAGATGATGAAGAAGGAAATCCAAGAATTTATGTTCCAGCAGTAATTTTTATGAATAATGGTGAAATAGTTGGTTTTGATGATGAAACCAGTTTAGATACAGAAGGAGCTTCTACGCCGAGTGAATATTGGACGGATGAAAAAGTAAATGCATTGAAAGATAGATTAAATTCTTATGTTGATAAGTCAAGTGTATGTATTGACTGCAATAGTTAGTTATGCTAGAATATCTCTCAAGTTGAGGGGTATTTTTTATGAGGAAAATTGAAAGTTTAAATGAGACAATAAATAATATTCAAATTCAGCGATTTTCTGAAGAAATGGAGAGAGAATTAAATAAAACTGCAAGGGAATTAAAAAAGAAAATATTGATAATGGGAATTCCTATGATGGTGATAATTATAAATATTTTAACTTTACGAAATCCTTATATTATGTTGTTGGGGCTTTTTGGTATTGCAGGTATTAGCATTGTTGATGGTATTAAAAATCTATTTAAGGATATTAAAGGTAAAGATACTAGTGAAATAGTTAATTTGGATAATTTAAAATTTACTAAAGTAAATCCAGAAGAATATTATACATTGGAGTATAAAAGAGCAATAGAAAATTACACTCCTACAGTGGAAGATAATTTGGAAGTTATTGATAATTCTTTTTTGAATAAAGAAGCAGCTATTAATCAAGTTGTTGCAGAAATTGAATGTTATACGCTAGCATATAAACTTCCGGCGTTAGATTTAAGTGATGCTAGTTGGGATAAATTATTTGATGTATTATATGGTTTATTTGTTGCTAAAAAAAGAGAAGATATATATTATGATGCTTTATCAGATTTAGTAAGACAAGTTTTAGCTAAAGCATTATTAGATAAAGAAGTAGTTATAACAATTGATAATTTTATTGCTAATATTGATATTTTAAAAAATTATGGATTAAGTGATGATGAAATAGAATATGTTAAAGATGAATTATCTTTAGATTTAAAGGTAGTTGATTTTAATACTTTAGTTAGAAAAAATAAAAAGGGATATATGTAGACATTAAATAGAGATTTTGATAAAATATTGTAGGAGATGAAAGAGTTATGAGTAAGGATAAGAAAAATGTTAAATTGGAAGAAAATAAGCAAGAGAAAAAAAGTATTATTAATAAAAAGTTAGTTTTTATTATAGTGGGGATAGTTTTAATATTAATAGTTGTTATAAGTATAATAATTTTCTTAAATAAAGAGGATAAACCAAGCAATTTACCTAAAGAAAATGAAATAGTTGAAGAAGATAATACGCCGGTTTTTGAAGAAAAAACATTTGAAGAACAAAAGAATATACTTTTAGATATTTTGAATCAAGAAATAACAAAATATGAAGAAATATGTACAGATTCTGATAATAGTGAATGTATTACTGAAGAAACTAAAACAGATATTTTAAATACTTTTAATTCTTTTAAAGAAAGATTAGAGATTGAAGAAATTACTTTGGAAGAAATAGAACAAATAAAGCAAGAACTGAATGATTATTTAGTTACTTTAGATCCAGAAGTAAAATTAGATGATTTAATAAGTGAAGAGACGAAAAGTGAAGAAAGTAATGCTGATTTAGAAAAAGAGGAAAATAAGGGAAGTAGTAGCTCGAGTGGCGCTAGTGGCATTGAAGGTATTTTAAATAGTGCTAAATTAAATCCTGTAAAGACTGGATATACAGCATTAGATAATCAAGTTGCATCAGTTATTAATTCAGTAACTAATAATTCGATGTCAACTTATGAAAAAGTTAAAGTCTTGTATGATTGGGTAATTAATAATATGAGTTATCAAATTGGTTTTGTTATTGGAGAAGAAATTGCTTCTTTAATCAATAATTATGGCTTTTATGAAATGGATGCTACCCAAATCTTTTTAGCAGAAAATGGTTTTGGTACTAAAAAAGGTTCATGTGATAACTATTCAGCTATGTTTATGATACTTACTAGAAGAATTGGTTTAGATAGTTATGTAGTTAGTGCTAGAAATAAAAATGGTACAGGACACACAACAGTAAATATTAAAATAAATGGCAAGTGGTATAATTTTGATCCGCAAAGAGAAGATAATTCTTTAAAAAATGGAAAAATTATGTACTATGCTTTTGGGGAAGATGATAGTGATTCTAAACCATATACATATATTGATAGAAATAGTGATGTTGCAGCGTTTCATGCATTTGCCAAACAACCAGATGAAAATTATTTTAAAGCAAGTATTACAATTGCTGGTAAGACTTATTCTGCTAAAACTGCTGTTAGTAGTTATAGCTACGTTTCCCAAGATATAATTGAAATAGATTATGTCAGTAATCCTAATACACCAATAAAAATTGATGTTAATGGAACAGCTGATTACATAGTTACAACTTCTTCTAATACTACTACTAATTATGTTTGGAGTACAGTAAATGGAGATAGAGGAACTATTAATTCAAGTGGAGAAGTTACAATAACGCAAAAATGGGGATCATCTTATTATTTAATTGTGCATTTGGAAGATAATAATGACAGAGAATTAAATTTTGTTGTTAAGTTAAATTTTAGGGATGCTTCTAAAACATTTACAATTGATGCTGGTGTTTCGTCATATGAAGAAATTGATCATTTTAGTTTTAATGCTAGAGGGTTTGATGCTGTTGGTAATGTTACTTTTGTAGCCAAAGTTATTGATACTAATGATCCAAAGGGAGTTGCTGCTATTACGGTAACACCTGGTTGGAATAACGGGGATTTTCAAATTGGTAATACGGATTGGACGAAATATTGGTATAAAGTAGAAGTAACTGGTACTGATTCGGCAGGAAATGTGGCTACTACTATTTTTGAAAGTAAGATTCTTGATAAAACTTGGTAAAAATGTTTAGATGTAGGTTTGTCAAACATAAGTGACAGAGTCACGACAAACCAACTATGGATTATTTTGACTTATCAAAATAATCAC
>CALVVH010000066.1 GCA_944363805.1 uncultured Bacilli bacterium
AAATTAACTATATCAAACAAATGTATGTGTGTCAAGTAGTTTTTTCAAAAAGTATGACTTTCCTATTGTATAAAAAATAATTTTCTTTTGGTATTAAAAATATAGCAAATTATTTTTAACAAATCAATACTTTTAATATATTTTTCTAAAAATATAACTATTTATATTACAATTCTGTATGGATCACTTTGCGTTCCTGCATGGCCTTCGTAAATTTCAACATCAGAGTTTAGGTAAAATGAAGGTCGCACAGCCATTGAAGATGATACGTTAATAACATAATCAAACGGATACCCAGTAGAATCTATAAACATTGAATAATCAGAATAATTAGAAGTTCTAGATATTGTCCACTCAAGTAATCCCAAATATAACCAGTTATCATTTATTGCTGACCTGTAATCATACTCTTTGCCATAATTACCATTATCATCAGGAAATTTATTACTAGTAAGTCCTGGATAACCCCAAAAAGTTGGCATTGCACTATAATAGTAATCACTAATATACATTAAACCTACTTTTGCATCAAAAAAATCATTAGCAGCAAATTCCCCTACTTCATTTTCATAAACCGTATTCGCGTTTGAATATATCAAATGCAAATAGGTTCCTCCACCCACCTGCCATAAATGCTCAGCTATCATATTAGACCATTCTTCTCCAATATTTAACAAAAAATTATTATTTAAATTAACTTTATTTAAATTACTACCTCTCCAACTATTTGTGCCACTGCTATTCCAATAATATGTATAAATTTCTTCTTGATTTAAATTACCGCTGTAATAATAGGAAGTACCATGCGTTTCATAATAAGTTTTAGCAGAATAGTCCCCATTTATACCGAGTAAATTACTATTAGCATAGTCTGCCTTTATTACTTTTACTTGGCCATCAAACACCCCAATTATTCGGTACAAATTATCATTAGGGCATGCTTCTTTATCGCTCCCAAAACATATGAAGTTCTTAATATTATCACCTGTTAAATACCCATCACTTACTGCTTGAATTAATACTTCTTGTAGTGTATCATAATGTGCTATTTCATTATACGCAGTTGTATAATAATGTTCTTGAGAAGAATCACAGACATATCCCACAAATCGCTCCACTCCATTACAATAAAAATTTATCACTCCATTATTTTCTGCCACATCTGCTGTATATACTCTGGTTAATCCCGCTTCTATCGCAGTTTCTGTTACTTGATAATCTCCACCACTAAATCTATATGAGTTATCTCCTGCTTCTTGGTCAGAATTTATATAATCACCTTGTCCATCATGATAATATAATCCATTTACTCCATCTTCTATATATACATCGGTCATAATATAATTTGCTAAAGTTAAAATTTTCTCTTCTTGGATTATTAAATTAGCACTAAAAATTTTATTTGTATTACCGTTTTGGTCACTTTCCAAGTTTACAAAGATTACTTCTACTGTCCATTCTTGTACTACTGGTGTACTTGTAGCTATTATTTCATAATTATCTGCAATTTCTACAAAAGATTTTGACGTAGTAATATCAAATCCTGTTATTTGATTTGCTCCTGTTCCACTTGTTTTCCTAACTAATCCTGGAATACTTGTTACTTCACTTCCATCTGGATTCGTTACTTTCAAAAGTAATTCAGCGGTATTACTATCCACTGTATATTCAAAATCATTTTCAGTTATATCCAGATATACATAATAATTTCTTGCAGCACTATTTGTGGCATTATTCGCCGTTAGTGTTGCTGTTGCAGTAGTTAATCCGCTTTTATTATTTGCACCTGCACCAAAGTCACTCTCATTAGCAGTTATGTTAATTGCATCACCCACGCTAAATGACAGATTATCTGTTGTATTCGATTGAACATTTACATCAGTATTAGCAGAATTACCTCCTTGCGCAACAAAATACGCATACGTTGCCCCTAATACTACAGCAATTAACGTAGCTGCAGCAATGACTATAAAAATCCAATTCTTTTTATTTTTCATCTACTTCATCCTCCATATTATACTCTAATAATTTTATTTTACACCTATGCAAAATATTTCCAAAAATTTACGTCTAATAAGATGTAAATCTAATACATTTAATCAGATGTATTAGAAAATATAACTAAGTGATTAAAATGTATTATAATAGAATTAAAGAAATCCGAGAAGACAAAGGGTACACTCAAAAAGATATTGCCCATGTTTTAAATACAACACAACAACAATATTCCAAATATGAATTAGGCATTCAAATCATTCCCCTAGAAAAGTTAAATATTTTGGCAGATTTATATAATACTTCATTAGATTATCTAATAGGTAGAACTGACGTTAGAAAAGCATATCCCCCATCTATTTTAAAACACTAAAAAAGGAAGAATTATTCATCTTCCTAATTTTTAAAGTGTGAGTTTTGAGTTTATATGTTAATTGTGTATAGTTTGTATATGTATAATACTACTTATATTAAACTTATTAGCATTCCTCCTTCCTTACATTTCCATCATACTGTAGTTTTATGAAGTTTTTGTGTTGGAAGTATGAAATTCTTAAATTTTAATTTTAAAATAGAAAGTTGTACCTTTTTTTAACACACTCTTTACACCATATTCAAAATTATGTAACTCAAGTATCTGTTTAACTATTGACAAACCCAGTCCAGTAGAAACCACATTTCTCTTATGATTCTTATCATTCTTATAGTATTTATCCCAAATATATGGTATTTCTTCTTCTTTAATCCCCTTACCTGTATCAATAATTTCTACTAAATAGTATCTTTTCTGTTTAGTGACCCTTATTGTCACTTTCTTATCATCACCAGTATAATTAATTGCATTATTAACCAAATTGTATATAACTTGATTGATTTTCTTTTTATCAGCCTTAACCAACGCTGTTTCCGGTTCTTCAACATTTATGGTATACTGTTCAGCATCTTTAATTATTTGATACTTTTTGACAATCGAGTTTATCTCCGTCACCAAATCAAATTTTTCTAACTTAAGTACATCGGCATTAGATTGCATTCTTGATAAATCTAAAATATCATTAACAAGTACTGTAAGACGATCTGTCTCATCGACAATTATTCCCAAATGCTCATTCATTTTATCTTTATCTTTATATGAAATATCGCGAATCATCTCCGCATATGCCTTAATCATAGTAAGTGGTGTTTTAAGGTCATGAGATACATTAGCCATCAAATCTCTTCTTAACTCATCCGTCTTAGCCATTTCCTTTTGTGCTTGCGAAAGTGTCTCAGCTAGCTCATCTATTTCCTTAATCCCTGATTCTTTAAATTCAACATCAGAACTACCACTACCTAGTTTCCTTGCTTTCTTAGTAATCTCCGTTATCGGATCAGTAATTTTAGTCGATAAGAAAATCGAAATAATCACTGCAATAAATATTCCTAAAAAACAAACGTACATCAATTGTCTTTTAATTATTATCGTAAAATCTGAAATATCTTCCAAATTTGAATAGATAAACATATATGAATCATTATTTCTAAGCCCATAAAGTAAAGCTGAAACATGTTTAGCATCATTGACAAATTGATAGGACTTAAAATCTTCATTAGAATCAATAAACTGCAACATAAGTTCTCTTGCTTGAGAATTACTTGAACTAAGCGGGCAGCCATTCATATTGGAATTATAAGTAGCCACTATTCCTGTAGTGCTAGTTATAGCAATACAAACTTCATTTTGATAGGCAATATCTTGTAAAACATTTGAAACCTGATCAGGACTAGCGTTCTTTAATGAAGTCACAATATCATCCATATTTTCTATTTGTTCTTTTTCATAATAAAAATCGAATATTGATATTTGACACACCCATAACAAAAGAATAATTACAACATTAAAAGAAAGTAAATAAATCAAAGTTTTAGCTTGAATACTAGTTTTCTTTTTCTTCTTCGTATTCAAATTTATAACCCATTCCTCTAACAGTTACTATCATATTTTTATACTTTCCTAAATGTTTTCTAAGTGTCTTAACATGCGTATCGATTGTCCGGTCATCACCATAAAAATCATATCCCCAAATATTACTAAGCAAATTTTCTCTTGATAAAGCAATATTTTTATTATCGATAAAATATTTGAGTAAATCATATTCCTTTGGAGTCAAATAAATCTTCTTACCATCTATATATACATCATGGGCAATATTATCTAATTTAATACCTTTAATTTCATAAACATCTTCCGTAGTATCCTTTCTCTTAGTAACGGCTTTAATTCTCGCCACCAATTCTTTAGGACTAAATGGTTTAGTAACATAATCATCGATACCAAGATCAAAACCAATTAATTTATCATATTCTTCTCCACGAGCTGAAAGCATAATAAAAGGAATGTCTTTTATTTTTTTTATTTCACGACATGCTGTGTAACCATCCATCTTAGGCATCATTATATCCATGATAATAATATCAAAATCTCCATCTTTTACTTTATCAATCGCTTCTAATCCATTCTCCGCCTCAGTTACATTCATTTTTTCCAATAATAAATATTCTTTTATTACATCTCTTATTAATTTTTCATCATCTACTACTAAAACGTTCATAACATCACCCACCTAAAATTATAGCTACTTATTGTGAAATTGATATGAAATAATTACTTTAATAATCTATTTTTTCTCACAATATATTTTAAAAAAGTAGCTATATAAGCTACATTTGTTCATTCATTTTATTAACCACTTCATTTATAATATCTTTTATAACCAGTTCATCATCAGGATTATCAATTTCCACAATCTTATTTTCTACTAACAAACCGCCATAAATATTGAGCTGTCCTTGTTTATTGTATTTATTATCTGTATAAACAACATATGTTTTACCATCATTATCAAGTGTTGCTATACAATCGCAAATAACCCCATTAACTTCTACTATTTGTTTTGTCAACTACCATGCAATAAATTGCATGGCTTGCTTTAGGTGCTGAAAGCACATTTAATGAGTAAACTCATCCCA
>CALVVH010000067.1 GCA_944363805.1 uncultured Bacilli bacterium
TTGACACTTGCATGTCCTCCTTTCGCCTATATCTAGTATAGACATACTCCGCACAAGTTCTCCAACACAACTTTTCTCTACCAACTTACCCTAGTGTATCAGTAACCTTGCACATCAACGCAGTCATACGTCTATAATAATACCATTAAAATCTATGAAATGCAACAAAAAATTTGCATTTTTCCTGCAAATTTTCTAACGTCCACCAAATGTTCGAGATTCAATAATAAACACACCATCATATTTTTCGATTACTTCATCAGACATATCTCGAGCCATTTCCCCTAAAGCATCCAAAATATATCTAAGCATATTTATTCTAAACCTTTCCATATCGATCCGTAACATTTTGATATCTATATCTTCTTCCATAGTTCTATCGCTTTTAGTTATTAACCTAGAAGCCAAATCCATTAAATTATTTAAAAACTCTATTACTTCCCCAGTAGTTACATCAAATATATTAGCAAATGCTTCTAATTCATATTTATTAAATGTTCCACCATTTTCCCTAAGTAACGTTTCGAACACATTATAAAAACTATTAGATAATTTATTTTTTAAAGCAACTACATCACCATCATTTAAAGAAATATTATCAACGCCCCAAAATTTTATCTTTACTAAATATCCCTTTTCTTTTAATATTTTTCCATATATCATCATGGTATTTATTATCTTTAATTCAAAAATATTTTCCATTATTCTAAATTTAATCCCCCAACTTTAATAAGTGTTACTTCTTCTTTATCATTTTTAATTGCTTCAATATATTTGCTTACAAGTTTCATTACTAAATTAGTATATAACCTTATTAATATATCTTGATACTCATCAGGATACTTATTAGCAAGTTGCTCTAGGTTTTCTATTCTCTTGCAAAACAATTTGAATCTATCTAATTCAGTTTCAAATATACTTTCTAACCAAATTTTATCATCATCAGTAAATTTCCCACTATTAACTAACTTGATGATATCTCTAATCCAATTTTCTAAAATTAATAACATACTATCAACATCAATATTTAATATATTTAAACTATCTTTACCAGGTTGTAACAATTCTATAACATTTCCGTGTGCTAAATATTTATCACTAACAATCTCTTTTAAATAGATAACACCTGACATTAAAACACTTTTATCTAACATAGCATTCCTCTTTTCAAGATTATATCCTAACAAAAAACAAAGTTAAAACATTTAAAATGGCGGTTCTCATAACAAAAATAGCTTTCATTCTTCAATTAACAAAGATTCGGTATCAGCCATTTCACTAGGAATTGCTATATCCATATAATCTAATATCGTCGGTGCCACATTAACTAAACTACCTTTTTCTTCCAACTTTATTTTATTATCTACTATTATAAATGGAACTTTACTTGTTGTATGAGTCGTACATGGACTACCATCGGCATTGATCATAGTATCGGCATTACCATGGTCAGCTAACAAGATTACTCGATAGAAATTATCCTCGGCCTTTTCTAATATCTTACCTAAACATAAATCTATAGCCATACAAGCTCTGGTGGCTGCTTCCATATTACCAGTGTGACCCACCATATCTGGATTAGCAAAATTAACTAAAATAAAATCATAATCGCTATTCATAGCAGTAACTACTTTTTTAGTTACTTCTACACAACTCATCTCTGGTTTTAAATCATATGTAGCAACATCAGGACTAGGAACATGAAACTTATCACATTTATTTATCTTACCATCATATCCTCCATCAAAGAAATATGTTACATGTGGAAATTTCTCGCTTTCAGCAATTCTCGCCTGCGTAAAATCGAGTTCACTCAAATAAATTCCCAACGGATGAGTTATATTTGGTTGTTCAATAAAATTCAAAGTCTTAATTTTTTTATCAACTGGCAAAAAACTAAATACAGTAACATCACTTAAATCAGTAACCGAAAACATCTCAAATGTCTCTGAATTAACAATACTATTAAGTATTTGTTTAGCTCTATCTGCTCGATAATTCATCCATATTAAAACGTCACCATTTTTAATTACATCTTGAGATAACTTTATCGGTTTAATAAATTCATCAGTAATACCCGCATCATAACTAGCATTAATACTTCTTTCAACATCTAATGCACTTCTCCCCTTACCGTTTACCACCAAATCATAATAGAGTTTTGTCCTATCCCAGTTTTCATCTCTA
Source organism: uncultured Bacilli bacterium (assembly GCA_944363805.1). Next base: position 2,188 of record CALVVH010000067.1, read on the forward strand.
TCCATCGCATAATATCTACCACACACTGTAGCAATATTTCCAATATCATTATTATCAGCCATAGCTTTTTTTAACATATCGATATATTTATAAGCTGAATGAATATCTGTATCTCTACCATCAGTGATTATATGAAAATGAATTTTTGTAAAACCATTGTTAACAAGAAATTGATAAATACCCAAAAAATCATCGACCCCCGCATGAATATTTCCATCGCTACAAAGGCCCATTATATGTATATCTTTATCTTTTAATGTTAATAATTTTTGAATACTCTTACTTTCCATGTCCGGATTGGCTAAGAACTCATTTACCAATATTTCCGGTTGCTTCAATATTCTTCCTGCCCCAATAGTCATATGTCCAACTTCACTATTACCAGCTTGGCCCTCATTTAAACCAACTGCTGAACCAGAAGCTTCCAAAAGCGCATGCGGATAATCACGCCACAACGCATTAAAGTTATTCATATTAGCAGCCTTAACAGCATTTCCATTTTCTTCCTCCCGAATACCAAAACCATCAAAAATAATTGTTAATATTTTTTTCATTAGTTCACCTTCATTACGTTTTTATAATAACATAACTACAACCCAAATACAAGAAAATGGACTTAATAAAGCCCATTTAACCGACCAATTCCTTTTGATGTAATTTAAGTCTATCAGCAATTGTTGTCAAAAATTCTGAATTAGTAGGTTTACTTCTTTCAAAATCAATAGAATTACCAAATAACTCTTCCATTATCTTCAAATCTCCTCTAATCCAACTTATTTCAATGGCATGTCTAATTGCTCTTTCTACTCTCGAAGAAGTTGTATTAAATCTATTAGCAATCTCTGGATAAATATCCTTAGTTACTAAATTGACAACTTCCTTACTTGTATAAAGAAGCATTATGCCTTCTCTAATATATTTATAACCCCTAACATGGGAAGGTATTCCTAAATCATGTAGTATTGAACTAACCTCAACTTCTACACTGTAATTGTCAGCATATTTTATTTCTGCACTTTCCTCAAACAAATCGACAATTCTTTCTTCAAGTATCCGCATATCGATTGGTTTAAGCATATAGTAACTTGCTTTTAACTTTTGAATTTTCTTAATTGTATAATCGTCTTTAAAACTAGATAAAACGATTATTTTCTTTTCAATATTTCTTTTATTTAATTCTTCTAGCATCTTGATACCATCGATCTGTGGCATCAAAACATCCATTAAAACAACATCATAATCTTCACGATTATTGATTAAGAACCTAAGTCCTTCCTTTCCATTACTGAAACTTCCTACCACCTTAATTATTTGACTGCCCTTAAAGTACTTCCTAACACTACTTAGCACTGCTTCGTTGTCATCAATTGCAACGACGTTGATTATTCTGTTCATGAGTTTCCTTTCTTACTGCTAAATTTTATTTACTGCACATGAGTCCATTATAAAATAGAATAATACAAAATGCTACAAAAACTTTTGTCGAATAATGTAAATTGCTGTAAATACTTGTCACAAAATGTCGAAAACCACCTAAAAAGGCAAAAAAATTAGAAAATAATCACTTTTCTAATTCACTCAGCATATCAATAACATTTGTTACTTTTAAACTAGCTCCCCCAACCAAAAAGCCATCGACGCCTTTAATTGCATTAAACTCTCCAATATTATCTTTATTGACGCTACCACCATATAATACTTCTAATTTAGTATCATATTTCTCTTCAATTATATCTTTGATAAATTCAATATTTTCCTTTACTTCCTTAACCTTTGGAGTAACTCCTGTTCCTATTGCCCAAACTGGTTCATAGGCAATAATTATATTCTTAACCATTACATTATTTAATACTTCACTTATTTGTTTTTCTAAAACCATATAAGTATTTCCATCTTCTTTTTCTTTAGCACTTTCTCCAATACAATATATTACTTTTATATCATTATCTAAAGCATTATTTATTTTATTTATAAAATTAATATTAATTTCATTATTATATATTCTTCTTTCACTATGCCCCACTATTACATATTCTACACCTAAACTTCTAAGTTGCTCCCCATTTACTTCTCCGGTAATAGTCTTATCAATAAAAGAAGATATATCTTGAGCACCAATACTATAGTTGCTTTTATCAAAGAAAGGCAAAAATGGTAAAGAAGGACATATTACCAACTTTACCTTTTTACTACTAATTTCACTTAATCTATTATTATATCTAACTATATCATCTTTAACTAACTTATTTTTAAAATTACAAACCAAATACTTCATAATACTATTCCATCCATTCTAATGCCGCTAGTTTGCCATCAGCGATATATTCTAGGGTTGCTCCTCCACCACTAGACATAAAATCAAATTGATAGCCAAACTTTTTCGCCGCCGAAACAGTATCTCCTCCACCAACTATAACCTTTTTATTACTTTCTTTAAGTATTTTAAATAATCCACTAGTTCCTTCTGTAAATCTATCATCTTCAAATTTACCACA
>CALVVH010000068.1 GCA_944363805.1 uncultured Bacilli bacterium
GCCCAAAGTTTGTTTCATTGGCAGATATATATATTTCATCACCAAAAGAAAAGGATAAAAGATCTGTTGTACCTGTTGTCACATCGACATTAGTATTGTTACTTCCTCCACCTTGAGCTTGAAAATAGGCATAGGTTGCTCCGATGATTACTATCAATAAAGTTACTAATCCAATTGCTATTAATATTGTGTTCTTCTTGCTAATCATAATTGTCCTCCACTCTTATTATATTAGAATTTTTTTATTTTTTCTCGCGAACTATGTCGATACTATAAATAATTATATAATATGGATAATTAGCAAAACTAACCTTGTAGCGTTAATATTTTAGAAAAAAAATAGCTATCATCAAATGACAATAGCTATTAGAGTATTTGAGCCTTTATTGACAATCTTAGTTACAGTATCCTTTAATTTATATCTAGTATTGTCAGGCATCATACTGAGCTTGGCTTGAATGCCTTCTTGAACGATTGTTTCTAAACTACGTCCAAAAATTTCACTCTTCCATATGCTCGATGCGTCAGTTTCATAATCACGCATCAAGTGGTTGATTAATTCTTTTGATTGAATTTCACTTCCAATTATTGGTTCGAATGTCGATTCGACGTCAACTTTTATCATATGAATGCTAGAGGCAATTGCTTTTAACTTGACACCATAACGGTTGCCTTGTTTTACTAGTTCTGGTGTTTCTAATTTTAGCTCTTTTAAGCCTGGATAGACAATGCCATAACCAGTACTTTTTGCCATCTTAACAGCCGACCGAAGAGATTCCATTTCTTCTTTAGCCTCGCTATATGAAGCAAAGATTTTTAAGAGTCCTGCTTTAGTGGTAACCGTATCACCCATAATTGATTTTAATGTTTCCTGATAAAGTTCATTAGTGCTTTCTAAGTTAATTGTAACAGTCCCAGTTGCGGCATCTAATTCACTTATATAGGAATTGGAAATATATTCAGAATCGTTAAAGTGGTTCAAAATGTCGTCGATATCTTTGACTTTTTCAACAGATATGACACTTTCTTTAATTTTTTCTAAGTAATGTGCCTTTATAGCATGATTGTTTGGCAATACATGAACCCATTCGGGTATAGATACTTTAATATCTAAAACAGGGAATTCATAAAGGGCTGTCTTCAATATTTCCATTATTTCTACTTCATTCATTAATTCAGCACTTATAGGGATTACAGGCACTTCATAAGTTTCACTAAGATTTCTTGCTAGTGCTTGTGTTTCGGTATTTGTTGGATGAATACTGTTCAAAATAACAATGTAAGGTTTACCAATGTTTTTAAGTTCGGTAATGACCTTTTCTTCCGCTTCGATGTAAGAGTTTCTATTTATTTCACCAAATGATCCATCCGTCGTTACAACAATACCTATTGTTGCATGGTCCTTTATTACCTTTTCAGTTCCTATTTCTGCTGCCTCCACAAAAGGAATAGCATCTTCGAACCAAGGACTTTTTACCATCCTTGGATTTCCATCTTCATCAACAAATCCATTAGCATCTGGTATAACATAGCCGACGCAATCTACTAATTTGATGCTTGTTTCAAATTCACCAACTTTAATAGTTGCACCGTTACTAGGAACAAATTTAGGTTCGGTCGTCATGATAGTTTTACCCTGTGCACTTTGAGGAATCTCATCTAAACAACGTTTTTTCTCGTATTCATCTGTTATGTTTGGCACAACTAGATTTTCAATAAAACGTTTGATAAATGTTGATTTCCCGGTCCTAACTGCTCCGACGACTCCTAAATATATTTCCCCATTACCACGTTTTGCTATAGAAGATATAATTTTTTCTTTTTCCATAACCCACCCATCTTTCGTTAATCTACTTAATGGTATGAATTAAAATTTAATATTATGACAAACTCCATTAAAAAAAGAGTGTCGAGGAATTGTATAACAAATTGGTTTATAGTTTTCCTCACGATTTCTACATTGTTTTCCTTTCATGGCTCCCACTCCTTCCTTTTATTATAAAAGTTACCTCCTATAATCTTAAGCCAGCAACAATAATCTAACACTCTTCGTTGATGATAAAATTGACAACGATATTTTAATTATCTAATTCTGAAAAATTTTAGTATTGATAAGTTTTATTTTGTATTCAGAATCTCATAATTCACTGACTGGAGTTATAAAGCAATTGAAACTCCAGCCATGCGGTCATAATAGTTATATACTCCTGATGCAAAATTCAATACATCTCCTAGTCCATTATGACTAATCGTATAACTTTGTGATTCAGCTAATGTTACTCCAGTTACAGCGTGTTGATAAGTTCCGTATGCTACGGCATTTTGAGAAGTTGAAATTACATCAGCACTGATATCTGTTTCGAAGTAAGATGCACCATTAACTAAGTTCATAGAGATTCCAAAGCCATTATCGGCCTTGCGGATGTTTGTACCATTCCAAGAGTAATCCACATAATTATATGAACCATCTTTCCAATAGGTTTGGGTTCCATCTTGAGTTCCATCAACGACATAGCCACCTTCAATTCGCATTGCTGTAACGTCATAAGATTTAGTAGCTGGGGTGACTAGCCATTGGGTGTAAACCATTATATAATTTTTTCCTACTAGTGGTGTATTAATAATTGTGATTCTCTTATAAGATGTTTCATGAGTAGCACCTTGAGTGCTTATTCCATTGATGTAATTTTCCATTAATGTATCATATAAATCAGGATCAAGTTCAGTATAAGTAAATGTATTATTAACTGTTTCAGTAACTTCATATAGTTTACTTTCAGCAGAACCATTTGCTAACATCTCTTTTTCCTCTTCACTCATTACTGCTAATCTGGCTTCTGAAAATGTTTCTCTTAGTTTGGCATATTCTTCTTCACTAATTTCGGCTTTAACATTATTTACAAAACACAAAGCTCCAATAATTATGAAAGTAGAAAATACTTTCATAAATTTCACTACTTCTATCCTGCCTCCTTTCCTATCCAAAAATAGCGTATCAGAAAAGTTACTATTTTGGCAATAGAAAATCGTGAGAGTTGCTACTCCACGATTAGAGAATTTCAGAAATTGCTTGATATTCCTTTAAAATATTGTCGACTTCTAAATTATAGTTTTCACAATCGCCCTGTTTACATTTTGACTTTTCTTGATCTATGAAATACTTAAATTTTATAACTTTGCCACTATTAAAATTATCATTTCTGTAGTCTATTCTATCTTTTGAAATATAATAACTAATGGTAATTTCAGAGTTTTCTTCATATTGGTGACTTATTAACATATCAAAACTTGGTTTGTATGTAATTGTCTTACGACCATCAACTTTTGTATATGTATCACTTTCTTTATTATAAGTGTAATCCAAATCTTTTAGTTTATTGTCACTATCTTTTTCTGGTGCTGCATTAGTTTTAGAAACTTCGGCATCAGATAATAGATTACTATAATGATAGTTAATGTTGCTATTGAAACTTTTATAAGAAATATTTTTTAAGTTGTTTTCATTTAAATAGTTTTGATAGTCATTTTTATATTCTTGATTAACTTGATAACCAGAATAAATTAATTTGTTATTACTGAAGTTCTTTCTAAAATTAATACGACATTTAAGTGTTTCTGATAAATTATTTTCATCATATGTTGTTATATCTAAATAAAGATTTTTAGTTATTGAATTTATGACATCGTTGTAAAGGACATCTGGATAGCCAGATAATTCTTCAATAAAAATATCATCTAAATTATTACTTTCATATATAGTTATCTTATCACCATTTACAAGAGCATATAATTCTAATTCAATTTTGGATTCATCTTCATAACCATCTATTGAAATATTATCTATTAGAAGAATATTGGAAACTTTACTTCGGATAAAATAACCATTACCAATTTTAATGTCATTACTATCATAATTTAATATATAAATACTTACAGAATTGTAATTATTTATAAAATAGATTAATAATAAAATGAATATGACGAGAAATATTAATTTAACAATATTATTAAATATATGTTTCCATAACTTTAGTAATAGTTGAAAGAATTTTCTTATGTAATCCGATAAGGAATTCTTTTCTAAAACCACAGAATTAGCAGATACACCTAGTTCTTTACAGATAGCTCTAATATTATGTAAGTCAGGAACAGTAAAACCATTCTCCCATTTTGATATTGTTCTATCAGATACTTGAATCTTTTCTGCTAGAGCTTTTTGAGTTAAGTTCCTTTTCTCTCTTAAGTTGCTAAGATATTTAGCAAAACTGTATTCTTTTACTTCTTCATTTGTTTTTTCTTTATCATTATTTATCTCTTCCATATTTTCACCTAATTCATAATACCATAAATTCGTGACGATTGCATTAATTTTTTGGAAAAAATTGGAATATATTATTTTGATTGTTAGTATTTACAGCCTAAATAAATAAAGTCAGTACTTTTTACTACAATTTTACCAAATTTTCAGTAAAAAGTAAG
>CALVVH010000069.1 GCA_944363805.1 uncultured Bacilli bacterium
AAAAATGATTATAGATAAATCTAGTACAGCCGATTGTCTTATTAATTAATTCTTTTTGTGTATTTGTTGGATATAATTTAAAATCATATCCTTTTAATATTGTAAGCATATCATTCGCCCCCTGATTGACAAATCAATCATATCAAACAAATGTATGTGTGTCAAGTAGTTTTTTCAAAAAGTATGACTTTCCTATTGTATTAAGAAAAGAAGAATTGATACTAAACTTGCATTAATTCTTCTTCTTTAACCTTTATCTCTTCGTCAACTAATTTATTGTACTTAGTAATTAATTCTTGAATTTCATCTAAATACATTTTTTCTTCATCTTCAGGATATTCTTGCCGTTTAATTTCATTATTAGCATCTTGACGAATATTTCTTAAAGCAACCTTTGCTTCTTCACCAACAGCTTTAGCTTGTTTTACATATTCTCTACGTCTGTCTTCCGTTAAATCTGGAATAGTAAGAATAATCATTTCGCCATTATTTGTTGGAGCAATACCTAAATTAGCTTCATTAATTGCTCTTTCAATATCCTTAAGTGTACTTTTGTCATATGGTTTAATAAATAGTTGTTTTGCTTCAGGCACCGTAATATTAGCTACACTTTGAATTGGTGTTGGGGTTCCATAGTAACTAACCATTACCCCATTAAGCATCGCCGGATTAGCTCTACCTGCTCTAATGTTTAATAACTTACTTTTTAAACTTTCAATTGTTTGCATCATCTTTTTCTCTGCCGTGTCCATAACATTTCTCCTTCTTAATTTAATTCTATACTATCATTATAGTTTATTACATTCGATTTTACAATAAAATTAATAACTAATTCGCCAGTTTTACTTATACTTAGTGCCTTAACAGTACCATATTCGCCATTTTGAATATCAGATATAGTTCCTTCGATGTCAATTACTTGGGTATCGCCATCTAAAACTTGGGTGTCATTTAATCTTTGTCTTATTTGGGTAAGGATATCTTCTTCTGTTATTTCAAATTCTTGTAATAAGTTTTCTTCAGGAATAATATCTCCCGTATTTTTGTCGATGACATAACCTTTGATGTTAGCTATTCTACTACCATTAGTACAATTATAAGTAAAATCATTAATTACTAAACTAATGTAATCTCCGAATGTTGTGTCCTCATATTCCCGATAGGGAAAACTGTAAAGATTTTCTTCGTTTGTACAAGTTGTACCAGCTGGAGCTTCATCTAAATAAACTTTTTCATTATTATAAGTATCTAGTTCACTAGCTAAATCATTATTGATAGTTTCAAAATCTTTGATATTGATTACAACATCTTCCTGTGTAATATGTTCTTCATGTAAAATATCTTCAGAATTTTCATAATAAATATAATCTTTAGTAGAATCAATTCTTATCTCTCTTAATTCAGTTATACCGTTATCTTCGTTGGTTTCTTTAGAAAAATCATCGAGCATATAATTCATGAAGAAATAACCACCGATAGCAAATAAAAGTAATATTACGATAAAAATAACTAAACCAACAATATTTTTTGTATTATCCATTTAAACCTCAACTTTCTAAATATCTACTAAATACTTCACGTAATTCCTGCATTTTTTGAGATTCATTGAAGGAATTCCAGTATTCACTTGGAGCAATATCCCCGCTGACGAAAGAAGTTTCTGTATCAAAAAGAAGTACTTCATCACCACTTACTACTAACAGGGATGGAGCATAAATTTCTGCTACTCCATAATCATTATATGTAACATACTCGTGTAATCTTTCAACAATTGCTTCATATGTTCCATTATTATCTTGCCTATTCTTAATAAAATCATAATAATATATTTCTTCTATTCCTAGTTCTAAGGCCACTTTATTAACGATGTTGGCATAATAATTTACCCATTCATTAGTTGTTCCAAATAAAACAATTCCTTTGGTGCCATTTGCTACCATTAAAGCATCACTAGCTGTAGCATATTTATATACATTATCTTGGCTTACTAAACTAAAATCTACCGCAAATTGTTCGTTATCAGGCAATGTCTCGTCGTAGTCGAGAGTTCCTAGATAGACAAAAGCCCCGATTAGCAAAGCAAAAATTATAAGGTAGATGACCATTTGCCATTTATTTTTAAACAAAGTTTCATTTTTTACATATATTTTTTCCATATGAAAATCCACCATAATTATTATAACATTATTTGAATAATTAATTAATGGCAATTACGAAGATTTTGTCAAAAAAAGTAAAATGGCAGAAAAAAACAACCTTACGGTTGCTTAGTTACCTTTCACTTGATTCATTACTTCTTCAGCAAAGTTATCATTACGTTTTTCCATTCCTTCACCAACTTCATAACGAATCATACTTTTAATTTCTCCACCATTGTTAGTTACGTATTTTTCTACAGATACATCGCCATCTTTAATGAATGGTTGTTCAGATAAACAAATTTCTTTATAGAATTTCTTTATTCTTCCTTCAACCATCTTTTCAGCTATGTCTGCTGGTTTTCCTTCATTCATTGCTTGTTCCTTTAGAACTGTTTTTTCATTATCTAAAACATCTGCAGGAACTTCACTAGGAAAACAATACAAAGGTTTCATGGCAGCAGCTTGCATTGCTACGTCTTTAGCAACTGCTTCACTTGCTCCTTTAATTACTGTTAGAGCAGCAATTTTACCTCCCATGTGAATATATGAACCAAAGAATTCATCATCATTCTTATTAACAATAGCAAATCTTCTCAAAGAAAGTTTTTCACCAATCTTAGCAATTTTATTTACTATTAGTTCGCCGATAGTACCATCAGGTGTCGTAAGATCTTTAGCTTCTTCGACAGTATTAACATCACTTTTAAGTAAAGTTTCACCAATAATATCAATCATGCTAATAAATTCTTCATTCTTGCTAACAAAGTCAGTTTCACTATTAACTTCTATGATCACTGCCTTATTACCATCAACAAAAATACTAGCAAGCCCTTCAGCAGCAATACGTGCTTCCTTTTTAGCGCTCTTAGCAATACCTTTTTCTCTTAGGTAATTGACAGCTTCATCCATATTACCATTGGTTTCTGCTAGAGCTTTTTTACAATCCATCATTCCTGCGCCAGTAAGTTCGCGTAGGTCTTTTACCATACTTGCAGTAACTTCCATTTTTATCCTCCTTATTTACTTAGTATTTCAATTAGTTCATCTTTTTTCATTGTTGAATAACCTTTGATTTTATTTTCTTTAGCTAAAGCTTTAAGTTCACTTAAAGTTTTACTTTCAAGTTCATCAACATGCACCATTTCTTTGATTTCTTCTAATACAGCTTCATCAACTTTTACTTCTTCTTTTTTAGGTTCTTCAACTGATTCCTTTTTGGTTTCTTTCTTAGTTTCTTTGTCTTCTTTTTTATCATCTTCAGAAACATAGTCAACTAATTCAAGACCATTTGCTTCACAAATAGCATTAGTTAGCACACCAAGCATAACTTTAATTGATCTAACAGCATCGTCATTACCAGGAATAACAAAATCTACATCATCTGGATCACAGTTAGTATCAACAATACCAAAGACCGGAATACGTAACTTTCTTGCTTCTTTAATAGCGTTGATTTCCTTTTTAGGATCAACAATAATCAAAGCTTGTGGAAGTTTTTCCATGTTACGAATACCACATAGAACACGATTTAGTTTTTCATATTCTTTTTTTAGACCAATTACTTCTTTTTTAGGTAGAAGTTCAAATGTTCCATCAGCTTCCATCTTTTCGATTTCTTCTAATCTCTTAACTCTTCTTCTGATAGTACGGAAGTTTGTAAGTGTTCCTCCCAACCATCTTTCAGTTACATAGTAAGAATTACTTCTTGTTGCTTCTTCAATACAAACTTCTTGAGCTTGTTTTCTTGTGCCAACAAATAAAAACTTACCTCCATTTTCAGCAATTGTCTTAATTTCGGCATATGCTTCTTCAAGACATGCTTTTGTTTTTTCTAGGTCGATAATATAAATATCATCTCTAGAAGTAAAAATATACTCTTTCATTTTAGGATTCCATCTTTTTGTTTGATGTCCAAAATGAACTCCAGCTTCTAATAAATAATTCATAGAAACTACTGCCATAAATAAATTCCCTCCTTCGTTTTAACTTCTCAATACTTCAACTTATTTTTACACCATAACGGCACTTGTAAAAATAATCCATATTGATGTTTATTTTTTTGCATTTACAGCAATTTCAATTCTACCAAATATTATGCTATTTTACAAGTGTTTTTACACAATTTAACTAAGAAAAAAGGGGCTGTCGTGAAACGAACTAATTAGTTTCATGACAGTTTCTTTTTTCTAACAATTAATAGAATTGTAAGTT
>CALVVH010000070.1 GCA_944363805.1 uncultured Bacilli bacterium
CTCTTTATCTAAAGATTCAATCTTACTTTCCCATTCTCTATATAAAGATGCAGCTTCATCTCTAGTACTTGGAGTTGCAATATTATTAATAGAACTTAGTATGCTTTCTGCTTCACTTTTATAGCCAGAAATGGTTGATGAAATAGAAGACGTATTAGCACTACTACCAGAATTATTACTTGAACTGCTGCTAGAGCTATTACTATTACTTGATGAACCACTATTAGCATTTGCATCATCATCATATTCTCTATTAGATTCTAAAATATCTCCAGTTATAGCATTTATCTCATAATCATATTCTCGATTATTATAGGTAAATTCTACTTCATAAGTCATAAAGCCATCATCATAATCCATCTCTACTTCACTCCAAGTTGGACTACTTACTCCAGCATCACTTAAAGCAATTTCTAAAGCTTTATCTCTACCTATATATGACTTATCACTAGCAGTACCAGAGGTAGTTACATTTTCTGTCGTACTTCCAAGTAATAAATTTAATTCATTAATAGATAAATCTTTTAAGTCTTCATAGGTATATAAATTGTTTTTAGCAATCAATTTTTCAATAAGTTCTAATTTGCCCACTGATATACCGTAACTATTTGCTAATGCTTCTTTATCACTACTTGAAGTAATACTTTGACTAACAACAGAAATATTATTTCCACTATTTATGAAGGTATTTAATTCATCAACTATTTTTTGTCTTAGTGCTTCACTTTCAGCACTATTTGGATTATCTACGGAAATAAGGATTGAGTTAGCCAGTTCATCAATATAGCCATTTTTAACCATTGAACCAATCAAGGCGTTAATAGCAACATTTATATCACTACCTGCCAGATCCATTCCTTCCAGAATAATGCGAGCATCATCATTATTGGCTGTTACATCAAGTACTTTTTCTTTTTTGTTAACAGTTACAGTAATACTAGGATTTACATCAATACCAATTGTAGATGCAACCCTTATATTAATATTAAAATAGCCAAGGCCAATAAATAAACAAACACAAACAGCAACCACTGCTGTAGATAAACCAATCCATAACCCCTTTTTACTTTTTTTACTCTCTTTCACTAATACCATTCCTTTCCTTTTTTCTAGAGTATTCATATCAAAATCGGGAAGTACGATACTATTAAAAGCCCCCTTAATTTTTTTCTTTATTTTACTCATATCGATTCCTCCTTTACAATTTCTTTGATTCTTTTAATTGCTCTGTGATATTTAGATAATGTCGTAGACAACTTTAAATTAAGCAATTTAGATATTTCATGAAACTTAAATCCATTTACAACATGTAGTATTACTATTTCTCTTTCTTCCTTAGTTAATTTATCTAATAGATACTTAACTAATAATTTATCATCATGATTATCATTACTTGCAAATACTAGATCATCAATATCACTTGTTACTTTACTTTTTCTTAACTTCATATAAGACAAATTCTTAGTAATAGTAAGTATCCATGCCATTGGTTTATCTTGGTTTTCATACTTATCAGCATTATTATAAATAGTTATAAATGTATCTTGCATTACCTCTAAAGCATCATCATGATTTTTTAAAATACTTAGAGAATATGCATAAACATTTTTATTTATAAATTCATATAATTCATGTAAAGCATTTGTATCCTTATCCGCTATTCTTACAATGTAACTACTTAACTCCACTTCTGTTTAACTCCTTTCACTAAGATAATGCAATAAGAATCAATTTTATTGCAAAGAAATTATCTTTTTTTAATATATTATCATTTCACTAAAAAAAGAGCAACAATTTTGCTCTTTATAGGTTAAATTATTCAGCAACTACAACGTAGTTTCCATCTTGTTCTACTACTGTATATCCATCAGCAATATATTGTAATAATGCATCATTTTCATTACGATTAAATGTACCACCAGTAATAAAACCATTATTAAAAGTATCATTAAAGCTTGTGCTAAATAAAAAGTTTTCCTTATAGTTGGTGCTTATAAATTCACCACCGGTAATATTAATTTTTTGTACTTTAGTATCAATATCTTTTTGACCGTATTCATAAATAGCTACTGCATTTTCACTAATAAGTCTTCCGCCGCTAATATTTATTTCCATTTCACCAACATAAGAAGCGTTAGATTCAATTTGCAATGCAGCTCCAGAACTATTCATACCATTTCCAAATGGTTCTGTTGGTATATTTAATGTACCATTTGCTTTTAAGGTACCACTATTCATATTCAAAATACCTGATTTTATACCAACAGCTGATTCAGCACCTTCAATATATGCACCGTTTATATTCCAAGTTGCATATCCAGCAGCATAAATACCAACGCCACCAGATTCTACTCTAGCAGTTTCTGATAAAGTTATAATTGGTGCATTAGTAGTAGCATTTCTTAAATTACCTGTTACATAAACTCCAATATTTGCTGGAGCATTACCAACGTCAATTGCTCTAACAGTTCCATCTATATTGACATTTACTCCGTAAGCATTTCCTCTTTTGCCATCTATAGTAAATATTAATATACCATTATTACCTTCTACTGTAACATCTTTACCAACATTAAGATTCGCATAAGCTGTGGCACTTGAATCAGTGGAACCACTTAAATAGATTGGACCACCACCAGCAACGTTTGAAGATATAGTTCCTTCGCCAGTTAAATTTAATGTTCCATTATCAGAAATACTAAATCTTGATGATTCAAACATTATATTGTTACCATTTAAATCAATATTAACTTCACCATTTTTAATTTCTATATAATCAGAAGTGCTAACTGTAATATCGTCTACTAATTCTACAGTGCTACCACTTGCTTTAGCAGCTTCTACAGCATCACTCAAAGATTCATAGCTTACACCATCAACTAATGAAGTTGTTCTTTCTGGTAAAATTTCAAAAGTATATTCATCACTTACATTTCCAGCCTTATCATAAACTTGTGCAGTCCATTTACCTACGTAAACATCTCCACCAAAACTAGTCCATTCTTTTGATTCATTAATAACTTGATTTGTGTCATTATTTGTTAACTTGATATAATCAAAATTATCATCTACTGCTTTAAGAGAAACTGTAAATGCTTGAGTTCCACTAACAAGACCTTCTAAATAAGGATTTATTGTATCAATATTATACCAACCACTTGTACTATGTCCAGTATATACATTTCCTGCAACATCTACTGCTTTAATGCTTAGTTTCTTTCTTCCTTCAACTGTCGGAACACTCACTGTATATGTACCATCACCATTATTTGTAATTAAGTCTTCAGCAATTTCATTTGTTGCATTAGTATATTTATTTGATCCACCCCATGCATAATATACTTTACTTAAATTATTTTCAGTAACTACTACTGTTATATAATCTTTATTATAATATTTTTGTCCATGGGTATTAGCAAATTCTACAGTTGGAGCAACTTTATCAATATTTGTAACACTTACATTTACTTTAGTTTCAAGTCCAACTCTGTCTGTTACAACTATTTCTTCAGTAGCATTATCGCTATATTCTTTCTTATATACAGTATCAGATACTTTTTCCCAACTTGTATCAGCAATTGTTATTTTTTCATTTGCTGTTAATGTTGCAGTTACTATTCCATTTGTATCTGTGGCAGGATCATAACTAACTGTTACTTCTGCTGCAGTTTTATCAATATTATACCAACCACTTGTACTATGTCCAGTATATACATTTCCTGCAATATCTACTGCTTTAATGCTTAGTTTCTTTCTTCCTTCAACTGTCGGAACACTCACTGTATATGTACCATCACCATTATCTTTAATTAAACTTTCAGCAATTTCATTTGTTGCATTAGTATATTTATTTGATCCACCCCATGTATAATATATTTTACTTAAATTATTTTCAGTAACTACTACTGTTATATAATTTAAATTATAATATTTTTGACCGTGGGTATTAGCAAATTTTACTGTTGGAGCAGTCGTATCAAGCACAACTCCAGTATAACTTGAATTTTTAATATCACTACTTGTTAAATCATCTCCAACATTTCCAGCAGCATCAGCATAACCACTAATAACAAAATCTATATTACCATCGGTTAAATTCATATCTTCAGTTATTTTAATATCTGC
>CALVVH010000071.1 GCA_944363805.1 uncultured Bacilli bacterium
TTGGGTAGAAGTTTTTTGATTATTTAAAGGGCTTTCTTGAAATTTATATGTGTTGCTGTATTGACACCAAGATTACAGCTGTTCTCAACGACCTCTAAATAAGATTGATCCCCATGTCCTCCATGTTTCCAACAATGGAGTGTCGCTCCATCAACTGTTATAGCTCCCGAATCTGTATAACGATCTTCAAATATGTTTACTAAACCCTCTTCTATTGCTGAAGCCAACGTTATTATTTTAAATGTCGAACCTGGTTCAAAAGTCATCCAAATTGGTAAATTTCGATTAATTATTTCCGTCGAATAACTTTGATAATCATTCGAATTAAAGTTAGGTCGACTAGCCATTGCTAAAACTTCACCTGAATCCGGATCCATCGCCACAGCAATTGCCCTATCAGCATCATACTTAGCAATTGCATTATCTAATTCATTTTCCACCGCTTGTTGCAAATTAATATCAATTGTCAGCTCTAAAGTTATCCCACTTGTTGGAGCTTCATATATTTCTGCTAACTCCAGTTTATGCCCCTTACCATCAGAAAAATATTTAATCGAACCATCTTCACCTGTCAAATAATCATCATAATATAACTCTAAACCTGATAACCCTTGATTATCAATTCCCACATATCCTAAAACATGACTTAACAAATCATCATACGGATAATATCTCTTGGACTCTTTTACCAAATATACTCCATCTATTTTTAAACTATCGATAGCTTCCGCCGTTTCATAATCAAGTTGTCTCCCTTCTGGATGGACCCTTTCGATTGAAGTTTTTTTAGATAAATGAGCTAACATATCTTCATAATCACTATCTAATATCTCACTAAGCTTTTTGGCCGCATCTTCTTTATCGACGATTTGATTTGGTATTACCACTAATGATGTCGTCGTAATATTTGTTGCTAAAACCACCCCATTACGGTCGACTATTTCTCCTCGATCTGCCGAAATAGGTAACTCTCTACTCCATAAAGACTCAGCAAGTGTGCTAAGTTTATCATAAGCAAACACTTGAATATAAAAAACTTTCCCAATTGCAACAATCAATACTATCACTACAATTAAAAAAACATATCTAATTCTTGTATGAATTTCATTAAAAAACATTATTATCCCTCACTAAATATATGATAATAATGTCCATTTTATTATGTTTTCTTTTATTGGTGTTTTCTCTTTTTAATTATTTTCTTACTAATTACAATACCAATTCCAGAAAATAAAACAACACCTAAAGCTATTCCCACCACTATAATATATTTGTGCTTATTCTTACTTACTTCTTTTCTAACAGGCACTGTCAAATTATTAAATACCTGCTCATTGCGTTTAACATTGATACTATATTCATCGGTTGTCCCATCTTCCGCCGTAACAACTATTTTATAATTGTTATTTCCAACTTTTAACGCCTTTTCACCAGTACCTGTAATAACTGCATTTTCATCTTCGGCTTCGGCTTTGATTGTTATAACCCCAATATCATATGCTACCTCTAAATTGTATTCTTTAATATCTTTATCAAAGTTAAACCCTGCAATATCCACAGTCAAAGCCACAAGCTCTTTATTACTAGATTTCTTCTTAGAATCATTTGCTTTACTACTTTCATTAGTATTTTTAGGGACATCATCCAAATAAATAAAACCAATCAAATTACTTGAATCGATTGCTGCCTTAGACCCAACAACTATACCTTCATTCTCCGTTATAGGGATTCCCCCTTCGTTAATAGTCATATATTCTCCATCGACACTGACCACATAAGCTACATGCCCATATCCGTCATTGCTCGACCAAACGGCAATCGAATTAGCTCGTGCTTCTTGACCAACCGCATAACCATCACTTAAAGCACTATTATACCAAGTCTGAGCATTACCCCACCCCGGCAATACAACCCCCGCATTATCATAAGCTTGTTGCCAAGCATACCAAGTACATCTCACTGTTTTAACGCCATATAAATCTTGATATTTACCATAAGGATTACTAGCAGCATGAACATCAAACATCAGTACTAAAAATCCAATTAATAATAAAAGGAAATTCTTTTTTAAGAATTCCATTTTTACCACCTGCCACAAGTTAGATTAAATTCATCGCATAATTCTTCAGTTAAAGTAATATTTTCATAATAATCATAACCACCACAAGGCCCTTGAAATAATGTCGAACCATCTAAAGCCTTTTGTATTTCAGCATTAGCTTTAGTTCCATCAGCAACATCTAAACCATTAAAAGTAATATAATGATAAGTAAAACTAATCCTATGGTTATCATTATTAAATCTTTCAATATTTATACCGCTTGCATTTTCATATTTTGCAAAAATACTTTCTAAAGAACTTTCTTTACTAGCATCAAAAGATAAAGAACTATTATTTAAATCATCATTACTAACTTCTGAATCTGCCTTATCAGCAGCATCTCCTGGCCAATAATGTGCTCTTTTAATAGAATTAGAATAATCACTCAACTCTAGATTAGGATAAACATTTGTTAAATTACTTACAAACATATAGAAAAAACATGTCGTATCTCCTGTATCTTTATGATAAAGCGTTGCCTTTAAATTATCATTTAAGTTAATTTCATTACTTTTACTAGGAGTAGTTGAATTACTTACTTCTTCACTAACTTCTTCCCATTTAGCAATCAAAGTCAAATCCTCAGTAACCAAACTTGCAAAATCATATTCGATATCTCCCAAATACCAGCCTACAAAGTTATAACCATCACGATTAGGATCACTAGGTTTTTCTATTGCATCACCATCTTTTACTACCACACTATCAATACTACTTCCTCCTGCAGTATCAAAAGTAACTGTATAGTAATTGTGACTATCACGAACTTCATCAAGATTGCTTTGATAATCTATATAAAAAATTATATCATGGCTAGTTGCTTCTTGTAATTCTTGAACTATACTTTCAGGCATATGCAAATTACTAGCAATTATAAATTCATTAACTTCTGGATTAAGATTCACATAAGTATCAACTACTTTAGTTAAAACACTTACCAAATTCTGATTAAGCATATCTTCATCTGTAAATGTTTCATTCAAACTAATATCCAAAATTTGATAACCATCAACATTTGTTTCTATATTACTACAAATACTTACATCATCATCAAGCCTACATTCATAATGGCTTTCATAAAATTCTAACTCTACCAACGAATTAGATCCTTCCATTAAATATAAGAAATACTCTCCTTCTTTAAATTCTCTTTTGGTATCAACCCTAAATACAGTCAGCAAAACAATAACAACTACAAGTATTACACCTATACTAATAACCAACAAAATCCAATTTTTCTTAATTAAGCCCTTTAACTCTTTCATTTAACTCAACTCCTGTTCAAATAATTTTGCCAAACTTTATCAAATGCATAACTTAACTCGCATCATTGCCTTATATATTCCTTTAATAGTTTCTTTCTTATTATGATTCATATCCAAAAAATTAATATGTAATTGATATCCACTATCTAAACTAAAAAGTATCTCCACTTTCCCCGGTTTAAAATTAATAGCACTAGTAGATATTGATATATAAGGTATTATATGTATCTTTTTATAATATAATGCTAAAGTATCCCGATCAAATAAAATCATCTTTTTATCAGTAAATACTACATAATCCTTACTATTTTTATAACCCATTAATATTTTTTCTTCTTTTTCAACATATTCTTTTGCATATTCCGGTAAATCAAAAGGATTAGTTTCATCCTTAAAATCAAAATATTTAGTCAATTCTTTAAATTTTATATATGCCATAATTAATACTCCTTACTACATTAAAAGTATAGCATATCAAAGAAAAAAGAGCAATTAGTTTTACTCTTTAATCATCATAACCAGTGCGGTATTCTAAAGTTTCTTCTGCTTGTTCTAAAGTGTTTTCTATTGCTTCTATTTGGCGTTCATAAGAATTATAATCACTACGCGATAATTCTCCTCGTTTATACATTCTTTCTAGAGTATCATCATAATTATCTAACTCTTTATCTAAAGATTCAATCTTACTTTCCCATTCTCTATATAAAGATGCAGCTTCATCTCTAGTACTTGGAGTTG
>CALVVH010000072.1 GCA_944363805.1 uncultured Bacilli bacterium
TTACATATGCTTGAAGATGTCCTAGGTTGGATTGTAGTATTCATCGGATCAATTTTAATGAAGTTTACCGATATTTCTTATATCGATTCCATTATGAGTATTGGTATTGCTTGCTATATTTTAATTCATGCTTTAAAGAATTTAAAATCTGTCCTAGATTTATTTTTAGTGAAAACACCTGCTTCAATCGATATTGACCACATAAAAAAAGAATTATTAGAAATTCCTAATATAACTGATATTCATCATATCCATGTTTGGAGCATCGATGGGGTAAATAACTATGCAACTCTTCATGCTGTAAGTGATATTAAAGATTTAACTGCTGCCAAAAAAGCTATAAAAGAATGCTTAAAGGAACATGGAATTGCTCATAGTACTATTGAACTAGAAAATTCTAAGGAAAAATGTCCTGAACACGATTGTGTAGTAAAAGTATCAAATAGTACTCATCATCATTAATGTCAAACTCGCAAGAGTTTTTTTCTTTTTCTCTTGACTTGGAGTTATCTCCAGACGTTATGATATAATTAGTTAATAAAGGAGGATTATGAAAAAATTAGTAATTTATTTTTCTCATACTGGGGAAAACTATATGAAAGATGGCATTAGAAACATCGATAAGGGCAATACCGAAATAGTTGCTGAAAAAATTGCTGCTAAAACAGGGGCAGATCTATTTGAAGTTGAAACTATTAAGGATTATCCATATGACTGTTATGAATGTTGTGCTGAAGCTAAGAAAGAATTGCAAAGTCAAGCAAGACCGGAGTTAAAAAGATATTTAAATGATTTATCAGAATATGATACGATTTATATCGGTTATCCTATTTGGTATGGCACATTTCCAATGGCTTTAGCAAGTGCTTTAGAAAGATTGAATTTTACGGACAAAACTGTAAAGCCATTTGCAACTAATGAAGGTAGTGGTTTAGGTAATTCAGTTAGTGATATAAAACGCATTTGTAACAATGCTATAGTTTCTGATGGTTTATCTATCCGGGGTAGTGATGCTAGTATTTCCGATAATTTACTAGATAATTGGCTTTAATAATTTTTAAAATATGAAAAATAAACACTTAATCTTTATTTTATTGGCTGCCTGCATCATCACTACATTTTTAATAATTCTTATATTAGATGAAAATCATAATCAAACAACTTCTAATAAAGATAATATTATAGAAAGTGGAGAAAATGCTATGAATTTAACAATAAATGGTACAAATCTAAATGTAAATTTGGAAAATAATGCTACAACAACAGCTTTACTAGAACTACTGCCATTAGAAATATCAATGTCTGAGTTAAACGGGAATGAAAAATATTATTATTTATCTGAATCTTTACCAACAAATGCTGAAGAAGTTGGAACAATTCATGCTGGTGATATTATGCTTTATGGTGATGATTGTCTTGTAATATTCTATGAAACATTTGAAACCAATTACCGTTACACTAAAATAGGTCATATTGCTAACTATGAAGATTTAAAAGAACTTTTAGGAAGTGGAAATATAACTGTAAGGTGGGATAAATAATATGAAAGTTGTTCGCATACTTATTGATATAGTAATGTTTATTTTGATGCTTATTTTAATGGGACCTCATATTTACCACATTTATTCTTTTTATAATTCATCATACATTAAATGTTAGATATTATAAAAATATTTTTAAAGGAAAATACAATTTTATGAGAATATTCATGCTAGTAATTGATATTGCCTTATTTATAGCCATGCTTGGTATGATGATTAGTAGTGTAATTATTTCTAGTGATGTTTTAGCCTTTTTAAATATTCCAACTTCATCATTCGGCAGAAATTTACATATGGTATCAACTGCCTGGAGCTTTGTTTTAATGGCTATGCATGTTGGGCTTCATTTAAATGCAATGGTTTACAAAATAAAAAACAAGTTAAAGTCTAATAATTTTGAATATGTTTCATATCTACTGCTAATTGTTATTCTTATTTATGGTATATATAGTTTTATCAAACATAAGCTATGGGAAGATATGTTTTTGTTAACTCATTTTAAATTTTTTGATTACGATCAAAACCCAATTATATTTTATTTAGAGATGCTATCGATTGTCATACTTATAGCCACAGTAACTTATTTATTAATTAAATTTAGTAATAAAAGAAAAAGCAAAAATAGTGCAGAGTAATCTGCATTTTTTCGTTGTCTAGTTTTATTTAATTATTATATAATATAATTAGTGATTGATATGAAGAAAATAGTTTTAAAAATCTCAGGGATGACTTGTAGTGCTTGTTCTTCAGGATTGGAAAAATACCTTTCTAAACAAAAAGGAATAATTAACGCATCCGTAAACTTAGTATTATCTTTAGCAACAGTAGAATATGATAGTATTTCAGTTAAGACAATCGAAAAATATATTTCGGAAGCAGGTTTTAAAAGTCTCGGCGAATTTAAAAGAATAGATGAATTAGAATCTAATTCTAGTGATAAACATAAATTAATTATTTTAGGTGTAGTTATAATATTTTTAATGTATGTTTCTATGTATCATATGTTTAATGCTCCAGCATTCCCATTGCTTAATCATAATCATCCCGTAATATTAGCAACATTTATGCTATTAGTATCAATTATATTTTTAATCTATGGTTTCGATATTATCCAAAGTGGTATTAAAAATTTAATTCACAAAATGCCCAACATGGACACTCTCGTAATGTTTAGTGTCATTTGCAGTTTTTTATATAGCCTTTATGGATACATCCAAATAGTTTTTGGTAACTTTAACTTTATCCACAATCTTTATTTTGAATCTACTTGTATGGTTATTTATTTTATTAAGTTAGGACGTTTCATTGAAACCCTTGGTAAAGATAAAACTAAGAATGCTCTAAAAGAGTTAGTGCAAATTACTCCCGAATATGCAGTATTAAAAAAAGATAATGAAGAAATTAAAGTAACCATCGATGAAGTTAAAGAAGATGACTTGCTCATAAGTAAAGCCGGAGAAAAAATTGCCGTCGACGGTGTAGTTGCCAGTGGTAAGAGTTATGTAGATGAATCTTTTATCACTGGAGAAGCAAATCCCGTTTTAAAAAAGGCTGGAGATAATGTTATCGCCGGATCCATCCTTTATGATGGTTATTTGGAATACAATGCTAAAAGAATTGGTAAGTCTTCGACGATATCACAAATTATTGAAATAGTTATTAATGCAACTTCTAATAAGAGCAAGATTGAGCGTCTTGCTGATAAAATAAGTGGTTATTTTGTCCCAATAGTTATAGGTATAGCTATATTATCATTCATAATACATTTACTTGTTGGAACAGCTTTTGCAGATTCCCTAACACATTTTGTAACTATTTTAGTTGTTGCTTGTCCTTGTGCTTTAGGCCTAGCAGTACCACTAGTTAATGTCGTAGCCAATGGTTTATGTGCTAAAAAAGGAATATTTTTGCGTAATAGTGAAGTCTTAGAAAAAGCTAAAGATATCGATACAATAGTATTTGATAAAACAGGAACAATAACCTATGGTAAATTAAATGTTTATAAAATGTTTAATTATTCTAAACTTCCAGATAAAGAATTATTAAACATAGTTGCCAACATTGAATCACTATCTAATCATCCAATGTCTAAAGCCTTCAAAGTAAAAGAAAAACTAAATGTTACTAACTATCAAGTTATCCCCGGTAAAGGGATAAAGGGTAATATTAATCATAAAACCTATTATCTTGGTAATGCTAGTATCTTAAAAGATTTAAATATTGAAGATGCTTACACTGAAAACTATCAAGAATTAACTAGTGCTGGTTGTAGTATAATTTATGT
>CALVVH010000073.1 GCA_944363805.1 uncultured Bacilli bacterium
TGAAGAAATCTTGTTTGCAAATTAAAAAGAGTAAGTTTATCTACTCTTTACTTTTGACGTGGAGTCTGAATAGTTACTTTTTCTTGAATTCATCACGATATCTACTTTATAATCTATTTGTCATTGTTTAAGTACTGATTTACCTGCCCCTAAAATTTTAATATTTCTAAATATATAATCTAATAAACTAGCCTTTTTTATTTCTTCTTTAACAGTTACATCTACTTCATCAATTATATTACCATCGCCATCGATAATCTCAGCCTTTCCCACAATATCCCCGGGTTTTACTGGAGCTTTAATGTTATCGACTTGCAAGTTAAACTTATAATTTTGCACTTCATCTGTATTTTTTAACAATTCTGTAGCATTTTCAAGCAAAACAATTTCAACATAATCTTTTTTTCCACCCTCTACCCGAACTCTACCTAATATTTCATCAATTGTTTTAATAGTATTGATTTTGTAAGTATTAAAACCATAATTAAGCATCTTTACAGTATCACTACTTCTGTTTTCTGAAGTTTCTTCTCCCATAACCACTGAGATAAGTCGAAAGTCATCTTTTTTAGCAGTGGCTGTCAAACAATATCCGGCGGTTGTTGTATAACCCGTTTTAAGGCCATCTACTCCATCATAAAACCTGACTAATTTATTGGTATTGACAAGCCATGTCTTTGTCCCATCATTTTTTTCTAAATATTCTTCATAAATACTTGTATATTCCAATATTTTTTCATGCTTTAATAATTCTTTTGCAATAATAGCCATATCCCTTGCTGTCGAATAATGGCCTTCGGCATCTAACCCATGGGCATTGACAAAATTAGTATTCTTAGCTCCAATTTCTTTAAATCTATCGTTCATCATTGTTACAAACTCTGCTTGCGACCCTGCCACTTTCTCAGCAAGTGCAACAACAGCATCATTTCCAGAAGCAATAGCTACCCCTTTTAATAAATCATGTACTTTATAAACTTCACCTGCTTCTAAAAATACTTGACTTCCTCCCATATTGGCGGCCTCTTCACTAATAGTTACCTCATCATCTAAACTTAAGCTTCCATTATCGATGGCTTCCATTATGATAAGCATACTACCAAGTTTAGTCATCGATGCTGGAGCTAACGCCTCATCGGCATTTTTCTCAAATAATACTTTTCCAGTCGCCGAATCAACTAAAATTGCACTTTTAGCTCCCGGAGCATAATCTTCTTCAGCTTTAACATTCCCTACAAATAAACAAAAAGCCATAATAATTAGTAAACATTTCTTCACTTAACTTCACCTACTAATTATTATGACTCTCCCCAAATATTATTACCTTATTCTTCTTAATGCAGCTTCACTTAAATTAGAATAATCGACATCACTACCATTTTTAAGTGACTCTATTATAGCTCTCTTTTGCATTTCCAATCTAGATAAATCACTATTAACTATTCGATACTTGCTTAATGTATCTACTAATTCCGTACTAGCTAAACCTTCAATTAACAACGGCCAAGCCATTTTGAAAACAGCCAATTTTTTACCTTGTTCTATTTCAGTTACAGCTGCATTAATTCTTTGACCATACTTTAAATCAAATTCTTCCATGTTGATTGCTGCTGATGGAGCAAATACTATATCATCGACAACATCCGTATAAGAATTATAACTCCAACTAGAATTATAACGAGCTTTACTATGCACTAATCGTTCCTTTATAGCAGCATAGATATTCTTTAATTCATTTAACTCTTTTTCCTCTCCTTGGAAATTTGCTAATCTTCTTTCTAAATTTTTAAGTTCAATACCTAACGCTTTTGTACAAAAAGAATTGATTGTAGCATTATTACATAACAATACTTCACTAAATGCTAAATTCCCATGTTCGGAATTTCTTAATTGCCAAACTTGTTCTAAAAAAAGTTGCATAAATAATTGTCCTGTCGGCTTATTGCCAAACAAATAATTACTTAAAATATCTCCCCGTTTAGCAAATACTACTTCTTCAGTTTCCATAAATGCTTCTCTACTACATCCTGAATTAGAAAATCTTCTTTTAATTTCCGCATTAGCCATATTTTTCTCTTTATCACTATAGACATCGCTAACTACAATAAACGCTAGCTTTGATAAAGATTCCCTCTTAAAATCAATTAACATTCTTTCTTCCATACTATTCCTCCTATAATGTTTTGATAACAACATCCATTACATTTACTTGTACCTCTTTGCGTATAGCATTGATTATTTCTAAAATCACATATATTTTTATTTTTAAAATAATTATCCGCTTCGATACATGCTTCATCATAAACAAATTCTATTCTTTTCTTCCTATATTTAATCCAAATATACCTTTTTCTAAAATAAACAGTGTATTTTTTTGTAATTTATAAAGCCATAATATTCTAAAAAAAATTATCAACTCTTTATCATTACTAACCTTAATAATCTTATTTTTCATATACTTCTTTTAATACTTCTTTTATTTTATTTATATCATCAGTATCTAAAATTTCTTTTATTTTACTTTTATTTTCATATATATGCAATTTACTTTCTAATTCATCAAGTTTTTTCTCAGTATCCTTTATTACCTTTCCTATATAGCTTTTAGAAACACCCAGATTATCAGCAATTTCTTGTAATGTCAAGTTTTCTTCATAATATAACTTAAATATTTCTTCTTTATTATCCTTAAGCAAACTTTGATAAATATCAAAAAGCATTCCATAATAAACATATTTTTCCATATCAATCACTTGAATATAGTATATCAAAAATTAATCAAAATAAAAACTACTAACTGTGGCTAATTCAAATATATTGGTATTCTATGATAATGTTTAAACTTGTGTTTTCTCTTAGAATATACTTTAACTTCTTTAAATATGCTAAAAGTTTAAGCAAAATATCTAATGGTTTTACTAATTTCCCACTAATTTTTATAATTCCTGAATGTTCCCTCTGTCTTAATTTACAAAAGTCAAAATCAAAAGATACTATAATTTGCTTATTTTTATAAGCATAAGATAATACTTCATTATCAGTCATACCTTTATGTTTACTATTTATATGCTCAACCTTATAACCATTATTTTTTAATAATTTTTGGAACTTTACCGGAACATTTTCATCTAATAAAAAACTCATTTAATCAAAGATCTAAGCCCTTTTTTATAAATTACATATAAAATAGCCATTAGAATATCGTTATTGCTTAATGCTGGATAATCTTGTCTAATTTTTTTTAGTAACTTATTTGAATTGATGTCTGCACTTGCATTACAAGTTGCTTTAAATCTTTCTAATATTACTTCTGGTCTTATTCTTGTCCCTTTTATAACAGTACTACCACCACAAATATCGGCATTATTTTCAATATATAAAGACCAATCTACTTTTTTAGCATATCTCTTAAGTTTATACATATATAATAAACTTTTCCAAAAACTGACCTTTTCATTTTTTGAAACATTTTCGGTAATTATTTCATTATAAATTCCTCTAATTGCATCTGGCACTACTATCACCTCGATTCCCTCTCTATTATCTAAATAATAGCATAAGATAATTAAATATTCTACACTAATTTTCACTTTTGGTCAACTACAACCCGCCGCAAGCAACGGGGCTTGATAAGGTATCTGCAAAATTTTTCGATACCTTATACATCATCTT
>CALVVH010000074.1 GCA_944363805.1 uncultured Bacilli bacterium
GCTGGTGTTAAAAAAGTTGATGTTTATGTTAAGGGTCTTGGACCAGGAAGAGAAAATGCAATTAGATCTTTACAATCAGCAGGTTTAGAAATTACAAGTATTGTTGATGAAACGCCAATTCCTCACAATGGTTGTCGTCCACCGAAAAGACCAAGAAATTAATAAGGGAAAGGGTGAATGTTATGATAAAATTTGAAAAACCAGACTATAAAATAGTTGAATACCAAGAAAATAATCATTTTGCAAAGTTTGAACTTGAACCTTTAGAAAGAGGTTTTGGGACAACTATTGGGAATGCTTTAAGAAGGGTAATGCTTTCAAGTTTGCCAGGTAGTGCTGTTACTAGTGTTAAGATTGATGGCGTTATGCATGAATTCCAAAAGATGGAAGGGGTTGTGGAAGACGTTACATCTATCGTTTTAGCTCTTAAAAAGTTAGTTGTTAAAAATCATACGCAAGAAGTTAAAACATTACGTCTTACTAAGTCAACTCCAGGTCCTGTAACAGCAGCAGATATTGAACAAGATGCAGATGTGGAAATAATGAATCCAGATTTAGTGCTTTGTACTTTAGTTGAAGGTGGCAAGATAAGTATGGAAATGACTGTTAATAATGGTCGTGGATATGTTCCTGCTGCAGAAAACAAAGCAAAGATGGGTGAAATAAAGGTTGGAGTTATTGCAATCGATTCTTCATACTCACCAATCGAAGTAGTAAAATACGAAGTATTAGATACTCGTGTTGGTCAAGATGAATCATACGATAAATTAGTTATGGAAATTTCAACTGATGGAAGTATGACTCCAGAAGAAGCTATGGCACTTGCTGCAAAGATTTTGATTGAACACTTTAATATCGTGGCTGATTTAAATTCAATTAGTAATATAACAGGAATAATGCAAGAAAAGAAAATAGATAATATGACTAAGACATTGGAAACTCCAATTGAAGAAGTAGAATTTTCAGTTCGTGCTTATAACTGTTTAAAAAGAGCTGGTATTCATACCGTTCAAGATTTAGTTAATAAGAAAGAAGCAGAAGTTACTAAGATCAGAAACTTAGGAAAGAAATCTCTAAAAGAAGTTCTTGATAAAGTTGAAGAATTAGGACTATCATTTAAGGAGTAATAATATGAAATACAGAAAATTAGGAAGAGAAACTAGAATTAGAAGAAGTATTTTAGCAAGTTTAACTAAAGATGTACTTACAAATGGATATGTTGTTACTACTGAAGCAAGAGCTAAAGAAGTTCGTAAGTTTGTTGATAAGATGATTTCTTATGGTAAAGATGGTTCATTAGTTGCACGTAGAAAAGCATTAGCATTTTTACATAATGATAAAGATGTTGTTGCTAAAACATTTGATGAGCTTGCAAAGAAATATGAAACCAGAGATGGTGGATATACTAGAATAATCAAACTTAAAGAACGTCGTGGAGACGATGCTTTAGAAGTTAAATTAGAATTAGTTTAAGGATTAGTAATTATCGCTAATCTTTTTTCTTTATATATAATCATTTTAAGGAGGAAAGTTATGGATGAACAAAATTTAAACAGCATGGAAAATAGTATTAGAGTTTTAAAAGAGGCTTTATTAATTAATAGTTTAACTAATGTTGTAAATAGCCCTTTGTATTCTGATGAAGCTAGAAAAGAAGCTGCTATACGGGTTGAAAGTTTACTTGGTTTATCAAAGGTTAAAGACTTTGAAATTAGAAGTGAACAAGATTTACCGAATAATGTTATTCGTTAATTTAAGTGAAAGGAAATTTTTTTATTATTATTAACTTTATCAGTTTTATTAACAGGGTGTGGTGAAGAATCAAAAAATGATGTTAATCCAGAGACATCTAAACAAGAAACAATGCATTGTGAATCATCAATTAGAGATGTAGTGAATGGATATGAAACAACTTCTAAATTCGCCATTTATTATACTGGAGATTATGTTGATAAAGTAGAAACTGTAGAAACAGTAACTTCAGAATCGGAAGATTTTTTAGATAATATGGAAGAATATATAAATTCTACTTATGATGCAATGAATAGTGCTTATGGTGGATATTCTTATGAAGTAATTAGAGAAGATGGTAGCATTGTTTCAAATGTCGTAATAGATTATTCGAAAATGGATTTAGAACTATATATAACTGATCAACCAACGATGTCTAATTATGTTGAAAATGATAAATTTTTAGTTGAAGGCATTGTAGATATTTATGAAGAAGCCGGTGCAACTTGTGAATAATGACTAGAGATAGTCATTATTTTTTGTGAAAAATGTTGCTTATCCTCGAATTTTCGCCAAAACCAGGCCAAAAGTGAGTCGAATTTTCGCCAAAATTAGGCCAAAAGTGGGTCGAATTTTCGCCAAAATTAGGCCAAAAGTGGGTCGAATTTTCGCCAAAATTAGGCCAAAAGTGGGTCGAATTTTCGCCAAACATATTGATTTTTTGGCATATATATATGCTATATTTTGAGTGGAGGTAAACTTATGCAAAGATTATTTTATCAAGAACTTGTAGATTGGTATGAAAATAATATTAAGTCTGTTCCTTTATATGCTGTATTTTGTATAAAAAGTGATGTTTAATCCATAATAATTATGGATGGTGATTAAATGAAAAATGCACAATGTGATAGTTGTAAGGATGCTAAGTTTGGAGTTGCTTATATAGATCCAGAAAGTGGCATACTTTGTAGTAAAATTGATACAGATATGGAATTACCTAAGGGTAAAAAGATACTTGCTCCAAAGATATGTACTAAATGTGGTACAACTGAATGGAAGACAATAGATAATTAATGAGAGATGTTGTGTCTCTTATTTTTATGTAGGAAAATATAATTATGAAATTATCAATATATTTGTGGTATCATTTTAGTGGTGATATAAATGCTTATAAGAGAAGACTATTTATCAAAAATAAGAGAGTTTTATGAACTAGATATTATAAAAGTATTAATAGGTATCAGAAGATGTGGTAAATCAGTTTTATTAAAACAAATAATAGATGAAATTAAGAGTAATGTTGATGATAATCATATTATATATATTAATTTTGAAGATGTAACTTATGCATATATAAAAAATTATCTTGATTTAAATGATTATATTAATGAAAGAATAGCTGATGATAAAAAATATTATTTATTTTTTGATGAAATACAAATGCTTGAAGATTGGGAAAAAGCAATCAATTCTTTTAAAGCGACTTTAAATGTTTCTATCTTCATTACAGGCTCTAATTCTAAATTGTTATCAGGAGAATTAGCTACTTTATTATCAGGTCGTTACGTATCATTTAAAGTATTTCCTTTTTCTTTTAAGGAAGTTATAGATTTAAAAAAAATAACTGAT
Organism: uncultured Bacilli bacterium; assembly: GCA_944363805.1. Next base: position 3,361 of record CALVVH010000074.1, read on the forward strand.
AT
>CALVVH010000075.1 GCA_944363805.1 uncultured Bacilli bacterium
GATCAAATTACAAGAAAAGGTATCGGTAATGGTCAATCAATGCTTATTATGGCTGGTATTATTCTTAGTATGCCAAGTGTATTTGCTGGGGCATATGATGGATTCGTGCTTGCTGGTACTTATGCAACAGGATTAGGTATTTTCTTCTTTATCTTGTTTATCCTTGTATACTTATTAATAATTGTGGGAATTATTTGGGTACAACTAGCTGAAAGAAGAATTCCAATTCAATATGCTAATAGATCAAGTAGTGCCTATGGGGCACAACAAAGTTTCTTACCAATTAAAATTAATTCAGCAGGAGTTATTCCAGTAATATTTGCACAAATATTAGTAACAATTCCAGGCACTATAGTTAGTTTAACTGGTAATGAGGGGGCAATAAACTTTGTCAATAACTATATTAGTTATACATCTCCAACAGGATTTGTCCTTTATGTGATACTAATATTATTCTTTGGTTATTTTTACACATTTATGGTGATGAATCCTGATGAAATGAGTAAAAACTTAAATCAAAGAGGAGGATATATTCCAGGAGTTAGACCAGGAGAAGATACTTCAAAATATATTGGAAATTCGATGGGTAAACTCACATTCGTTGGTAGTATATTCTTAGTAATACTTTCATGTATACCAATTGTATTTTCAATGATTTTTGAATTACCGGCATCAGTTTCTATTGGTGGAACGGGTATGCTTATCGTTGTTGGTGTAGCAATTGAAACATATAAACAAATGGAAAGTAGTTTAGTTAGTCGTAGTTATACGGCGAAAAGAAAGAGATTAAGATAATGAAAAATATAATATTTATAGCTCCCCCAGCTGCTGGCAAAGGGACCCAAAGTCAAATGTTAAAAGAAAAATTTGGTTATCATCATATTTCAACTGGTGATTTACTTAGGGCAGAAATCGCTTCGGGCAGTACATTAGGATTGGAAGTTAGGAATATTATAGATAAGGGAGATCTTGTTAGTGATGATTTGATGATTGACATTATCAAAAATAAACTAAATGAGATTGGAGGGAAACCATTTATTTTAGATGGTTTTCCTAGGACTCTTAATCAAGCAAAAGCCTTAGATGATATTTTAAATGATGAGTATGAAGTTATCTATTTAGAATTAGATAAAGAAGATGCTATTAAGAGAATTGAAGGAAGGCTTACTTGTAGTTGCGGAAAATCATATAATTTAAATGATATAGAATTAAAACCGAAGACTGCAGGAATTTGTGATAATTGTGGTAAGGCGTTAATTAAAAGAAATGATGATAATGCTTTAGCGTTTGGTATTCGCTATGATAACTTTTTGAAAAATACTAAAGGCTTAGTAGATTATTACAATGAAAAAAATAAGTTACATATTATAGATGTTAATAGAAATATAAATGATATATTTAAAGACATATCGGAGATTGTTGCTAATGATTAGTATTAAAAGTGCAAGAGAAATTGAATTAATGCGGGAAGCTGGAAAATATAATATAATGACTTTTAAAGAAGTTGAGAAGTATTTAAAGCCAGGAGTAACAACTAAAAAGTTAGATCAAGTAATTCATGACTTTATAATTAAAAATGGTTGTGTACCATCAACTTTAGGTTATGAAGGTTATCCGGCGAGTGTCTGTATTTCAATTAATGATGAAGTCGTTCATGGAATACCTGGAAAGCGAATTATCAAAGATGGTGATATTGTATCAATCGATTTAGTTCTTTCTTATAAAGGTTATCATGCTGATGCTACGAGAACTTATATTATTGGTAATGTACCAGAAGATGTAAGGGCATTAGTAGAAAATACGAAAGGGGCATTCTATGCGGGTGTTGCTGAAGTAAAAGAAGGGGCAAGAATTCGGGATATAAGTCGAGCAATTGAAAAATTTGCGCATGAGCATGGGCTTAGTGTTGTCGAAGAATTAGTGGGACATGGAATAGGAACTTCAATGCATGAAGAACCAGATGTACCTAATTTTGATGATAACAATATGACTAAATTAAAAGCTGGTATGACTATTGCAATAGAACCGATGCTCAATTTAGGTAGTAAAAGGGTTTACATGGAAGATGATGATTGGACAGTTAAGACATGGGATGGTAAACCATCTGCGCACTATGAAAATACAGTCTTGGTTACAAAAGACGGATATGAGATATTAACAGGAGAATAGATAAAATATGGGAAAAAAAGATAAAATAGAAGTTGAAGGGAAAGTTATTGAAGTTTTAAAAGGTAGTTATTACCTTGTAGAGTTAGAAAATGGACATACTGTTACGGCCTACGTCTCTGGTAAAATGCGCATGCACATGATACGTATTTTACCAGGTGATAAAGTTACAGTAGAACTTACACCCTATGATTTAGAACGTGGGATTATTAAATGGAATAATAGATAAGGAGTGAAAATATGAAAGTTAGACCATCAGTAAAAAAGATTTGCAAGAAATGTAAAATTATTAGAAGAAAAGGAAAAGTTAGGGTTATTTGTGAAAATCCTAAACATAAGCAAGTACAAGGATAAGGAGGATATAAATGGCAAGAATTAAGAATATTGAATTACCAGGAGAAAAACATACTTGTATTGGACTTACAGCAATTTATGGAATAGGTAGAAGTTTAGCTTTAACAATCTGTGGTGATGCTAAAGTAGAACCTACAAAAAGGATTAAAGATTTAACTGATGAAGAAATTGCAAAATTACGTAAAGAAGTAGAAAAGTACGTAGTTGAAGGAGATCTTCGTCGTGATGTTCAAATGAATATCAAAAATAAGATGGAAATAAACTCTTATGAAGGAATTAGACATAAAAAAGGTCTACCAGTAAGAGGACAAAGAACTAGCAGAAATGCTAAGACTCGTAAAGGTAGAGGTAAAGTAGTGGCTAATAAGAAGAAGGTAGGTAAGTAATATGGCATATAATAGAAGAAAAAGAAAAGTTAAGAAAAATATACCTGAAGCTGAAGCACATATTCATTCAACTTATAATAACACAATAGTTACTATTTGTGATAAAGAAGGAAATGCTATTAGTTGGTCATCAGCTGGTAGAATTGGTTATAAAGGAAGCAAAAAGAAAACTCCTTTTGCAGCAGGTTTAACTAGTGAAGCAGCAGCTGCAGCAGCAGTTGAAGCTGGTGTTAAAAAAGTTGATGTTTATGTTAAGGGTCTTGGACCAGGAAGAGAAAATGCAATTAGATCTTTACAATC
>CALVVH010000076.1 GCA_944363805.1 uncultured Bacilli bacterium
TGGCCTTTTTTTAATTCCTCAAGCATAGCAACTAGGACTTCACGAATATTTTTTTCTAGTACTACTTTAGTTATTATATCTTTTCTTGTATTAGGCTTAGTTTTTATTTGCGATAAATCTAGGTCGCCGTAGATAGTTAAGGCATAGGTTCTAGGTATAGGAGTTGCTGATAAGTAAATTACATCAGCGTCTTTTTTGATGCCTTTATTTTGTAATAGATTACGTTGATTTACACCGAAACGATGTTGTTCATCAGTTATTACTAATCCTATGTTATGAAACGCTGCACCTTCATTTAATAAAGCATGAGTGCCAATTACAACATCAATTTCACCATTATTTATTTGCTCGTATAATTTTTCTTTGGCTTTTTTAGTAAGACTACCTGTAAGTAACCCAATTTTGATATCATATGGAGCAAAATAATTTTGGAGGGACTCATAATGTTGTTTCGCAAGTATTTCTGTGGGAGCCATGAATGCACTTTGGTAACCACTTAAGTAATTGGCTAGTATGGCAACGATAGCAACAACAGTTTTACCACTTCCGACGTCTCCTAGAACTAAACGATTCATTCGTGATTTACTTTGCATATCTTCAAGTATATCTTTAATAGTAGTCTCTTGATCAGTGGTAAGGCGAAAACTTAAGTTGTTTAAAAAGTCTTCCACTAGATGCATATCAAAAGATTTTTGGATGCCTTCTGCCTTTTTATTTATCCCTTTTAAATAATTTATTTTAAACATGTAAACAAACAATTCTTCATAGATAAGTTTTAGTTCACTTTTTTTAATATCATTAATTGTTTTAGGTTCATGAATGAGTTTTATGGCATCATTTTTAGATATTAAATTGTATTTTTCATTGTACATATCTGGAACATAATCTGGCAAGTTATATTTTATTTTTAAGGCTTCGGTCATGATAGCTTCAACATTGCTATTTTTTAAACCTTCCGTCAAGTGATAGATTGGTTCTATTCTTTCATCTTCCACATTAAATTTAATATCACTAGCAACAAAGGAATTTTTTAAGGGATTATATTTACCAATTAAAACTACTTCTCTATTAACTGTTAAATTTTTCTTTAAAAATGCCCGATTGAAAATAGTTACATTAAATGTTTTATTGTTATTAGAAGCAATAAAGGAAAGTCTATTAAAGTTTCTTTTGATGTAAGCTACTTTAACATTACTTAGTACTGTTGCTAAGACGTAACAAGTTTCATTTTCTTTGGCTTCATCAATATTAATAAACTTAATTACATTGTATCTATATGGATAATATGTAAGTAAATCTTCTACAGTAAATATGTTGATTTTATTTAAAATTTTTTCTGTTTTAGGTCCAATTTTGCTCACTAAATTTAAGTTCATAATTTACTCCCAAAAATATTATAACATATTGTCAAAAAAATGTTGACAAACTTAACAAAATCGGTTAGGATAGTAATCACCAATTCACTTAAAGGCGAATTGGTGCTAGTATCACACTAGTCAACCCCTTTTTATTCTTTTGAAGCACTCGCAAGAGTGCTTCGTATTTTTTTTAGAAATATTAAAAGAAACCGTTAGTTGGTTTCTTTTTTGTTATTATCAATTACCTTTTTATAGTAGTTATATCTTTCGATAGCATTTTCTTTTTGTTCCGATAATATTTCATTTGCTAAGTCTGGTTCTTTTATTTTTAGAGCATTGAAACGTACTTCGTTATTTAAGAATTCTTCGTACTTAGTAAAGTCAGGTTCTTTAGAATCTAAGTGATACTCACCGTCATAGCGCATAAGCAATGTATAGCCACATTCAACAGCAAGTTTTTCTTCGTTAATGCTACAACCCATACCTGTTTTAATTCCGTGTTCGATACAAGGTGAATAAGCAATTATTATGGCAGGTCCATCGTGTTCTTCAGCTTCTTTGAAAGCATTGATTGTTTGCATCATATTAGCTCCAAGAGAAACGCTTGCTACATAACAATTAGGGATGCAAGAAGCAATCTTAAATAAATCCTTTTTAGCAGTCTTTTTACCTAAGTTAGCAAATTCAGCGACTGCTCCAAGTTTAGTTGATTTACTTGCTTGACCTCCCGTATTAGAATATACTTCCGTATCAAGAACTAGCACTTTAATATTTTCATTAGAATGTAGGACATGATCTAATCCACCATAACCGATATCGTAAGCCCAACCATCACCACCGATAGCCCAAACTGTCCGAGCTGGGATATAATCTAGTAAATCATGTAATTCTTTGGGAATCGTCTTATTCTTCAGTTCTTCTTTAATTTGCATCGTTATAGCAAAGTCGTCTTTATTTTCTAACCACTTAGTAAATAATTCTACTTCATCCTTATCAACAGAGTCTAGAGATTCGCGCATTATATGTTCAATGCGATCTCTTTTTTGTTTGTAAGATGTATGAATACCAAAAGCAAATTCGGCATTATCTTCAAATAAGGAATTAGCCCAGGAAATAGAGTATGGGGTTGATGGCGCAGAACCTCCATAGATACTTGAACAACCTGTAGCATTGGCAACAACTAATTTTTCGCCGAAGAGTTGGGTTAATAATTTAATATAAGGTGTTTCCCCACAGCCAGCACAAGCACCACTAAACTCAAATAATGGACGTTCTAGTTGCGAACCTTTGATAGTAAATTTATTTAAAGGGTTTTTAACACTGGTTGTAAGTTCACTTTTTTCTTTAACTTTCTTTTCAATCATAGTTAAAGCTTTATTACCCATCTTGCCAGGACAAATGCCAGCACATAGACCACAGCCAGTGCAATCTTCTTCACTTATTTCAATAACATAGCGAAGACCATCAGCTCCAATAAATGGAATACCTTTGGTTTCATCTTCACTTGTTACACTTCTAATTACAGCATGAGGACAAACTAAGGAACACATACCACACTGGATACAATTTTCTTTATTCCAGAAAGGTACGACATTAGAAATATTGCGTTTTTCAAGTTTAGTTGTAGCTCCCGGAAAACGACCATAAGCATAATCTTCAAGCATACTTACTGGAATAGTATTTCCTAAACGATGATTCATTAAGTCTA
>CALVVH010000077.1 GCA_944363805.1 uncultured Bacilli bacterium
TATCAAGTAAGTATGTGGTATATACTACCGAAAAATTTAAGAAGATGAATATACGTAAGAAAACTAATATTACATCGATGTTTGGTATAGGTCAAGATAATATATTAAGTTTTAATTTTTCCCTTGGTGATATACCTAGCGAAGAACTAGTAAATGTATTTAAAAGTATTAAGAATAAAAAAAGATATTATAAACTTAAAAGTGGAGATATTCTAAATCTAGAAGATGAATCATTACAAGAATTAGAAGATCTATCAGAAGAATTAGAATTAACTGATGAAGATATAATAAATGGTCATGGAAGTATACTTAAATACCGAGCAATATATTTAGATAGTCTAAAAAATACTAAGTATAATAATATAATTAAAACTGATAATTTATTTGATAATCTTATTAAGAGATTTTATGCTTTCAAAGATAGTGACCTATCTTTGAAAGATTTAACACAGTTAAGAGATTATCAAGTAACTGGGGTTAAATGGCTTAAAACTCTCGATAAAACAGGCTTCGGTGGAATATTAGCTGATGAAATGGGATTAGGTAAGACTATTCAAATAATTTATTATATTAAAGAAATGTTATTAGAAAATAAAGATTATAAATTCTTAATAGTTGTACCAACTAGCCTTGCTTATAACTGGGAACATGAGTTTGATGAATTTGCTCCGGAGATTAAAAAAATAATATGTGTTGGTAATAAAGATAAGAGGGTAAAAATATTAAATGATTTAGATAATGTGAGTGTCTTAATTACTACTTATGGTATTTTAAGAGAAGATGAAGCATTTTATGAAGATAAGTATTTCCATGCTGTAATTATTGATGAAGCCCAAAATATTAAAAATAATATGGCAGGTATTACGAAATGTGTTAAAAATATTAAAGGTGATGTTAAGTTTGCCTTAACAGGTACACCATTAGAAAATTCAATATTAGAGTTATGGAGTATCTTTGATTTTGTTATGCCAGGATATTTAACTAGTTTAACTAAATTTCAAAGTAAATATAAAATAAAAGATTTTGATGAGGATAGTGAAGTATTACTTAAAGGATTATCTCATCAAATAAACCCTTTTATATTAAGAAGAAGGAAAAAAGATGTAATAAAAGAATTACCAGATAAATTAATAAATGATATTTATATTGATTTATCTGAGCCACAAAAAAAGTTGTATGCGGCTGAACTTGAAAGAGTAAAGAGGGAAATGGATGAAATCATAGCAACTGGAGGTATGTCTAAAGCAAGATTCTTAATTTTACAATTACTTGTAAAATTAAGACAGATTTGTATCGATCCAAGTATTATTTATGATAATTATGATGGTGGCAGTAATAAAATAGATACATTAATTAATATCATTAATGAATATAGTGCTAATGGTCATAAGATATTAATCTTTTCTTCTTTTAAGACCGCTCTTGACTTAGTCAAAAAAAGACTAGATAAAGAAAAAATAGATTATTATTCAATTGATGGCGGTGTAAGTTCTAAAAATAGAATCAATATGGTTGATGACTTCAATTTAAGAAGTAATATTAAAGTCTTTTTGATAACTTTAAAAGCTGGAGGAACTGGTTTAAATTTAGCCTCTGCTGATGTTGTAATCCACCTTGATTTATGGTGGAATCCCCAAGCCGAAAATCAAGCAACAGATAGAGCTCATAGAATAGGCCAAAAAAATACTGTTGAAGTAATTCATTTAATAAGCAAAGGAACTATTGAAGAAAAGATACTAGAACTTCAAAATAAGAAAAGAATGCTTAGTGATAAATTAATTGATGGAGAAGTTCGTGATAAAAATGTTTTATCAGAACTTACAGAAGAAGATATTAAAAACTTACTTGCTTATGAAAATAAAGAATAATTTTAATGTTTTCGACATGCTTTGACAAATATTTTAAATGTTATGTGTTAGTATAGCCTCCCAAGAGAGGAGGTGACACATATGCCTACAGAAACTTCAGATAAACCAAAATTTCTTACGGGATCTGATGACCGTGTTTTTAAGACTTTAGTTAATAGTGGTGAAAAAGGAAAAATCATTTTAGAAGCAGTATTAAAAACAGTATTTGAAGAGACCGTGGAAGTAATAGAATTTTTATCAGTAGAACAACCTTTAGAAAAAGTAACTGACAGAAAGAAAGTATTAGATTGTTTAGTAAAAGTGAGTGATAAATATGTAAATGTTGAGATAAATCTAAATGATTATGATACTGCTAAAGCTGTTAGAAATTTTGCATTTTTATGTAGTTTCTATAGCCAAAATACTAGAAAAGGAGAAGCCTATGACACAGAAACTCTATGTGTTCAAGTAAATATAAATTTTGGCTATTCCCCTTATAACAGAAGTGATAAAATAATGACCAAAGCATATATGCAAGATGCAGATGGCGTTATTATTGATAATTTTGCTATTTGGAATGTATTTGTAGAAAATATCAAGCGAGTATGCTATAATGATCCTAAAGAAAGGGATAAATACCGCTATATATTGATGCTTGATGAAGACAAAGATAATTTAAATTTATTTTATCCAAGCGATGATATAGTAAGTATTTATAAAGGTGAACTAATGCGACTTAATAGTGATGCTGATTTTGTCTGGGATTTAACTCCAGAAGAAGATGAAAAAAAACTATTTAATACTAGAATGTATTTAGCAGAGAAAAAGGGCAGAGAAAAAGGCATAGCCCAAGGAATTGAACAAGGAATTGAACAAGGAATTGAACAAGGAATTGAAAAAGGAATTGAAAAAGGTATTGAACAAGGCATTGAACAAAAAGAAATTGATGTTATTAGAAATATGCTTGGATTAAAACTTCCAATATCTACAATTGCCAAATCAGTTAATTTAAGTGAAGAAGAAGTAAAGAAAATAATTGTAGACAATAATTTTGATGGAGACTAACTTAAGTGTTAGTCCTTTTTTTGTACAATAGGAAAGTCATACTTTTTGAAAAAACTACTTGACACACATACATTTGTTTGATATAGTTAATT
>CALVVH010000078.1 GCA_944363805.1 uncultured Bacilli bacterium
CCGGCTTGTTTTTCATAATTTTCGATTACTTGAGCCATTTCGGTAGGACTTAGACTTTGTAAATAGGCAAGTTGTTCTGGTGTTAAAGAATTAACGTCGAATTCTTCATCGCTAAATTCTTGCCCTGTGAAAACATTGATATCAGGATTTTCAGTTTGTTCTTTAGCAATTTCTGATTCATTTATTTTGTTAATTACGTATTCTTTTAAGTCTTTTAAGTAAAGAACTCCACCAGCAGTAGAAGCAACAACAGATTCTTCATTTGGTTTGATAATACCTGTTATTGTTAGTTCTTCAGCATTTTCCAGTAATTCTTTCATGTATTTTTCATCTGATTTTTTATCAACCCAGATGCCATTTTCTTTGTCATAATAATCAGAGTTTAAAAGAAATTTGAAATTCATTCCAACAAGGTCATCAATATCATATGATGTTTGTTCTACTTCAAATGGGGTACCATCTAAAATATTTTGATACATTTCAGATAGTTCATCTGAATCTTTTAGACCTAGAGCATATAATGTGAAGTCACTGATTTCATTGTTTTCATCTACTACTAAGACTACTTCATTATATTTAGTTGGCCAAGAACCTGCGACTAGGTCATACATTTGCTTATTCATTTCCTCACTATCAAACATTTCAGTGAAAACATCAGTAGATACGAATGCAGATTGCATTTCATTCATTGACATACCAAGTTCATCTAAAACAGTATTAGGATTTACTTGGACAATTTCATCAGTATCATCTTTATAGATTTGTAAGTTTAGATTATAAGAATAACTGATTGCTGATGTGTAATCTTTAATGTTAGTTTCATCACTTTCGATGTATGATTTGAAGGCTTCTAGATTGTTGCTTTGAACTTTAGCAGACATTGTAGCCATCATTTCACTCATGACATCATTGGAATAAATTTTGCCATCATCGTGGATTTCTTTATCAGGATCTGGCTGCATAGATTCGAGAAAATCAGCAATTTGAACAGATTCTTCTTGAACTGTTAACGGATAACTAGTTAATGTTTCTTCTTCAACGTTGTTTATATACTGTTGAACGCCATTAGAGATAGAAAGAATTAAGGCTATACCGATGATACCGATGGATCCAGCAAAAGCTGTAAGGATAGTTCTTCCTTTTTTAGTCATTAAGTTGTTTAGACTTAGGTTCATGGCTGTTAGGAAGGACATTGACGTTTTTTTATTGTTATCACTTGTCTTTAATTTTTCTTCCTTTTTAGAATTATATGGTTTAGAATCACTAGTTACTTCACCATCTAGTAGATTGATAATTCTACTTGAGTATTTTTCGGCAAGTTCAGGATTGTGAGTAACCATAATTATCAAACGGTCTTTGGAAATTTCTTTTAATATTTCCATGATTTGAACACTGGTTTTAGTGTCTAGAGCACCGGTTGGTTCATCAGCAAGTAAGATGTCTGGATCATTTACTAGGGCTCTTGCTATAGCAACTCTTTGCATTTGGCCACCGGACATTTGATTAGGCTTTTTATACATTTGATCTTTTAGCCCAACTTTTTCTAAAACTTCAATGGCTTTTTTTCTTCTAGTTTGTTTGTCAACGCCAGAAAGGGTTAGAGCAAGTTCGACATTGGATAACACTGATTGATGAGTAATAAGGTTATAGTTTTGGAAAACAAAACCAATACGATGATTACGGTAAGTATCCCAGTCACGATCTTTATACTTTTTGGTACTTATGCCATCGATGGTTAAGTCTCCGGAAGTATAATGATCAAGTCCACCGATGATATTAAGTAAAGTAGTTTTACCACAACCGGATGGACCTAAAATAGAAACGAATTCGTTTTCACGAAATTCGATACTGATACCTTTTAAGGCTTTAACAGATTCATTGCCTGTTTCATAATTTTTTTTGATATTGTTTAATTTTAACACTGTTTCATCTCCTTGTTATTTTTTTAATATTTCAAAATCAATATCTTTAATATTTTTGATATTAGTTTGGATTTTTTTTCGCAAACTATATTCTAGGCGAATTAATTCTCCCATAGTAAGGGCATCTTCAACACCAATTTCTACTGTTATGCAATAATAATTTTTAATATTTATTAAAGATATAGAAGAAAATGTTACATTTTTAGTTTTTTTAACAATACTTTTGATTTTATTAGTTATTTTTTCAGAATTATCATTTTGACCATTGATAAGGATTATATTATCTGCAATAATTTTTAGACCACGATAGAAAATGAAGAATATGATAAATAGTACACCTAAATAATCAAAGAAAGAAATCCATACGCTTAAGAGGATAAATAATGATGAGGCAATTGTTAGTAGAGCATCAAAGTAAGAACTGTGACTTGATGCAAATAACATTTGACTGTGAATATCTTTTCCTATTTGAAGTAAGTAATTAGAATTTAAAAATAGCATTAGAGTAACTGATATAATTACGAAAGCAAGTGTTGGTTCAGTTTGAGCATATTCTAAAAATAATGACTTTATAAAAAGGTATATTGCTAATAGGATGAATAAGACTCCTACTAAAATTTGGGCGCAATATTCTGTTTTGCCAAATCCAAAAGGGTGTTTTTTATTAGCTCTTTTGTGTCCAATAAGACTTCCAATTGTTGCTAAAAATTCCTCAGAGAAATTACATAAAGTGTAATATCCAGAAGTTATTAGAGTATAACTTTTTAAGAATGTTCCTCCGATAATTTTTAACATAGAAACTACTAAATTAATAAACATACTAAATACAAGTGATTTACGTTCTTTTTTCATTATCTACCTCATACATAAAATTATACCATAAATGGGTATAAAAAAAGAACAGTAATTTGTTCTTTTAATCAAATATTATGTAATTTTCTTT
>CALVVH010000079.1 GCA_944363805.1 uncultured Bacilli bacterium
ATAGGTATTATTATGGTAAGAAGGATGCTGTAAAAGCCAAAAAGACTCCACCCGAAAAAATGTTTAAAGTGATTTTGCACGTTGATTAGTAAATGGAGAATTATTGTGATGACAGAAGTTTCTAACCATCCTACAAGATGGTCAAAAAATAATACCAAGTATTATGTTAATGAAAATACAACCAAACTGTTAATTGGCTCTATGCCTCCGAAAAGAATATGTGACTGTAACCTAAAAGATGGTGATATTGATTTTTTCTATGGTTCTAAGGATAACCGTTTGTGGAAAATATTTTTTGAAGATTTAAATTTGACGAAATACCAAAGGACTAAAGAAGATTGTTCTAAATTTCTAGATGATTATAACATTGGTTTATTTGATGTTGTTAGTAGTTGCATTCATAATCTAAAAAATGATAATTCAAGTGCAGCAGATGAAAATCTTTTATCAATTACTCCAATACCTTTAAAAGAATTTACTAACATATTAAAAAATATTAAAATTCTTTATATTACTGGGGAGTATGTTTTAGATTTGTTAAAAATATTCTATGCCGAAAAAATAGAATTTACAAGTAAAAAAGAAGGAAAGATATACATTAAAAATTTAGATCATCCTATTTTCTTTAAAATAGTTTACTCTCCAACAAGATATGTTTATAACTTACATAAGAAAGAAATAATAAACCAATATAAAGAACTATTAAAATGAGATAACATTGATTATAAATTATTAACTAAATGGTATCAAGAAAAAGAAATATACACTCACTTTGAACAAAGGCAATTAACTTATGAAGAAATAGTTAATAAATATAAACCAAGAACTAAAACTAATGCTAAAGTACCAGTATTCATGATTGAATATGATAATACACCGGTTGGTATAATTCAGTATCAACAAATTGATGAAGATAATAGAAAGTTATATGGTATAAATGAAAATAATGTTTATGAAATAGATATATTCATCGGTGAATTAAATTTACATAATAAAGGTATAGGTAAAAAAGCAATTGATTTAATCGCGATTATTTAATAAACCCAAAAGAAGCAAAGTTATTAGTGATGTGTCCATTAAAGAGTAATATAAATGCTATAAAGTGTTATGAAAAATGTGGATTTAAAATACTAAGAGATTTTCAAACATTAAATACTATCGGAGAACTTAAAACTTATGTATTAATGACGAGGAAAGCTGATGAAAGATAAAAAAATAAATCTCGGCCTTACAAACGAGTATAAAAAAAGTTGCAAACAAGGGGCAATTTTCTTTAGCATACCATCAATTATCTTGTTATTAGTTTGCATTTTTGTTGATTTAGATGTTTGGGGAAAAATTATTACATATTTCTTTTTATCTGTTATAGTAACTTTTTATTATCTTTTAAGTATAAATATAAAAGTAGAAATAGAAAATGGAGTTATTACAAAAACTAATTGTTTTAAAATAAAAAAGATAATTGGTAATTTATCAGACATAACTAGTTTTAGTACATTTAATGATAAAGCTATAGTTTATAAAGAAAATTATAAAAAAATGTTTTCATTTAGATATAAAATTAGTAAAACTCATAAAGAATTTTATCAATGTCTTTTAGATAACCATAATACAACTATACCAATTTATAGGTGTAAACCAATCTGTGTTTTTATCTATTTAGCTTTTTTATTATGCAGCCTTTTCATATATGCCTATCTTTATTTGATAAGCCCATACCTACTAATACTTTTAATTTTTATTCCAATATCATTATTATTTCTAATTTATAAGTTATATAAACCTTGTATTATAATAACAGACAAAGAACTTATTTGTAATTTGTTTTTTAAAAAACTATCTATTAGTTTAAATGATATAATAAAAATAAAACTTCAAATAATTAGAAGATTTGCTAGAACGGACCGTAGTAGTGTAAATCAAACATATAAATATTATCATTTTATAGTTTTTAATAAAAGTAAAAAGTTATTAAAAGTAAGAAATGTTGCCATAGATGATATTAATCGAATAGTTGACAAAGTTAAACCTTACAACATTAAAATATATCATGGAAAACCAACGTATGTGTTATAATCATAATGGAAGGAGTATATGATGAAGAAAAGTTTAAAAATTATTTTAATTGTAGTAGTGTCTTTATTAATTGTATATTTTGTTATAAAAGGTATACTTTTATATGTTTACAATAATACAATTGTTGATGATGATACTTATTTGGTAGATTTAAAAGAATATTTTGATAATAATGAACAAATGAATGTAACAACAACTAATTTAGGAAATGATGAATACTATACATTTGATGATATTAATTTTATAAATCTTAATATGGAAGCAGAAACAATTAGTGATAGAGTTAACTTCTTGAGTAATGGTGAAACTATAATTGATGTAAATGTATCTGATTCTAATTTAGTTGATCAAGTAAAAGGAGAAAATCATTATTTTCTAAATAACTTGTTAGAAGATGAAAATATAACAACTGATTATGAACTATT
>CALVVH010000080.1 GCA_944363805.1 uncultured Bacilli bacterium
CTTAAATGATTTCTTATTTCTTCTTGAGATAATTCTATAATTTCCCAATCTCTATTATTTATTTTAAATTTCATAATAATATCTCCTCTTTATTGTAGGTACTGTACTGATGATCAACCCAAGACTTCATCTATAACCTAAGGTAGAATTATTTTTCAGTTATAAATAATTTCTTTTGAATCCCTACCAAGATTTTATTTATCATCAGTACACTGCCTACAATTTTATCCTTTTTAAATAACTATCTTTTATTAATAATTTTCCTTTTTTGCCTCTATCAGAACAATGCTCTCTTTCAAACGCAGTCAATAAGTCGTTTATTCTTCTTAAATTTTCTATATCTAAATAACCTTTAACATTTTCGTCTATCATTTCGCTAGTAATCGCAAGAAATATATCGTAATCTTTAGCTTCTATTAAATGTAGATAATCGTGCGATGTATCTTGTCTTAATATCGCACCGTTCCAAAATAAATAACCTTCACCTAAACCACATTCTTTACAATTTCTTCTTGGCACTATAAGATGATGAAAGCTCAAGCTATTCTTTTTATCCACAGTAAAGCTCATAAAATCAAAACCTAGTTTCATTATCTTAAATTGGTTTATCATTATCTTTGTTATTTCTCGCATATAACCACCTAACAAAAAAAAGAAAAGAGGTATGTTCTTTTCTGACTCATGAAAAAATATTCATATATAAAAAGGGTTTTACATTAATGAGATGTCTTTTAAACTATCTCATGATATCATTTTATAATATTATTTACTGTACTTTCACTGGACTTTTTTCTTTTTTTCATATTTTGTTAGTTTTCTCCAAAATTCTATGTCGGCTCCCATAAAGACAATGATTCTTTCATCTCTAATTCCTTTTCTTAACAAAAAATTATATAAATAATGATCTACTTTGCTAACATATAATAATTTAGCTTTATAATAATCATCTAAAAATGCCCATTCCTTTAAATGACTATTCTCAAAGTAATAATCATAGCACCATTCTTTACTGCATTTTTTTGATATAGTGCCTTTTGATTGTTTGGTAGCTTCGGAAGCTTTTTCTATAGACTTATATGTTCTTATTTCTAATAAATTATCGTCATCATCAAGTATAAATTGTATTACTTTTTTTCCTAATACTTCAGTACACTTTTCTTTTATAATTTTGCGTTGTTGTTCTGTCCGTTTTAAGCCAGCGCAACCATCTTCACCACCAAAAGAAACATTATATCCATTTTTTCTATTAGTTGTATTAAATTTTTTTATCAATTTTTTTTCTTTTTCACAGGCTTGTCCTTTTGTTAAATTCTCATATAAAATTATATGTTTTATATTGTTCCAACCATACTTTTTAATTGCGTGATAAATAACAGGTTGATCTCTATATCCAACGCCATAATTCCATCTTTTTTTTGGCTCTTTCGATGTAATACCAAAATACTTCTTATTATTTGGAAATATATGTACATATACACTATAACAATTATTCATAAATTTTTGATACTTCTTCTTGTATCTTTTTAAACTCTGATATTTCTTTTTTTATGTTAGGATAATATTTTTTCCAAATAATAGATTCATCTTTTATTTTTTTATTTTTGAGATAATTTTCTTCTACGATTTCTTCAATAGCTTTACTAACATTAATGCCATTGATAATTTTATAAAATAGTTGGTATTCTATTCCTTGCAATTGAGATAAATTATATTCTATCTTTTTTAAATAGTATGATAACCTATTAATAAGATTTCTTTTTTCTTGAATTTTTTCGAAAATTTGCTCTTTTTCTAAAGCTATCATATAAGCATCATAATTTTCATATTTTTTATTAGTTTTTGAACTGCTATTTGACGGCTGTGATGTTGTTTTGAAATATTGATTTCTTATTTTTTCTTTTCTATCTTCTAAAATACTTAAATTTACCTTTTCAATTTTGTAATATCGATATAAATTATTATAATTGATAAGAATTTTATTCATTCTATAATATCACCTCTTTTTATTCTTTTATTTCTTCAATTTTTTCAATTGGTGCTTGATGACATTTGCCTGTTGAATATAAGCCAACTCTTTCACCATAACTAATTTTAACTTCTTTACCAATTAACTCTTTTGCTTTATTTTCTAATTCTTCATCAAACTCAATGCAATACTTTTCTTGCGTTGTTTCACTTGTTTTTATATATAATGCTGTAGTGCCAAAGAAGTTTTTATCTACACTTGTAATTATTCCAATTGTTGAACCGCTGCCTTTATCTAAAACAATAAAATATAACGCTGGTACAACCGCACATATTAAAATAGATAATGATAAAAAGATTCCGAAAGCTAAATCATATTCTTTAGCATGCCACACTAATACAACTATTGCTCCTATAAAAATAATAATTGCTAAAATAATCATTATAACATCTAACCAATTCATTCTTTCACCTCGTTTCTTAATTCATTTACTACATCTATTAATTCGTTGATTTTGTTTTGAATTTTTATAATACAATCTCGAGTTTCTCTAGTATCTAACTGCATTATTTTTTCTATCTTTTTATCTTCATCTATTATTTCTACTTTTTCATTTAATAGGTGTCTTAAGTCTTGATTATAATTTCCTATTAACCAATATTCTACAAATCCTTTTTCTATTTCGGTTACTATGCAACGATAATCATAATCAGTAAATTCATAAATATTATTTTCGTACTTTATCTTTTTAGACGCCTTACCATCTTTTATTAATCCAAGTAACTCATAAACAGTTATAGTCTTATTCATCTTCTTCCTCCTTTTTAACAAGTCCTGCTTTTATTAAATCTTTTATATATTTTTTAACATAAGATGTTTTATTTATTACTTTTTTTGACATATTACTTTCATCATAACTAAAGTTATAACAAACTATAAATATTTCTTTTGTATTTTCATCAATTACTACTGATTTACTTCCATTGTAATAACTATCAACGTGCATTTTTTCATATAAGTAATCTTCTCCAACTTCAAATCCAAAATCTTTTAATCTTTCAAAATCTCCTGTATATATTAGTTTCATATTATCTATTCTCCTCCAATCTTACTTTATATCTAGGTTCAATAAAATTGTAAAAATCTAAATTAGGATAATATTCTATTATCTTTTCCATAAGTTCTTTCGTACAACCTTTTTTACCATTAATAATATCGCTTAAATAACTAGCACTTACTTCCAATTCTTTTGCAATTTTGCGTAAAGACATATTATTTATTCTCCTTTATTATCTACAAACATTTTTTCATAGTTTTCTTTATCTATTGCTTCTACTAAATAATTATCTTCACTCATTAACATTACCTGTAATACAACTATCTCATTTAAAGTATAAAAATATCCATCGTATCTTTCTTCATCTTCTCGTTTAGTGTTTAAATATGTATCTCTTTTATCTAGTATTCTGCAAGGTCTATATTCTCTAAAGTAAAAATGTTCCATTGGACTTCCTTTTTGAAATCTAACAAAATAACTGTCTTTATATGTTTTTGTCAAAGTACCACTAACTGCATTAATTTTTAAACTATTATTTGTTACTGGCTTAGCTTCATAATGACTATATAACAATCCCATTATTTTTCATCTCCTTTATTATCTAATATTTTTAACATCTTCTTTTGAAATTCTGGAAATAATGCTTCTCCCCATATGTATAGTTCTTCTTTTGCTTTATTTATTGTATCTTCTTTTTGTTGTAGTTGATTTTGTAACTCTCTTTCTTTATCAATATGTTCTTGAATTGCCCTATTATGTTTTACAATTCCTACACTTGACTCTAATTGTTCAGTTGCATTTTTTGTTAAATCATCTCTTTGTTTTAGTATGCACTCATAATTTTCTTTTAGTTGTTTGTTTTCTTCTTCTAAACTTCTCATAAAATCAGTAATTTCATAATCCAAACCATAGTAGAATTT
>CALVVH010000081.1 GCA_944363805.1 uncultured Bacilli bacterium
TCATTATATATATCGACATAGCAAACATATCTAATTCCATTTTTATTAAATTCAAAACTCTCTTGATTAAATGTCGAACCGGCATAAGTAGACTTACCTCCAAAATACTCGTTAGTAAGTCTACCAGCTTCCATTTCCACTTGTTTATAATAAGGCATCATTGCTTGCATTTGTTTATTTACTTTTATCGTTGTATCAACTTCATAAGTTTCATCTTCAAACATACCTGAAAGTAGTTCTTTTAATATATCTTGTTCTTCTTGCCTTTTATAATCATCATAACTAATATCCGCATCTAACTTTTCATGTCTAACTTCTTCTAATGCAACATACCTATGGCATCTTGTATAATTAATAAAGTCAGTTTTTGTTACTGCCATAATCTTACACCAATACTTCAGCAGTTATTTCATCTTCATTATTTGTTATTTTTACACGTAATTCATTTAAAGTTTCATCGTTATCTCTAGGATCTGCCACTACTCCTTCGCTAGTACTAATAATCGCATTATTTAAAGCAAGTTCTTCAACAGTCATATAAACATCATTGCTTTCTGCAAACATATCAGTATGTGCCTCTGCATAAATCGCCGCTTGTTCTTCAATCGAAGAAATCTTTAAATTATACAAATCTTCCACATAATTAACATCAAAATTTTTCGAAATAACATTGGCCCCAACAAAATAAACAACACTAAAAACTGCTACAACAATCAACAACTCAACTCCTGTATAACCCTTTTTATTCCGCATTTTCCACCTCCAACTTTGCAAATCCACGATATTCCCACAAAGGAAATTCTTCTCTTATCTTCATTATTTCTTCAAGCATCTTCTGCTTCAATTTGTCACCTTTAAATTCAAATAACCTAATTACTGCTTCATCTAAATCCTTCTTAGCTTTATCTTCTTCATTTAAAGAATTATATAAATAAGGTATTACTATATTATTATCGACAAACTCTATATCACTATTTCTAAATACATAGTTATTCTTAAGCATCTTAATAAATCTCTTATAACTTTTAATTCCTCTATGATAACTACTACTACCCATTTCTACAAATTCTTTATTAGTAAACATCTTATATTTATCATTCTTAACATAACTATTAATTCTTTTCTTACTAGTTAATTTATTACTCATTATCTTCTTACTATCAATGCTATATTCCTTTTTATAATAATATTCTATCTTTGGTATAATTACTTCTTTATTTTCAATACCACTTATTATAATATCAAAATACTTTCTACTAACTACTCCATAAGCAATAATTATTCCATCAACTAATTTATATATTCTATCCCAAGTTTTTACATACTTAATTACTTCTTTATTCTTAATTATACTTTTAAGTATTCCATTTACATCCCAAGACATCATCAAATCATTTTCTTGAAATACTACTCCTTTATCAATTAAGTAATTAATAAATTCTTTATTATCATTTAAAAAATCATTATTACTTTTCTTACATACTAATTGTTTTAATACACTAAAATCATTTAAATCTAAAGACATAACCAAATACTTTAAATAACTATCTTTATTTTCTAATATTACCTTAATTACATCTTCTTTCTTAGCTTTTTTATTAATATTTATCCTTTCTAATTCATATATTTCCGCTAATATATTATATTCATCTACTATACTTTGTAATTTATCCTTACTAAGTTTTTGTAAATAATCTTCATACTCTCCATATATATTCACTATACTTCACCTCATCATGTACTAATATTATATAATAAATTCTTTAAGTTTTCCACGATAAATTAAAAAAGATGAGAATAATCTCATCATCCACTCTTACTTAACAACATCCACGATCATATACATTTTCACATACATTTTCTTCACAATAAGTATATTCTGGTCGATATGTATGACGATAAACATGATGGTTAATTATTCTCGTATTACAAGGCATAATATGTGGTACATCATAACAAATATATCTATGACACACTCTTTCTTGAGGACATTCATATACTGGCATCATTCCACAACCATAACTAGGCATACCCATGTCCATTATCCCAGTACTGCATGAACTTCCTTCCATTCCCATTTGCGCACTTGTTTTATCATACTTCTTAGTTTCTGATTCATAAGTCTTTGATTCATTAAAATAATTCATATATCATTCATTCCTTTCTAGTGTATCGTATGACTAATAATTAAAAATGTCTAGGTAAGCGCACAAAAAAACAGCAGTTTTTCATTGCTGTCATTTACTAAATATACATATTACATGTTCAGAAATTGCTTCCAGGATAATCTTTGTCCTTTATCTCATCTTTTATAAAACCTTAATCTTATAACTCCAGAACTATAAAGGTCTCGGGCGCACGCCATTGTTGTTGGCATTCACTGTATTGTTGCCCACATTGCCATTGCTGTTCACGTTGAACATTAGTCGTATTGTCCGAACGACGGGAAATATCACAAGATTACCCTATTCATATCAAGTATTCAAAATATAAGGATCACTTTGAGTACCTGTTCCGGAAGAAATTTCTACTGTGGACGCTAGACTAAAGGACGGGCGAACAGCATCAAAATTGCTTAAAACACTGTTTCCAAACACACAACCACCAGTATAGGAATCCAAACTAAATGCAGTAAAAGAAACATCCAAAGTACGAGTGATAAACCATTCATCTATACCTAAATACAACCAATTATCTGTTCCATAATTTCCTTCACGTAATCCTGTTGTCCATTTTTCTGGGCTGGCTCCATATCCATATTCTGATACATACATTAATCCTATTTTCATGGTTTCAACGTATCCGCTTTGTTTTGTTCCTACCTCTACATCATAAAATTGTTTTGCTGTATTTGTATCAATCCATGCCATTCCTCCGACTTGCCATGTTGTTTCTGCTATTATATTTTGCCATTCACTTCCTAAGGCGTTATAGTATGTTGTATTTAATGTCGTATATATATCTGGTTTTGTACTTGCATCCCATGTATTTCCTTGCGTATCCCAATCAGACTCCCAAACATTATCTCCAATACTTGTCGCCTTGATTAATTTTACTTGATTATTAAACACTCCTATAATTCTATATTGGTTATCTTCATTTTGACAATCTGCACCAGTTGCACCAAAACATACATAATTATTCGGATTGGCTCCACTATATCTGTAACTATTATCTTGGGCTCCATTTGCTAAATCAGCATCGTGATAATAAAGTCCATTTTCACCATCAGTTCCGGTATATACTTGTGTTGTTATATACTCTGCAAAAGTATTGACTGAATCTTCTTTATCAAAATACACATAACATTTATCTGATACATTTGCTTCAATCATAACAGATTTTGTTTCATCGTTCCAAGAAAGAGTACTACCATTTTCACATCTACTCATTTCTGCATTAAATACATAACCTTCCGTAGGCCACGTAGTATCACTACTTTGTTCATAGTCGCCACTTCCAGTTGTAACTTCATACATCATAGTAAGCATTCCATCTGTATTAATGACATCTTCATTATCACTTACAATAATGGTCTTAGATGAAAAGTTATTATAATTACTCATTAATACTACCATCAAACAAAGCACCAAAAAACTAGCAGAAAAAATAATAATTTTTCTTTTCATCGTAGTACTCCTTTCATCTCAACATAAATATATCACGGTCAATTTTATCATGAATAAGGGATTAAAAACAATCTCCTTATTCTTCTTAATTCTATCAAGAAAATAAAAAAAAATCAATTACTTAAAATAAAGATTGATTCTTTTTAGACAAATTCTTGCTAAATAGCAAATATAATGAATGTAAATTTACATTTTGTTGACTAGAGCAAAATCCTATAAGGATTAGATAAGGTTCCAGTTCCTCCAGAAAATTCAACATTGGAATTTAGATAAAATACAGGACGCACGCCATGGCTGACGTTCACTGTAGTGTAGTACACACAGCCATCGAAGCTCACGCTGAACGCACCATTCGTAAGGTCCGAACGACGGGAAATTGTCCAATCTGCACCTCCCATATACATCCAGTTATCTCCTTTTACTCCTCTATAATCATTTGATGGATTTGACGGACTGTTATTATCATATCCTGTTTTTGTCCATCCTGTTGGATCTACTGCATACATGTAATCACTTACATACATTAATCCTATTTCATCTTGGTATGTTGTTACTTCAGCTGGACTTACTATTTCATTTGTATATGCTGACTTTACTGTTTGCTCATATATATTCGCTGTTGTATTTCCTCCAACTTTCCATGTTGTGTTCGCTATTTTAGTTTGCCAATCACTTGTTAAGTAATTCCAATAATTTGTATTTAGATTTACTGTATTAAGTCTACTTGCACCCCAATCATTAGTTAAAGTTCCTCCACTACTTGTTGGACCATTCCAATAATACAAATATCTTGTACCTGCATCTTTTCGCATTCCACTCCAAAATGTAGCTGATTCAGTTGTATAATAATCTCCATCAGAACCTAACATTGTTGTATCTGCATAATCATACTTAATTAATTTTACTTGATTATTAAATACTCCTATTATTCTATATAAATTATCTTCTGAACATGAACCCTCACTCGCTCCCGGGCCAAAGCATACAAAGTTCTTGATATTATCAGCAGTCAAATATCCATCTGTTACTGCTTGGGATAATGCTTCTTCTAATGTATTATAATGGGTTCCTTCATTATATGCTGTTGTATAATAATGAGTTTGTGTAGCAGTACATCTATATCCCACATACCTTTTTGTACCATTACAGTAGAAATTGATTACTCCATCAGTTTCAGCATCAGCTGCTGTATATACTTTTATTAAATTTGCTCCAGTTGCAGTTGCCGTTACTTGATAGTCTCCACCACTGAATCTGTATGAGTTATCCCCTGCTTCTTGGTCAGCATTTGTATATGAACCTATTCCATCATGTAGGTATAATCCATTTACTCCATCTGCTGTATATAATGTATCTGTTATATAACTTGCTAAATTTTGTGATGAAGTTAACGGTGTTTCTTGTATCATTACTGTTGCTACAAATGTCTTTCCAGCATTTCCTACTTGGTCAGTTTCTAAGTTTACAAATGTTACAGTAATAGTCCATTCTTGGATCTCTGGATCAGTTGTAGCTGTTATTTCATAATTACTTGCTAGTGTTATTAATTCACTTGCTGTTGTTATATCAAATCCTGATACTTGGTTATCTCCTTCTCCTACTGTTACATAATCTAATCCTGAAATATTTTCTACTGGACTGCCATTTGGGTCTGTTACAGTAAGTATCAATTCTGGAGTATCGTTATCTACCGTATATTCAAAATCATTACTTGTAATATTCAAATACAAATAATAATTTCTTGTGGCAGTATTCGTTGCA
>CALVVH010000082.1 GCA_944363805.1 uncultured Bacilli bacterium
ATCATAGTACAATGCAGTTATAAAACTTTTTGCTTGCGCAAAAACTTTCATAACTTGCTATACATTATACCATATAATATTTAAACTAATAAAAAAGAGTATATAATTAATACTCTTTCTACCCTATAAATACTATATCACCACAACTTAGCCTATCAGTAAAATATTCACCATTAATTTTTTTAATATCATTCAAGTTTAATTTACATGTTCCATTATGTATTTTACTTTTTTTTCTATTTTTTTGTGAAGGTTCATTTATATAAGTATAAGTTAAATACCAGACATCTTGTTCTTGATAAATATTTGCAATAACAGACTTACTAAAACTTTCATCACTTTTCATAGTTACTTTTACAGAAAACAAATCTTGTTTAATATTAACATCAACTATTTTATTCCTTGCTTGACCACCATATTGATAATCTATTCTGGCAACATATTTTTTCTTTAATCTAGGTGTTTTTTCAAGAGGATTATATTTCCACAACCATTTGCTATAAATCGTAAACAAAAACAATGATATAGTTACAGAATAACTTATAGCATCTAAAATAGATAATTTAAATATATAACATAATCCTAATAATATTATAAAACTTATATATATAAATATTTTCCAAATACTTTTTATTCATTATTCGAAAACCTCTACTGTAGTATACAATATAGTAACAAACGTTATTAATGAATTAAAAACATCATCAGTTAGTGCTAATTGTTTAATTCCATTGCCCTCTTTAAATATTCTAAATTGATATCTATTATCATATAAGTAATTAATAATATTTTGAACTCCAATTTCTAAACAATATGTATTATTTCTAAATAAACTATCTGGTAAATTCCACAACAACGACTCCAATTGAAAAGAACCAATTTTATCAAAATTTAAATCTTTTCGAATATTTTTTAATATTCTTACATATCTTTTGTAATTAAACGATGTTTTTTTGTTTTTTTCTGTTGCATTACTAATATGCTGTAATGGATAATTAACTATTTTTTGTCCTTCATCTGTATAAAAATATATACCTTCTTTTATAGACAAGTTATAGAATGCAGGTACAACATCAATATCTTTCCTGCCAGTATTTCCATCTACTTTAATAGACTTATTCTTTCTATGCACAGAATCGTTACCAAAATATTTCTTTAGTGCCAATATTATATCATTTTTATAAGAGGAAAATTGATAAGGAAATGCTGTTTTATAAAGTATTGATACATCAACATCACTAGTATGTTTAATATTCGTTTTATTTGCATATGATCCTTGTAATAATACTGTTAAAACATTGCCAAAGCTATCTCTTTTTTCATAATAAAATGTATACTCGTCGTATTGTTTTAACGTATCATCAAGATCATATCCAGCTGATACTAAAGCATCCCGTACCATCTTTATTGCTCTTTTACACGATTCATTTTCAGAATCACTTATAGGTTTAGCGTATTCTTCTAAATTTTTTCTAGTATATTTCACTACTTTCACTTCCTTTACTTCTTTCTATTTGATAGTACACTTCCCGCTAAACTTTTAGCAGATTTAGAAGATTTTTTTGATTTCAAAACTTTTGATGCAGTACTTGAAGTTTTTTTTGAGCTTCTAATTTTATTCGCCATATTTTCATCTCCTTATCCGACCTTTATTTCTTAACGAAAAAAAGATTGCAAAAATGTAAACTTAAGCAATCTTACAAAAACCTATTGATTAGGATCCAAATTTATTATATAATAATATCGTAATAAGTTTGAAAGTTGCTTATTGCTCTGTTTATCTGTGCTTTGTATTGTTTCGCACATTTATTCATTATTGCCTTTCTTTTTTGCCGAAAAGATTGGCCTTTTTTATTGAGATAATTCGTTAAACTTTATCTCTGCATTAATTATAGCAAAAAACGTGATATATATCAATGTATATTTCACGTTTTTTTGCGTTTTAGAACGCCTTAAACACATAATCAATACCTTATACCTTTTTTACAAAAAAACGCTGTATAACTGTCTAAATGCCCAATTAAATTATGTAATGGTAACTGAACTCCGCTCCCCCAGCATTTATATGATTGGAAACTACAATTACATCACTACCATCACCATAAAAGCTCTGTATCTTATCAGGTCTATTATTACTATCTAAAGTTACATCTCCTGTCCTCGACATTTCATTAGGTATACCCATTTCATCTAATCTTTTATGAATATATTCACTAATTTTTAATGTATATTCCTTTTCCGTTATCCCATTGGCAACAGTCCCGGGATCTTCCCCCCCATGACCAGCATCAATTACCACTTTTTTTAACACTCTATCCATGTATATCACCTAGAATATTATATGGATAAATTTAATTTTTGTTATTGTTTAAATACTTATCACACTAGTTTTTTAAAAAAAGTTCTTTAACAATTAAATCTTGTGAATGTAAGTTATTATTTTTACCCAACAATAAATTTTCATAAAATTTAATTAAGTAACTATTATCTTCTTTTATATTTAAATAATTATTAAAGTAATTACTTCTTACTAAAGAATTTCTAAAATAAACTGATTTATCTTTAAACAAAGTATTATCAACATTATAACCTAAATAAATTAAATACTTTTCAATAAATAAAGCTGTAGTTCTAGTATTACCTTCTCTAAAAAATATCATATTCCAAAGATTCAGTTAATGTTTTAAAGTCACCATAAGCAACCGAATCATTATTTAAAATTTTTTCATGTTTAGAAAAATCTATCTTTCTAAATTCGCCAGCAAATCCATAAACATCTTGAAATAAAAATTTATGAACATATTTTAAATAAGCTACTGATAATTCAAAATTATCTTCATTTAATAATTCAACTATTCGAGTTGATACAAAGTCACACTCTAATTCACTATGATTTATTTCATTTTTCTTTTCTTTTTCTGCGTAATATGCCCTTAATTCATCTTCTACTTGACTAATAGTTATACTACCACTTACATTTTCTTCTAATAACTTTTCTAAATAATTAGAAGGCTTTAAATTATCAACTTCTTGAAGTCCTATAGCCATATCCCATTGTAACTGTTTAACATAATCATTAGGTTTATGTATTTCTTCATATTCATTAACACTCGAATCTAATTTTTTTTCATTATTCATAACATCACCAGTTCACTTTTGTACATACATTATATTATTTTGCTGAACAAATGTAAATAAAACCCTATTATTCATCTTTATTTAACATCTTTTCTAATTTACGTTCTATTTGATAAAGTGTATTCGTCCCCGATAAATCTCCGTTTAAATCGACTAGAACTGAATATAGTATTTTCCTTTTTGAAGGATTAGCATTATTAGGTACCTCTATATTGGTATCTTTTTCATATACTCCCAGTGTCCCATCTTCCTTAGTCTTAGTATAATAATGTTTACCTGTCAAACTAGAATAAAAACTTGTTCCCTTAAAATTGTGTCTGTTCTTAGCTAAAGTTAAAGCCGATTTTTCCTCTTCTTTATCCTCTTTAGTTTCCTTCCAAATATGCAACCTATCAAGTGTAGTAGTAAATTCTGCAATTGATTCAAAAGCCGAATATATCTCTTCTGGCTTAATATGATAAAACTCCCTAACTCGCAACTTATTATTCACCATTTCTTTACTGCGCAACTCTGGATTTATTCTATCGAGAAAATCATGCATCTTTTTATCTGTTAATCTTTCAGTAACATCGTAAGTAGCATAAATTCGAAATGAAAAAGGGACCGCTTCTGAATTATTTAATTGTTTCACTCTTGCTTCTACATCATCAGCATAACCAATCTTCACATATTCAGGAAAAGAAGGATTGGTCAAAATATATATAACTCCACATTTATCTGCCATCATTAATCACTCTCCTATCAAATTATAGCTTTTTCCAATAAACATTTCTAATTCCTCTTTTAAAGTTCTTGGTTCCTTTTAATTCAAATCCCACTTCCACTAAATTATTTATCGAATACTTGTTATCAGGATGAATTGTTCCAACAGCATACTTATATCCCAACATTTTCGAATATTTATCAAGCTCTAAAATCATTTGATACTGTAACTTATTTCCTACATATTTTGGATTTACAAACATTGGACCATAATCAGTAACTTCCCTATAATTTAAATCTAAACCAAACTTCTTTAAGGCATCTTCATCACTTGGAATCAGCATCATTGAACAAACTGGTATATCGTTATCATAGTAAATCCATATCTTAGAATCATTATTTAACATATATTCCAAATCACTTTTTGAAAAATCCCCCAACCATTCTGGATATTCCATATTTTGTTTGACCAATTCTCTAAATGATATATATTCATCTAGCTTAATACTGTCATTTACGCATTTCAAATCATTTAATTTCATCATTTCACTCTAAACTGCTATCACCTGTAGCGTAATCAATTTTTATACCTGGTTGAACATTATAAACAAATACATTAAATTGCAACTCTCCATTATCTTCCACCGAATATGCCTCCATTTGCACACCCGTTGCTACCAAGTTATCTCCTTCAAAAAATGGTGTAACTCTATAAAGCACATGATTACCAGTTTCTTCTATATATGCTGCTACCTCATTTTCAAATTGCAACATCGTCGTTGCATTCATATATCTTGTACAAGTTATTAAATTTTGTTCATTAGCATTTTCCCCTGTCAGTTGATAACCAATTAAATGACAACGATTATATAAATATTTCCCACTTACAATATCATATTTAACTGTATGCCAACCACTCGGCCTTACTTGCCCAATACTTTCCCTTTCCTCTGTGGGCATCATATCTTTACTAACATTAGCAAAAGCTACTCCGCATCTTCCCAAAGTATCTAAATCACTGTAATTTTCAAAACTTTGCTTAGTCTTTTCTTCTTCGGTAAATTCAGGAACATTATCATTTAAATAAATGTATGCCTCACCATTATACTCAGGAATATTTTCTAAATCATAATGTTCATAAGTCTTGGTACTACCCTCACTATAGTTAATCCATTCATCTCGAAAATAATAAGCAAAATAAGATAGCAAGAAAAATAATACTAAAACCAAAACCTCATTTATATATTTTTTCTTCTTTCTTCTAGCCACTATTATCACCTATATATAGGTATTATACCACAATTAATTTGACATAAATAGGCAAATATGCTAAAATACACAGTATTAAATGAAGGGGGAAATATTTTGACAAAATATAAAAAACAATGCGGTTCATGTGTTCATTATCGCATTGATGATTTACGTGGTGGTGACCGTGATGGTTATGGTTGTGATGCCAATGGTAAAGCCTTTGGTTCATCATACTACAAAAGATTTCCGTTTGACCATACTTGCAGCAGATATAAAGAAGACAGTAATCGCAGTGATCGTGATATTGAAAAAGCTTATAAAGCTCTTGACTCAAAATATGGCTATCGCCCCGGCAGTTCTTCATGGTGGCATATAGCAACATTTGTCAATGAAACGTTAGGTAACAATCTATGTGGCAATTATTTTTACATCATGGTCGATTTTCGAGAAAACTATTTACAAAAGAATTTAAAATATGTCAACTTTCTAATTCAATACGATATATATGGTCGTCTTATTGTTGATTCTTTACGCAAAGACCATCAAAAAACATTAATTGCTAGAGAACTGTTATTAAATCATATCATTCCTATTTGCCAAGCTATCGAAGCGCAACAATATGATGAAGCCTTTGGTAAATATTGTGAAATGTTTGAAACTCTAAAAAGTCTTTATCAAATAAATGAAGTATCCACTTACAATTTTGACAATCCCAAAGAGCTAAGTAATACGGAAATATTATCTTTAAAAAGACAAAAGGAAGAAAACTAATCTCTTCCTTTTTTACTTGCTAACATCCACCCAAGAATTCATGCTAGAATACTCTTCCAACTCTGAAATTGTTAACTTAATAGCGCTATTACTACTACCACATGCCGGATAAACAAATTCAAATCTTTTCAAAGACTCATCCAAATAAACTTTAATTCCCTCCTTTATTCCAAAAGGACAAACACCTCCCGCTTCATGACCAACAAGTTCTTTTAGATTTTCACTTGGTATCATTTTGGCTTTGCATCTAAACGTTTGTTTAAACTTAGAATTATCAATTTTTCTATCTCCCGCCAAAACAATTAATATTGGCTTATCATCGACTATAAATGACATTGTCTTAGCAATATGAGCTTCATCACATCCAATTGCTAATGC
Organism: uncultured Bacilli bacterium; assembly: GCA_944363805.1. Next base: position 6,241 of record CALVVH010000082.1, read on the forward strand.
TGCATCTCTAACTGTTGCGCTCGACTCTGAAAACTCCAAAATATCTTTATCTTTGTTAAACTGTTTTAAATATTCTCGAACCAAATTAATTGCCATTTTCTATCTCCTTCACTACTACTTTTGTATTAGCAATTATATCGTGCAATCCTCTTCCATCTTTTCGGAAAAGTACCATAAAAGCAGTAACAAACAAAATAACAGTGGAAACTACACTTAAAACTGAACTAACCCAAATATAACCATTACTATCAAAAATAAATAGACTTATAATGAGCAAAGCTTCTAACCATAAATTATAAAGAATCACTGACCTAAGCAACATTTGCCACCATCTTGGTTTATTATCATCTTTTCCAACTACTTGAATATTAAACATTTTCTTTCCCAAAGTTTGATTCTTATTCCACATTTGAAATCCCCAAAAATAAGCTATGTAGATGACAACAGATATTATTGAAATACTTACACTATACTTACTCAAATCATAATTTACTTCTCTAAATTCTGCACTTTCAGCAATCTCTGTAGCATTATCTACTGTTAAGCCATCCATTATTTCTAAATAATTATCATATACTTGCATATATTCATCATAAGTTGGATTTAAAAATCTAATTTGATTGAGCATTGTCAACAACAAAAATATGAATAGATAATCAATTATATAAGCCCCAATTCTTTTAATTAATACACTGTTTCCCATAAAATACCTTCTTTCATTAATATTTTATATTTATTTTGAAAAAAAGCAAACATTATAATGCTTGCCCTTCACCATCAAGTGTTAACTTTAAATCTATCGTATCACCATCACGATATACTGTAATAGTTATTGTGTCTCCAATACTATGTTGATACAAATAATATCTAAAGTAAGCTCCATTAATAACTTCTTCACCATCTATTTTAGTAATGATGTCGTTTGCTTCAATTCCTGCTTCATCAGCAGCAGAACCATTTTCTACACCAGTTATGATAACACCATGTTCTAATCCAGAATTTCTAATCAAATTATAATATGGGGAATAATAAGTATTAGAAAAATCTAACATTTCAACACCAATCACCGGATAAGCAATAACTTCTCCATCGATTATTTGTTCCGCCTTTTCAGTTGCATCTTCAATAGGAATAGCAAAGCCCATTCCTTCAACTCCATCACTAACAAGTTTAAGTGATGTAATTCCTATAACTTCCCCATTAGCATTGCAAAGTGGTCCCCCACTATTACCAGAATTTATCGCTGCATCAGTTTGCAATACCTTCATAACATAATCATTAGTATTTGAATTACTTAAAGATACTTCAACCATTCTATCTTTACCTGAAATAATACCTCTTGTAACAGTCCAAGAATAAGCACTATCAAGTGGTGCTCCTACTGCAAAAGCTGTATCACCAACTCGGCTTTCTCCATTATCACCTAACTCAGCAACTACCAATTCTTTATCTGATTCAATAGCTAAAACAGCTATATCAGAATATTGATCATGTCCAACAATTTCTGTTTCTACAATAGTTCCATCCGTAAATGTAACAGTTACTTTATTACCATCTTCAATAACATGATAATTTGTAAGTAAATAATATGTATCCCCATCTTGACGATAAACAAATCCTGTACCTGAAGCTACATAAGTATTATCTCGATAAGTTGAAACTACCACAACTGAATCATATACTTTAGCAACAGCTTCAGCAATTCCCGTATCATTTATCGTTACATCTCTAACTTCCTTAATTACATCTTCTGTAATTGCTACTGGAAAAAAGTATACAACAGCATACATTATTAAACATCCAACAAAAAATACAATAACATAATTAATAATATTTTTTGTAGCTTTTTTATTTAAATTTTCTTCCATCTCAATCCAACCTCACAATCTCTTTATAATTATTAGGAAATCCCATAACATGCAGTACTTTATCTATTTTTATTGTTTCTAGCTTTCCCGCTAATCTGTCTAATTCATAACTAATTTCATTCATAAATAAAGTAAAGTCATCTTCTTTTAAAATAGATTTTAATATTATTACTAAAGCAAATAAATCATTCTTACCATAAATGTATTCATCTTCTATTTTGGGAATATAAAGCAAACGATGATATCTCGTATCTTCAATTGCCTTTTGCGTCTTATTGTTATAACAAATATCTTCATGTGCACATAAATTACGATAATTTGCTAAAACTGGCAAATATTCAACCATACTGAATATATCAATACCAAATACATCGGCAATTTCTTTCTGGTCTTGATATTGCAGTATCGTATAAAGTTCCCCAACTATCCCAAAAGATAATACTTTAACAACAACCCACAATGGAATATAACCATAATTAATTAAATAGTGTGCTGTTGCGGAATGTTGTTTTCCATTAACACTTATCTGCCGTTTCATTTTTCTAATTAAATCATTTATCTGTCTTGTCTTTCTAGAATCCTTAACAAAATTATGTGGATTTAAATAATTGTTTTCTTTAAAACCATGGTTTTTACTCATTACATATGCTAATATACTTTTTAAATTATTTTCCACAATCAAAATATTTTTAAAAATAATATTTCTTAATTGTCTATCAAAAGAAAACATCGCATATAATTCCCGAAATTTTGTTCCTTCTATAAAGGTCTTATTATTCGAATTCAAAAAAACATGCCGATAACCACTTAAAAAGAAATAATTTTCTCTTAGTAAAATTGATTTAGCTACATCAATATCATCAAAAACTAAACCTTTACTAGAAAGTATGTCGATTTGTTCATCTAATGTTTTAAAAGTCTTTGTCTTCACACGCTAAACCGCCTTTACTTTAACCATTATATCACAAACGACACAATAAATATACTAACTTTTAATGTCTTTAATGTAAAAAAAATGTGATAAATAAGTGAATTTATCAATTATAATAGTTAACTATGGCATCTGCAATCGCTTTTGCTACTTCTCTTTGGTATTCCTCAGTTACCAATTTACTCCTTTCTACTTCGTTCGATAGAAATCCACACTCTATTAATACTCCCCTTTTTTCTAATTTTTTATACATATATGTAGATGATGGTATCTCCTTAATTTCTCTATCCGTTTCCAAATTATTATTCAAATACTCCTGAATACTCTTGGCTAACTTCTCGTTATCATTATTATAAAATACTTGCGCTCCATAATACTTTTTATTAGTTAAATAATTTAAATGAATCGACAAATACATATCTGTATATTCATTATTAATTATTTTTATTCTATTATCAAAATCAGTTTTCTTCCGATGATTAGTCTCCCCATAACTTAAATCACTATCACTATCTCTAGTAAGTATTACAGTTGCTCCATACTCACTCAAATATTCTTCTAAATATAAACTTATACTCAAATTGATATCTTTTTCATAAATATCTTTATAAACTGTCCCTGGATCTTTCCCCCCATGTGCAGGAACATAGAAAATCCAAATTTATTATTTCTTTCTAAAATTCAAAATTCCATTCTATTTCAATATCTCTTGAATTAGTTTCTTTATCAATTTCTCCAATATATATTTTATCTATGAACTCATCAATTATTATTTTGTTTAACTCTTTTATATGTTTGTATTTTTTTAATATATCTTCAGCTTGTTTCCTAGTTTCTTTAACTACTTCTAAACTTTTTATTTCATCATCGATATTATTTATTCTTTTAGTCATTATTTCTATTTCATTTAAATAGTCTTTTGACATCATACTAAACATATCATCGTTAATGGTTCCTTTAACTTTATCTTCATAAAGATTTCGATAATAACATTTATTATCATCTATTTTCTTTTCAAGATTTCTTTTTTCCTTTTCTAATATATTAATTCGTTCATTATTATTTGTATCTTGCATTTTTCTATTTTCATAGAGCTCTTTTAAATTATTTTTATCATAATAATTATCAAGTAAATCATTAATAGCATTTTGTATTATTTCTTCTAACTTATCCATCCTGATAGATTTATTGTTTTCACATATATGATATTTTTTATTTCCTTTACACTGCATATATGCTCTTTTACCGGTACTTTCATTTTTTACATTATAGACATTTCTCATAAAAGGTTTTCCACAGCAACTACAATAAACTTTTTTAGTAAAAAAATGAACTTCTCCTGTCTTTATAGGTTTACTATGGGACTTTAATCTTTTTTGTACTTTGCTCCAAATTTCCTTATCAATAATTGCTTCATGAGTGTTTTCTATTCTACACCAATCTTCTTCATTTACTTTTTTAAACTTATGAACTTTATAACCCATTGAAGTTACTTTTCCTTGAACTAAGTTTCCAATATAAACTTCATTTTTAAGTATTTGAGCAATCGTATCAGAAGTCCACCTTGAATTTTTTAAATCACAATTACTACATACAAATTTACTGCCTTTTTGTTTCTTATATATTGCCCTTGTTGGGATATTATTGTTATTTAAATATTCACATATTTTATGATATCCATATCCATTTGCATATAATTCAAATATTTTTTTTACAACTTCTGCTGCAACTGGATCTACTATTAATTTATGACCATCTTCATTTCGTTCATAACCATATGGAGCAAAACTTCCCATAAATAGGCCATCTTCTCTTTTATTCTTTAATGACTTTTTAATATTTTGCGACAAATCATCTAAATACCACTCATTAATAAGTCCGTTTATTTGTCGTGACTTTTTGTTAGATTCAATATTAGTATCAGCATTATCAACAATACTTACAAATCTAACTCCCCATTCTATAAATTTATTATGCAAATATCTTTCAATAACTTCCATATCTCTAGAAAATCTTGATTGACTCTTACATAAAACTAAATTTATTTTTCCACTTTTACAATCACTAATTAATCTTTCAAAATCTGGTCTGTAAGTTCCTGCTCCTGAAAAATCATCATCTGAATATATATCGACAACATTCCACCCATTTTGATTAGCAAACTTTAAACACATACTTCTTTGATTTACTATTGAATTACTATCATCATTTTTATTTAATTTATCTCTATCCTCATCAGATAATCTGCAATATACACCCACCTTTTCTATCATAGCCATTCCTCCAATACTTCTAAATGGCTACAACTAATAAATACAAGTATATTATATATCATTTTTAAGAGTTATTTAATCTTAACTCATTACTTTCTAACTTAATAATTATATTTAACAGTTTTCTATTAAAGATATTTTTTAGTTCATCATTAGTTTTATTTTCATTTGTCTTAAATTTATATTTTACATTATATACTACCTCCATCTTTTTACTTTCCCCCATTTTCTTTTTTATAAATTAGGTTTTCCTTTCATAAACATCTCTCCTCTCTATTTAAACTCTTTTAATAATTCATCCATTTCAGCTATTTCTTCTGGAGTAGCTAAATCGCTTTTACACACTTCAGGATGCTCTAACCAATAAGGTACAATTTCTTTATTTTTTATATATTTATTTTTATATTTATTATTTATATTATGGTAGCAATTTTCTGCTACCGTTTTACTACAATTATTTGCTATAGCTTCAGCAGATTTAACGGGTATCTTTTCTGTATTAAGATATATTCTTCGCTTATTATCAACGTATTTTATTTTGATATATTGTTGTTTCTTTAGTCTAGACAATGAATCACTAACAGTTCTTGACTTAACTTTAATATACTCCGATATATAATTATTAGTTGCAAAACAATATCCATGTTTAAAGGCAAGTGATATAATAAGACCTAATACATTTCCGTCCGTTCTTGTTAAAGTCTTATCATTAAATACTATTCTTGGAGTCATGATAAATTCACAATCTAATTTAATAAGCACACCTATTTAATAATAAATAAGGATTTTCTTGTTCTTTCTATATCTTATAGAAAAGGTACTAACATAAATCTCCGAGCATTTACTGTACCTAATTTACTAATGACTTTTTAGTCTATTTAGTAAATGTGATATTCATATAAACCTTTGTCATATTCTCTATAAACAATATAATTGAACTTTTCAAGTAATTTCATATTGTTTCTTAAACCGACATTTGATATAGAAATTACTTGCTGTATATCTCCTATGTTAATGTGAGATACAATTTTATCAAAGCCTTGTGAATAAAGATAAGCATAAATTTCTTTTGCTTCAAGATTTATATTTTTATCTTTCCATATTTTATGATTTGTTATATCAAGTTGCTTTCTTCTTGTCATTCATATCATTTCCTCCTTTCTTCTTTTGGAAAGTTAGTTTCCATAACTAAATAATACATGATAATTGCATAATTGTCAACTAAGTTTCCATTTTTTATTTACAATTTATTCTATTTAGTATATAATTAAATTGTCAGAGAGCGTGATTAGATGTTAAAAAAAGAAGAAAGTATTGGAGAATTAGTTAAAAAGGCACGAAAAGAAAAAAAGATTTCAGCTAGAAAACTTGCTACTCTAGTAGGAGTTAGTCATACCGAAATAAATAATATAGAAAGTGGTATTAGATATAAACCATCAATTTTAGTTCTTAAAGGATTCGAAAAATATTTAGATATTCCTTTTAGTAAAAGTGCCAAATTAGCTGGGTATTCTAAAGAAACTATTGAATACGGCGATGATCAAATTATTGTTAGTTATGAAATGTACGATAAAAAACTAAATGAATTTAAACAAGAACAAAAAAATATGGAATATATCATTGATTATAAAAGACATAATGCCATGGATATAAAAGAATATTTTGAAGAAATACATAATTATCTAAAAAAGCAAGATAATATAGATCAAACATTGTTAGATAAAGCTGATACTATTGAAAGATTACTAGAAAATATAGAAAGAAAATATGAAAGTCCATTTAAAGAAAAATAATCTGATTGTTATTAATGCAATCAGATTATTTTTTTAGACGTGGCACGTTTTGTTGCTTTAGCAATGAAAGTGGCGATAGTCTTTTTTTATTTTGATATTCCCCAAAATAAAAAACAACATATTATAAAAGAAATCTTTATAATATGTTGAATTATAGGGTTTCCAAAGGGTGTTCCCTTGGCACATTTTCGTTATTGGCTCTGCCAATATCGTAGTGTGTTACTAAATTGTCAATTTAGTTGATAAAAATTAATCTAAAGTCCATTGGAAAGTATACTCATCATCAAATAATACATTTTCATAATATCTGATTTTTAAACCTGTATCACCTTGTTTTTGTTCCCATATGATAACGCCTTCAACTTTTCCACCAGCATCAAGTTCACCACTATTTAATTGTACATCATCTTCAGCGGTAATACTATATACAGAAGCTTCTACACCATCACCATTAACCATTTGAAAATCTAATGCATTATATGATATTTTTTCATCACTTTTGTTTTCTATTTTGATAGTTGCTTTTACATATTCATATCCTTCTTTTGCTTGAAAATATTCATTAGACCCCTTAGTTTTTTCAACCTTAGTGATTGAATAAGTAACATCTTTGTAAGTTACTACATCACTCTGCTTATAATCTTTTTGAAAATTATCTTCACTTTCACCTCCTGCAATAGCTCCAATAACAATGATTGCAAGAAGTCCAAGTAGAATCCATCTAAAAATATGTGATTGTTTCTTTTTGCAGTTTGGACAAACTTTAGCTTTTTTATCAATCTCAGTTTGACAATACTTACATTTTTTCATGTTCTCTCCTCCTTTCAATTTATATTATATCATAATTCTCACCGAATGAGTGAGTATATTTTCACCGAATAAGTGAGAAAATATATTTAGAAAGGTAGGTGTTGCAATGAATAATAAAAAAGATGAAAATTACATTTATTATCTTGTAGCACATAACCTTAAAATTCAGAGAAAGCTAAAAGGCTTAACCCAAAGTAAATTTGCCGAATTGTGTAATTATAGTGATGGTTTTATAATGAATATTGAAAGTGAAAAATACCATCAAACATTTAGTTTAGGAACTTTATGGCGATTTGCACAAGTTCTAAACATAGATATAAGAGAATTATTTAGACCTATTGATAGTAAAGATGAGAGTTAACAAAATATGTTAACTCTTGTTAATTATCTAGATAAATCATTATCTTTCTTTTTCCTATGATCGTAATTCTTTTTGCTAGACCTCAAATAATCAGGAATATTTGCATAATCAAATATTTCATCTTCTTTTGAAGTACCTTTAGATATTTTAAATACATCTTCCATATCAAATTGGTTATTATCATAACATTTTTTTATTTCAAAAACAGTTTCCGCTTTTATAATTTCATTTCCATATTGTAAAACTTTCCTAAAAAAGTTTTTGATTACCATTAGAATAGTATCTATATAATTTTTAAGTTTGTTATTTTCATCTAATAAACTTTCATTCCTTGTAATAAGTGATTTAACTTCTTTTTGAAGTTTTTTATTTTCTGTTTCTAATGATTTATGGCTTTTAGTAAATTCATTAACTTCAGCAAATAAATCATCTAATTTAGGTTGAAATTCCATAATTTTTTTAGATTCTGTAATAACCTTGTTCATAGAATCAAAAGTGTCCTTTTTAACTTTTACATATTCTTTATCAAACAAAATATTTTTAGTTGTTTGCATTTTAGATTCAAAATTATTTATAGCATTGTCTAATTTTTTATCTAAAGCACCTACTTTATTCTCATAATATTTTGTAGTCTTCTTTAATTCTTTTACATTTTGATGTTGTACATTACTACCTTTGATACCTCGTTCCAAATCATAACCCTTATCAGTTAGTCTTTTATAATACTTATCTTGTAATTCTGATAAATGAACTTTATCTTTAATATATTGTTTTTTTGATATAGTAAACCTTTCAGTATTTGTTCTTTTATCATACTTTTTGACAAGTGGTACAACAACACAATGAAGATGAGGTGTCTCTTCATCTAAATGAACAGTTGCATGTAGTACTTGTTCTTTTGTATATCCTAAATCTTTATAAACAAATTCCATACAGATCCTAGCCCAATTTTTAATATCATCTTTTGTCATATTATTAAAAAAATTATGAGTAGCAGTAAATAGTAGTTCATCAGCTACTACACTTTTGGATTTATTTAACATTTGATTAAATGTCTTTTTTCTATCTTCTCGCTCTGTTTTCATTCTTTCATCATGTTCTTTTCTATATTCTTTAGTTAAATTATAAAAACCCTTAACATATTTGTCTGTTAAGGGTACTAATTCTATATTATTCTTTGTTAGTTGTATTTTTATATTAGGGTTAGAATTATATGCTTTCTTCTCCCTTTTATTATGTGATCCTATTTGTGCTAAATCTTTTAAAGTATAAATAGGTTCACTTCTAAATATCGCATAATTTAAATTCATATATCATTCCTCTCTTTATTAAATCTTATAAAAAAAAGATGTTTCAATTAACATCTTAATTAATTTTATCTTTTAACCAATTAAAAAATTCAGTAGCATTTATAACACTCTTACCAGAAAATTTATTGTCACTTATATATCCAATAATTTCATCATTCTTATTTTTAATAATCAATGCGTTATTCGAATACTTGTTAAATGGTGAAAAATTACTATATTCACTTCCATAAATACCATATTTATTAAAAATTGAAATTGAAGAATATTGGCTTCCATAATTACCATACGCATTTGCTAATGAATTTGGATCATACTTATTCGTATTAATATTTCCCAAAAATTTACCATCACTTGAATATAATTTAGAATTTAAAAATTTTTTATATTTGTTATCAAACTTTTCATAATTTATATTTGTATGTTTATGTAAAAAAATATCTATATAGCCACTACCAAGAGAACTCATTTTACATCTTTTCAAGGGATTCAATGGTTTTATTGGTTTTATTGGTTTTATTATTGGAATAATATCAATTTTATTTTCATTTTTGTTTTTGATAATTCTATCATCACTAGTTAAATAACCCAAATATTTTCCTTTATAATCGTATAAATATATTCCTTGCATAAAACCAATATATTCATTCGTATCAGAAAAACAGTATCTATTATTATAAATATAAGCAACATAATCACCATCTGAATTATATATATATTTTATCATTAATTTTCCTCCCCATTAAATGAAAAGTATAAACTAATTATCTCTGCTACAACTCCTAGAATAGTTAAAATTATTCCTTTTACATCTTTAGAATTTGTTGTAACAAAATTAATTCCAAAAGATAATAATAAAGTAGCAAAAACAGAAATAATAGCTGCTATTTTAGTATATGTCTTTTTGATAGCTAAAGTTCTTTCGATAGTTGATTGTCTATTTAAATCTTGCTTTAGCATATTATTTTCATTTTCTAACTTTCTATAATTATGTAAAAGCATATTTATGGCAATTTCATTATCTATTAGTTGATCAATTGTTATATCTTCAAGATTATCTGTTAATCCCAAATTTGTAATCTTTTGTTGCATAATAATATCACCCACTTTAACAATCATTATATCATATTAGAAAATACTTTTTATAAAAACAATAAAATTCTTTTTATTTTATAATACCTATTTTAAGAATATAATTCGATTCGTTTTTATAAATAATAAAAAGATACTTATTTAAAGTATCTAAAAAAATTATTATCATTCAAATGTTATTTTTTATAGTCATCAGGGTTCAAACCAAAAAAATTATTTTTTGACAAAAAAGGTAATGTTAATAAATTAGGAAAATTTTTATTATATGTATATACTCTTAAAAATATAAATATAGGAATTAAAAATCCAAATTCCGTTAATCGCATACCATTTAAAGAATGATTATAAATTAATAAAAAAATTATTAATATCACGTAAATAAACATATACATCACATAATCAAATTGATTTTCTATCTTTTTTATTTTCATCAAATCATACCATAAGTATATTATAAGTATAGAAAAACTACAATAATACCAAAAATCAAATGAAGAATTCATAAAACGTTTAAAAATTATATACAAGATTACATTTATCAAATTAAAAAGCCAAGCATAATTAAATATTTTAACTATCTTACTTTGTTTGTATTTTGTTTTTTTATATTTTATTTTTTTATTATTAGTAGTTGCTTTTTCTATTGTATTATTGATTTCTTGATCAAACTTTTGCTTTAATTGTTGAAGAGAAGCATTACTATTTTTAATAATAAATTTTGATAATATTTTTTCATTATTTTTATATGTCTTACATTTTATTAAACTATCATTAAATATCTTAAAAAAAGAATAACCATCTATACTAATGAACTTTTTATATCTTGTATAAAAATCAGTATAAATACAGTAGTGTCTCATAATAAAAAATAAAATTGAAAATATAGGAATTATAGATAACGATAATAGAACATATCTCAAGTTATCAAAACTATTTTGTTCAAACATCATTGTAATTTGTTGTAAACACAACATAACAACAGAAATACTAATATCTTTTATAGAATCCCATATTGTATTTTCACTTTCTAACAATAAATTGAAATTTGTTTTTACAAAATCTTTTATAAACAAATAAATTGAAAATATAAGAACTACAATATTTATTTTTTCTTCAAAAAATATTGAAATATAAATGTAATAACTTAAAAACAAAATTAAAAAAATAAAACCAGGTAGAGTTCTTATAACATCAACAAGAGGATGTATCAAACCTAATATACTATTTCTAACTTTTTTGTTAAAAATACTAATAATAAATATTCCTATTAGTATTATCCACATAAAACCTAAATCCCTAAAATCCAATAAACCAAATAAAATATTTATATAGTGTAAAAAACCTTGCCAAACATATTTAAAAATATCACTTATCATAATATCCCCCTCAAGATATTATACCATTAAAAAAGATACTCACAAATAAAAGCATCTTAAAGCTTTGTATTTATTATTATTTGTAGCCATTTTGTATTTTGGATTTTTCAGTATCCACCATGTCCAGCATCAACCACTATTACTTTTCCCTGTAAAGGTAAACTAGCCCTAACTGGTATACCGTACATTAACAAAAAAACAATTACAAATGAACATAAAACTTTCCAACAATATCTCATACTTAATGTTTATTCTTAAAATATATTTTAATTATAATAACTATACATTTTTTCTTAACTTTGTTAAAATATTATTAGGTGATACTATGTACGATTATAATTTTGAAAACGAAAAAGTAATAAAAGAAGAAACAAACCTAAACTTAAAATTTAATAAAAATTACTTTTTAGGAAGTGTTTTATTAACTGACAAAAATATACTTATATTTTTTGATACTAATAAAGATAGTGCTTTAAAAGGCAGTGGTGTGCAAGTAATGCCTGAATATGCTTTACTTGCCAAAATTCCATTAAAAGAATTGAAATGTACTTCCACTGATGAAGAAACAATAATCAATAATAATTTAATAATATACAACTTTAATTTAAAAGAATTTTTAAAAAAATAAGATATCACTCGGATATCTTTTTAGCTTTAAGAAACTCTTTAGCATGCAAATAATATTTTTCATATCTTTCTTTATATTTTAAATTATTAAAATAATTATCTAATAAGTTCTCTCTTTCTAAAATCTCAAAAGATTTAGAAAAATTAAAATCAAAAATAAAAGCCATTTTCAATAATATTTTATCAGTTAAAGTTTTACAATCCGATTTATCTAATTCTTTATAATTCCAGAAATCATTATGAATAACATCTGTTACCTCACTGTTATCCTCTTCCGAAACAATGTCTTTCTCTCCTAATAAATAGAGCAAATCCAATTTGTCAGCATCACGAATTATTTTAGCAAATAATAATTCTCTTTCCGTAGCATCATCTTGAATTTTATATTTATTATGATTATAAATGGCTACTCGAATTATATTAGCATCTTCATCAGATATAACAAAACCACTATCAGAGTCATTTCCAAATAAAACTTGAACACTTAATAATGCATGATCAATACTTTTAAAATCTGCAAAAGTACCATAAACCTTCCATTGTAAAAAACGACCAATATCATGAGTTAATCCAATAAAAGTTGCTAAATGTTTATCTTTATCATTCAAATTTATTGACTCGGCAATTTCTTTTGCATTATTACTTACTCTAATCGAATGAAAAAACTTCTGTTCAATATTTGGATCGTTTAAATCATAATTACTAACATATTTCTTAAATATCTCTATATCCTGCACTATCTTCCCCTCCAAATAAATTCCAAGGATATTCATTTTTTGGTTTTAAATTAAAACTTAAAATTTCCTTAGTAACAGGATGTTCAAAAACTAATTTATAAGCCCATAGTGCAATTTGTTCTCCAACAATTGCCTTTTTATTATATTTTTGGTCTCCCCACAAAGGTAAATTGCGTGAAGCAAATTGCACCCTTATTTGATGTGACCTACCAGTTACTAAATTAATTTTAACTAAAGTTTTGCCATCCTTATAATCTATTACTTCATACTCTAACTTTGCATATTTCCCATATTCAGATACTTCCGTCACATTCAATTTTTCATTCTTCTTTAAATAATCTTCTAATATGCCTTTACCCTCTAATTTACCACACAAAACTGCAAGATAAGTTTTCTCAAACTTATGATTTTTAATACTATCTGTAAGTCTCCCTGCCGCTTTGCTAGTTTTAGCAAACACCATAACTCCTCCGACAGGTCGATCTAACCTATGAACTAAACCTAAATACACATTCCCCGGCTTATTATATTTTTCTTTCAAATACTTCTTTATTATAGTTAACATATCCTCATCTTTAGTATTATCTTCTTGGACTAAAACATTTCTTATTTTTTCAACAACAATTATATGATTATCTTCATATAATACATTAACTTTGCCATCTGCCATAAATACCACACGGTAAAACTAAACCATTATTTTTAATGGGTAGTCCTACCTCTCCATTATCAATTTCGCCACCGTACCTTGCAGCCACAGTTAACTTTAAAATATTATATAATACTGTACTAGATATGCCAGTAGTATAAGCATTAATTAAGAAAAATAACGGGTTGTCACTAAGTAACTCTGTACATCTCCTAACTAAGTATTCCAAGTTATGTTCCAGTTTCCAAACTTCTCCATTAGGTCCTCTTCCATAACTCGGAGGATCCATGACTATGGCATCATATTTATTGCCTCTTCTTATCTCACGTTCAACAAATTTTAAACAGTCATCAACAATAAACCGAATATAATTATCATCCAAATTACACAAATGCATATTTTCTTTGGCCCATTGAACCATACCCTTTGCTGAATCAACATGCACAACTACTTCTGCTCCAGCCTTACTACAAGCCATTGTTGCAGCTCCAGTATAAGCAAATAAATTTAAAACCTTTATAGGACGATTAGCATTACGAATTTTATCCATCATAAAATCCCA
>CALVVH010000083.1 GCA_944363805.1 uncultured Bacilli bacterium
CACCCCGGTGACATATTATATAACTTTGAGACATTTTCGCAAGTTAACACTTAAGACATTATCACAAATTAATCATATAATTTAATAAAAGTTTGTTTGAATATGTTGATTTATAAAATTATTATGCTATACTATTTAAGTAGGAAAAAATGATTATACATTTTTGCAAGGGCATTGTCAATATGATGGAGCCCTATTTTTCTATCTCAATATTAAAAAATAAAAAAATATAAAGAAAGGAAAAAATAAAGTTCAAAATTTTGTAGAAAATACTTGACTTTATTATGAGAGGTTATGTGAAAAAAATATTGTCGGCAAGTATTGTCGTTATTGTTATATGGTTAGGAGCAATTATAGTTGAATATTTAAAATATCATAGTTTTGAAGATGGAGATGTTTCTAATGTGAAAATAATTCCAATTGAATCCGAAATTTATTCAAATGAAGAAATAAATAGTGCAATTGATGTAATTCTAAAAGAATTTAAGGAAAATTATAATGGTTGCTCACTATTGGAAATTAAATATATAGGTGATGAAAAAAACAATGACTACATTGATTGGACAACAAGGCATAATAAGAGTGAGGTAATTGTTTTTATTTCGAATTTTAAAGTTGGTCCTAATGCCGGAGATGGTGTACTAAATCCAAACAGTGAATATGAGGGTTATAGTTGGATTTTAGTAAGAAATGAAAACGAAAATTGGATACATGTTGATGGTGGTTATGGATAATTGACTAAAACGACTAATATAGTTGTTTTTTTGTGTAAATAAAATTTATAAAAGTAAGTATTTCTTGTTATTAATTTAGTTAATGTAAAAAATGTTTGATAGTAAATTAGTTCTAATTAAAAATGCAATTTGAATTTTTAGATTCTTTAGAAGAATCCCCTAAGTGATTTACCAAATAAGGCTTCCATGTTATAATTTTTATATAAAAGAGTGTAGGGAGGAACTTTAATGAAGAAAACAATAATTGGTATAATTATATTTGTAGTTGTAACTGCTTTAGCAGTCTTTACTGTCTTAATTTATGAGAAAAATAAAGAAGAAACTATTCCAGATGAAGTAAATAATCCAGAAGAAAAAATTAATGAAGAATTATTGAAATGTTTAAATAATGAACTTGGAGCACATATCCTATCGGAACAAGATGATTTTGTAGAAATCCCTTTAAGTGACATAATTGATACTGATGAAAATATAGTTTACTATTCCGGTTATTACGCAAGTAATAATCCTGATAATAAATATGTTTTAACAGTTTGGAAAAATAAAACATATTCTTCTGATACAAATAAATATTTTGAAGAATACTTTTATAAAAATTATGATGTATATCAAACTTATGATATATCAAATGAAGGCATTTCAATTTATATTCACAATAGTAGTAATGATGTTAACTTTAATGAAATTACAAACAGATGTGTTGAAAAAAATATGCCAGAAGTAAGAAAAACTATGCCTGATGATATAACCGAAAAAATAAAAGATACCAAAGAAATTATTGTTAAAAAATCAAATGCTGATTACCTTGGCAAAATTGAAGATACCGAAACAATAAACAAAATAATAGATATAGTTGCAAGTGGCAAGCAATATGGCGATGTTGGTACGTGTGATTATCATACATTAGAATTAGAACTACGTTCTGCTGATAACGAAGTAATAGATACTATTAAATTGTGGAGTAGTGGTAATAGACTTATGCCTGAAAGCATCAGTAGTGGTTGTTCATATTATATTACTGATGATGACCTACGAGAAATAATTGAAGATAAAACAGATTATAGATTTTATGGTATTATGCATAATTCTGCAGAAACAGAGGATGATTATATACCTATCTATTCCGATAATAATTATACATATTATTTAAGTCACTTAAACAAAGATGATATTTTGATTAGATTTACCTTAACAAATCAAACAATGTCTTTAGAATATGCTCTGCAAAATGGATATATTTTAGCATCTCAAGTTGCAGATGAATATCCAGACATTTTAAAAAGAGAAAGAAATAATTAGTAACAGAATGTGAAATTGTTAGTTAACAGTTTCACATTTTCTTTTTCTTAACAATAACTCATGCATATAGTATAATAACCTTAAAAAGGAAGTGATTTAATGCGTAAACTTATTATACTTCGGGGAGCCATGGGCTGTGGTAAATCTACATTCATTAAAAATAACGATTTAGAAAACTATACTTTAAGTACTGATACCATAAGACTAATGTATGCATCCCCTGAACTAGGTATAGATTACAAAGAAAGTATTCCCCAATTTAATAACAAGAAAGTCTGGGAACTTTTGTATACCTTACTTGAAGAGAGAATGAAAAAGGGCGAATTTACCATTGTCGATGCTGTTCATGCTTATGCTGATGAATCATTTCCTATTTATAAAAAACTTGCTGAAAAATATCGTTATCGTTTGTATGTTTTAGATTTTACTGATATACCTAAGGAAGAAGTTTATGAGCGAAATAAAGGTAGAGAAATATATCGCCAAGTTCCAGAATCAAGCATTGATAGAGTTTATAAAGCATTCGCAAAAGAACGCATCTCGACAGCCTTTAAAGTTATAAAACCAGAAAATTTTAATGAAATTATTAACACAACTCCTAGAGATTTAAATGGTTATGAAAAGGTTCATATCATCGGGGATATCCATGGTTCAGCAACAGCTCTAAAAACTTATTTTACTAAATATCCAATTAGTGAAAAAGATTATTACATATTCTGTGGCGATTACTTTGATCGGGGAACTCAAAACTATCAAACATTCAAGTTTTTGAGTGAACTTATGACTAATAAAAATATGACATTTTTAATAGGTAATCATGAAGATAAATTATATAAATATGCTTGTGATGATGAATTTAAAATGGATTATGGTATTAAAAATACTATTGAAGAATTTGAAATGAATCACTTAAAGAAAAGTGAAATTCGTGGATTTATCAAAAACTTATCGCAACTTGCTTTAATAACATTTAATGATAAAACATATCTTATAAATCACGGAGGAATTCCCTACATGCCAAATAAATCCCTAGATTTTTATAGCACTAACACATTTATTTATGGTGTTGATAGGTATGAATCAGATATTGATAATATCTATAATGAATTTATGAAAAAAGAAAAAAACAAAATAATTCAAATTCATGGTCATCGCAACTATTACAAACATAAATATAATGCTTTTAAATATTCCCTAAATCTTGAAGGAGATATCGAACATGGTGGTAATTTGCGTGTTCTTACCCTTACTAAAGATGGTTATAACTATACTCAAATTAAAAACAAAATTTACAATCCTAATCTAGATAGTGAAACTAATACTTATAACTTAATAGAATCACTGCGTAATAACAAATATGTTTATGAAAAAGATCTGAGAGATAATATTTCTTCATTTAATTTTACTAAAGAAGCATTCTATAATAAAGCGTGGGACAAAGAAACTACTAAAGCCCGTGGTTTATTTATCGATACCAAAAATTATAAAATTGTAGCAAGAAGTTATGATAAATTCTTTAAAGTAGATGAAAGAAAAGAAACATCTTTAGAAAACTTAAAAAGTAATCTAATATATCCTGTAAACTTTTATCTAAAATATAATGGATTCTTAGGAATATTATCCATATATAATAATGAATTATTCTTTGCATCCAAATCAACTAATACAGGTATTTATGTCGATTATTTTAAAAATATATTTTATAAAATACTTACTAAAAAACAAATAAGTGCTTTAAAAAGAAAACTTATAAAAGAAAGTGCATCTGCAGTTTTTGAAGTAATTGATCCCTTTAATGATCCACACATTATCGAATATCAAGAAGAAAAGCTAGTTCTTTTAGATATAATAAAAAATGATACGGAATTTAAAAAGGTATCATATGAAGAACTAACAGAGTTTTCTAAAACCTATGAAATACCAACAAAAGAGTTAATATATAAAGTATTTAATTTTGATGAATTTATAGTTACTTATGATAAAATTACATCACCAAACTATAAACTTAATAATGAATATATCGAAGGCTTTGTTATCGAAGATATTAATAATTTCATGATAAAAACTAAAACCTATTATTATGATGAATGGAAACATTTGAGAACCAAAATGGAAAGTGCCATGAAAACTAATAAGTACAAAACTAAAAGTTATGATAAATTAGAACAAAAATTTATAAACTATTTGAAAGAAAAATATCAAGATAAAGAAGTAGATTTAAATAAAATAGGCATTAATACAGAACGGGATGAATTTTTAAAAAAGTCAAACAAATGTTAACTTCAAATAATATCATAGACAAATTAAATGAAATCTTGTAAAATATTTTAAAAAGAAGAGGTGAGGTAATGATTAAGAAAAAAGATAACAATATTGATACTAACTATATTTCTAATATCGGGGATATATATGGTAATGTTAAAGATGTTACACTCAGGGCAAAGTTAATAACTATAAGAGTATTCGAATTTACAGATACAATTATGTGTATTTTAAACTTTGATGATGGTACAGGAAAAATTAGTGCTTTTCTTCTAAATGATAAAGATGATGACTTTAAAAATTTAGTTAAAAGTTTAACTGTTGATAATACTTATCTAGCAAGAGGAAATATCACTGATATTGATAAAGACTATATAAATGATTTTAAAAAAGAAACAAATGCAAATTTAGAAGATTATTTAATTAGTGGTAAAGTATTTTTAATAAAAGCTATTAAAGAAAGTGGGGGAGAATAATGGCTACAATCGAAAAACTAAAAGATATTGTATTAGAAAATGATAGTGCTAGTTATAATTTAGGTTATAAAAATATTGATAACTTAATCGGAGAAATTAAATCAAAAACAATTATAACTATCGGAGCAAGACCTGGTATGGGAAAGACTTCATTTTTAAATAATGTAATAATCAACTTATTAAATAATTATAATCTTCCAACTCTATACATTAGTTTAGATAGCAGTAAAGAAAAATTAATTAGTGATTTAGCAAGTATAAGTAATAAAAGTGTTAAAGAACTTCAAAATAGTAATTATAACTTATATATTTCTACCAATTGTTTTAATATATCTGATTTAGAAAAACTACTTGAAGAAAATGAAGATATAAAGGTATTAGCAATTGATTATATTCAACTTCTAAGTGGTAAAAACACTTTTACTTCAATGGCGGATTCCTACAGTGATATATTATCTCGCCTTAAGGTTATGGCTGAAAAATACAAGTTAATAATACTTCTTACTTCGCAATTATCTCGCAATGTTGAGTTGCGTATGGATAAAGAACCTCAAATTAAAGATTTAGGCAAAACTAGTGCTCTTGAAGAAATATCAGATATAATTATGTTTTTATATCATGAGGACTATTATATTAAAGAAAGCAAAAATAAACTAACTGAAGTAATTGTTGCTAAAAATCGTTATGGTAAAACCGGTATAACATATCTAAATTATAAAGAAAGCAAATATATAGATTAAACTAAACTTTGAAATTGCCTATCACGAGCGTTACGCAGTGGCTATTAAATTGTTACATATAAAGTTGCATATCTTCAATATGCTAACCACTTAAGGTGGTTAATATAATGTTAGAATTTTAAAGGATCAAAATGAAAAATTATAAAAGTTATATTTGTTATATTTTAGATATTGATGAAGAAACTCTCGAGTTTGTTTTAGAAAAATCAAAATACCATACATTTAAAGTTCCAAAACATAGTGGAGGATACCGTACGATTTCTGCTCCTGATGATAAGTTAAAATATGTTCAAGAAAAACTAAATGATTATATCAATCATAATTATGAATTTTTAGATTGTCTTTATGGTTTTGTGAGAGGTAGAAGTATTGTTGATAATGCTAAAACCCACCAAAAAGCGAAATACATTTTAAATATTGATTTAAAAGATTTCTTTCCATCAATCCATTATGGAAGAGTCCGTGGTGTATTTGCTTCTCCTCCATTTAATTTGGATTTAAATGTTGCAAGCACTTTAGCTAAAATTGCATGCTTTCAGACTTCTCTTCCGCAAGGTGCTCCATCATCTCCTGCTATATCAAATATGGTTTGTTACAGATTAGATAAAAAGTTATTAAGCATCTGTTCTAAACATAACATTAAATACACAAGATATGCTGATGATATTACCTTATCTAGTAACGAACCATTTCCTGAGCTTTTAGTTACGAGAACTAGCGATAACTTAGTTGTACTAGGAAAATATTTAAGAAAAATTATTGAATCAAACGGATTTACCATAAATGAATCAAAAACAAATTACAGTTGGAATAATGAACGAAAAGAAGTAACAGGTTTAATTATTAATGAAAAAGTAAATATTAAAAAAGTTTATTTAAAAGAACTTCGAGCATTACTAAATAACTGTGAAAAACATGGTACTTATGAAACTGCCAAAAGATATTTTAAAGTTAAGTGTGATTATAAAACCGAATATAATAAACATAGTACCTTAATAAGAAATTTCTTTAAAGTTATCGAAGGAAAATTAAATTTTGTTGGTATGGTCCGTGGTAAAGATGATTTGGTTTATCAAAAGTATTTAAAACAATATCAAAACATAATTAAGAAAAATGAATTTTAAATAATTAAGGCAAATTTGGACAACTACAAATTTGCTTTTTTGCTGTATAATAGCAAGAAAATATAACTTCATTTTTTGTCGTTTGCCCAAAATGTAATTTTCGTATGATACGCTTATATCAGAAAGGAAAATTTTATGATGAAAACTGAAATGCATGCTAAAACTTGTTGGAGTGTTGATTATGATAGTACAATTAATATCGAAGATATAATTGTATTTGCTTATGAAAATAAAGAAAGGGGAATTGTTTTTGCTGACAAAGACACAATTATTGCTTTCCCTAAAATTGAAGATACCTATAAAAAGTTGTGCTCAGAAGAGGAAGGTTATAAGAACTTTAAAATTGGCTATGGTGTAGAAATTAGTACAATCATTGATGATGCTAAGTGTAATGTTATAATACTTGTTAAAAACCAAGATGGTTTAAAAAACTTATACCATATAATGACTCTATATTTTACAGAGTATAACAAGTGTATTCCTTTTGATGAAATCCAAAAAAATAAAGAAGGTTTATTATTAGGGCTTATCTATAATAGTGAGGTTAACGTTAATCTTGATTATTTTGATTATATTGAGGTAAATGAAAATACTAAGATAGTCAAAGAAATGGTAATATACTCTAATAAGCCCAATGCCCTATATCCCGGAGAAATACAAGCTAAAGAAGTACTAAAATTATGGAACCATGACCAAACAGAAATTGATAATCGTTTATATTTAGATACGGAAGATACCTTAAAGTTATGTGACAATTATGATTATGTAGTAAATAACCCTAATAAAATACTAGATATGCTTGATAACATTGTTATAAATGATGGTACATTTAAAATTAAGTATAGCAGTAACTTTAAAACTTTTGAATCATCAGTAAGAAAAACTTTTAAAGAAAAATTTAAAAATCCAAGTGAACTTACTATAAAAAGATTAGATAAGGAACTTGCTTTAATCAAAGAATTAGATTATACCTATTATTTTGAAGTATTACTAAAATTAACTAATTTTATGAAAAACAAACATGAATATTATCAATTAAATGGTTATGTTAATAACCTACTTGTAGCATACACATTAGGTATAACAGAAGTTGAGCCATTTAAGTTGCCTTATGAGTTATTCTTTGCAATTACACCAAGTATAGAATTTGTTATTGGCCCATACTTTTTCAAAAAAGAAGTTCGGCAATTTTTAAGCAAAACTTTTGGTAGTGAAATAATTGGAAACAAAAGAATGGTTCGTTGGTCGAATGAATATTTAAATTATTACATTCACAAATATGCTAAATTAAATAATTTAAAAGTAACATTAGAGATGCAAGATTATATATTTAG
The DNA here is from genome assembly GCA_944363805.1 of uncultured Bacilli bacterium. The sequence continues at coordinate 7,970 of CALVVH010000083.1, forward strand.
CATAATCAGTAATATGCGTGTAAATAAAAATGCTTATAGTTTTAGGTATTTCTTACTTCCAAATAAAGATATAATCCCTATAGAAAGAAAAGATAAATATGATAGAGATATAAATTTAGTAACTCACTACGATAGCAATGATTTAATAAATAACTATCTTAGTATTTCCTTTGTTACTTCTGATGCCATCAGTGAATTAACTAAATTGCAAATCCTAAGTGGTGATAAAGTCGCATTTTGTAATGATTTAGATGTGCTTAAACTTTTTAGAAGTGCTGAAGGCCTAAGTAAAGAATTTAAACATTTAAAAAGAACTACCGGACTAGGACTCACCAAATTTAATGATCTAGATGAAAATACATTTAAATATACAAGAAACCTATGGTTAGAAAATATAGTTAATCATTATATTAAAGATGGTGGTATTTATAAAGATGATTTATATAACAGTTTAGCTAAAGAAGGATATGATGATGTAGATATATTTATAATGCTTAAGATAACAGAGAATTATGAAAAACTATATTCTAAAGCAAGTTTTATCAACCGTGCTAGAGTAGTCTATCAACAATTATATTATAAACTTAAATATCCCGAATATTTTTATCAAGTAAAGATAGAAAGTATCGATTTTGCTTATATAAGAGATTGTGTATTTGAATATGATAAAGATATGGTTATTAAAAGATATGAAGAATTATCTAATTCCGATTTAAGTTTGGCATTTGATTATGAAGAATATAAGTTATTAAGTATATTATTAGAAATGTATGAGCGAGGTATTGAGTATCTATTGTAATGTATGTTAGAATATTTTTAAATAAAGGTTAAATGTATTATGAAATTTAGTAAAAGAAATATATGTATTGTAGGTTTTAATGATTCTTTTAAAGAAAACTTTGAAGTTTTAGATTATAAGGAAATATACAGAGAACCAACTAGTGAGAATTATCAGTATTTAGCTAGATATCCTCACTTAGTCTATTTAGATAATTTGAATGATGCCAAAAGACGAGAAGGTTTTATAATTTTTATAAATGGTAATGGTATTGATGATGTGAATGTGTTTGATTTTTATAACCGTAAGTTTTATAAGCAATTTAATTATATTATAATTATTAAAGATAGTGTTAAAGATACCACATTCGATAAATTTAGCCATATTGCTCTAATGAATAGTGATATTTATTGGTTTGGCTTATCAGAATATGTTGAAGAATTATATATCAATTTTGTTAAAAATCATAAACCTAAAAAATACCAAAAAGAAAGATTAAAACTACTTGAAGAAATCTATAAGTATATGTATAAGAAAAAACATGTTAAATCAAAAGTTATTGCTGATAATTTTAATATATCCCTAAGAAGTGTTCAAAGATATATGTTAGATTTAAGCGATATCTATAGAACTATCGGTTATGACTATAAGAAAAATGAATATTATGTAACTAAATAAGGAGAAAAAATGCAAGTTAGAGTTATTAGAGGAACTAACCAAATTGGTGGATGTGTTACTGAAATTACTAGCAGTAAGAAAACAAAAATCCTAATCGATTATGGCGAAAATTTAGATAATGATGATGTACTAGAAATCGATGGACTTACCAAGGGTAACAAAAGTTACGATGCGGTATTTATAACTCATAGCCATGGGGATCATATCGGGTGTATAAATCATATTTTAGATGATATCCCTGTTTATGTAGAACCTATTTCTAAAAGAATTTATGAAATAACTGCTAAGTTTACTCATAAAAGTATTAGAAAAGATACTTTAGACATGGAATTTGAAAAAAGTATTCAAGTTAAAGATATAAAAGTAACTGCTTACTTAGCGGATCACTCGGCATATAATGCGGCAATGCTACTTATTGAAGCGGATGGTAAAAAAGTTTTACACACCGGAGACTTCCGAGGTCACGGAACAAAGGGATATTTGATTGATAAAATGATTCAAAAAATAGGAACAGTTGATTTAATTGTTACTGAAGGAACTGTTTTAAGTAGAACTGATGGCACCGGAAAAGAAATTATTTGCCAAACGGAAAAAGAACTTACTAAAAAAGCCGCGGAAATATTTAAAAAATATGACCAAGTATTCATATTACAATCAGGTACCAATATCGATAGAATAACGAGCTTTTATAAAGCAGCAGTTAGTAGTGGAAAAAACTTTATTGAAGATTTATTTACTACAAGTATCGTATTTAGTTTAGATAATTTAAAAATACCTAATCCCGAAACATTTAATAAAGTGTATACTTGGATACCACCATACTATAAAAATAAAATTGAATTCAAAGAATATGTAAATCCATTAGAAAAATATTGTTCGATGTATTCTTATAGTAATAACAAATATGCAATGTTAGTTAAATCTTCGATGATAAGCAGTATTGAACTGCTTTACAATAAAAATCACATAACCAATGCTTGCTTAATTTATTCTATGTGGGAGGGCTACCAAGAAGATGCTAAGACTAAAAAGTTTTTGGATAGTATTAAGAAATATGATGTCAAAGATATTATCTACTTACATACATCAGGACATGCTGATTATAAGACTTTAAAAAAATTAAATGAGTTAAAGGCCAAAAAAGTAATCCCCATCCATACAATTGATGGTGATAAGTTAAAAGAAATATTAGATAATGTATATATAGTTAATGATAATGAGGGAGTAGATGTTATATGAATAAATTATTACTATATAAAGAAAAAAGAACACCAACGCGTGAATATTTAAAAGATAAGAACTTAAAAGAAGTGATAGAGGATATAAAAAAAGAATCATTAGATGATTACAAATATAGAACTGGTTTAGGTTATATAAAAAAAAGAAGTAGTAAAGATAGTATAATAAATAGAAAATTTATTGATAGAATTGGTTTAGAACATGCACAAAAATTTTATTTATATGAGTATGGCACATTTCATAAGAAAAAAATAAAGAATTTAGGATACATTTTTGCTTATGAATTACCTTTTTTTAAAAGTAGAACTGGAGGAGCAATCGATTTGGTGGCTTATGATGAAAAGTCCAATACAATTAATTTAATTGAAATGAAGAATTGTGCTATGGAAAAAAAGAAAGATTCAAATCATTCTCTAATTAACACAATATTAGAAATAGAAACTTATACTAAACTTTTTATAGATATAATTAATCATGAAGAAAATAATGAATTGTTAAAAGAAATAGCAAATGAACTAAATAATTTTTATAATATAGATGTAAGTGTTGAAGAATTAAAAACTGCTAAAATCCAAAAAATCTTATTAATACCTAAAAGTTTATATGAAAAAAGTTTTAAAAATAAAAAAGAAAAAGAAATACTTAAAAATATGCCTGAAGATATCAAAATACACTTTATTAGTTTAAAGGATAAAAATTTTAATGCCAATCAAAGGATAGTTGATGTTGCTAAAGAAGAAAACTTAATCTTTAATATTGAATAGTTCTGTTTTTAAATATGTTATAATAATGTTTAGGAAGTGATTTTATGCCGGAAAAAACTTTAAAAGAACTGATAGAATCAAAGAAAAATATATCAGAACAATTACGCTTGTTAAGAAAGTATCGTGATAGAGAAGATGTTCAAGAATATATTAGGGATTTAGAAAAAGATACTACTGGTTATGTGAAATATCTAATCAATAGGTATTATTATGGTAAGAAGGATGCTGTAAAAGCCAAAAAGACTCCACCCGAAAAAATGTTTAAAGTGATTTTG
>CALVVH010000084.1 GCA_944363805.1 uncultured Bacilli bacterium
ACTTTTCCAACAGAGAGATGGTTTTTCCTGCTTTTAGCCGTATCAGCCGATCCTGCTCGTCATGGGCCAGCCCGACATACTGCGTTACTCGGTTCCCGTGGCTTTTCATATAGTTTTGAATGGGCCGCAGTTTACAGTCCCGTTGGATACAGCATCTTCCGCACAGCGGCCAGGAATTGAGTTTCCCCTCCGCCTTTCCCTTTTTCAGCACGCGGTAAAAACTCTTGATGAACGTCATCTCCGACTTGAGGATTACCACTTCCACTCCGTTTCGCTCAAGGAACGGGATGGCGCGGTTATAGATGAAATCCCGATGTTCGGGAACCTCGCCGGAAATCCCTTCATCAAACATGACCTCGCAGTAGACGACCTCGTCCAGAGGCTCCTGGTGCATCAGGGCAAGGAGGATCGTTGCCATGCTGTCCTTCCCGAAGGAGCAGGACACCACATACTTCAAAGGACCCGCCTCCAACTGTGCCCACTGGCCGCATCCACCGAGATCACGCTCTCCCGTGCATTCTTTGTTTGAAGGAGAAACGCAGTGACGGCAAAATTAGCATTTTCTTCCTTCGTGTAATACACTCCGGGGGTGCCGTCCTTCCGCCTATATCGGATTCGGAAGGGATATATCGTTCTCTCTTTGGTCATTTCATCCCCTCTGCTGCTTGTTGTACCAATCCACTTCTTGCTGGCAGGCCATTTCAAAGGCGTGCAGCATCCTCTCGTCACAGCGGATGCTCTCCATCGTGGTATGCAGTGTTTTGAGCGCCGGACCTGCATCCCGGGTATAGCCGTAGTCGGCTTCTGCAAGTTCATAGCGGAACATTTGAAGGAGGAATCCCTCTCCCGTTAGATCTGCGTGCTGGGCAACCTCGGTTTCCAGGTGCTGCCTGAGGTTCATCATTTCGAACGCTTTCTCATCCGCTTTTCGGATGAAGCAGTTCCGGCAGACGCAAAGGATTTTGTCCGTGTCTGTGGGTTTAAGTCCCAGGTTACGCATCCCTGTGTCAAACTGGCTTTTGCTGACAGCGCACATCACGGGGAAAAATTTGAACTCATCTTCATGCCTTGCCACCATTTCAGAGTAAGACTCTGAAAGGCACCGCTCAACATCGATCAGAATCTGCGACTCACTCATCTGCATCCTCCTTCTCTCTCAGCCCATCGAACAGGACTTCTGCCATTTTGCTGTTCTAAATCCTTCAGGGTTTGGAAAGCCTCCGGCAAGTATGATTTGGGCGGGATCACCAGATCGGATGAAACAACCTCCAGCCTAGTGAACAAAGCAGTTGCGTAGCCCTCCTGGTAAGCCTCCCAGTAGTCCTCGCCGGATTCTTCACTGTCATATCGCTTGTCCAGACGCTCCTTTTCCACCTCGATCAACCTTTGAAGTTCCCTCAGCGCATGAGGCAAGGAAAGGTAACTCCCCTCGCTTTGCGGCGGAGGGAAACACCCCCGGTCTGTGTCTGCTCCGGTGCGTATGATGGTAAAGATTCTGACACTTTCCCCTGCGTTTTCCACAGGAAGCGGTTTTCTCTGGGGGCATTCTCGGCTTGCACAGCCGCCTTTTTGCTTTTCCAGCCATTCGCGGACCAAGGGCTGGTCTGCTTCGCGGAAGATTTCTACAAACATCTGGCGAAACGCAGCAATCGGCATATACCTGTCTTGAGCCGCACGAAATCCCTGCAGACAGCGGTAGATCGCCGCCAGGAGATCCTCTCCGGTCAAAAGGTCGGAAAGGGCTAACTCATGGCAGAGCCGGCCGCTGCAGATACGGCAGGTACCGATCCTGCACAGCCTCCGTTTCTCTGACCGGTGCAAATCGGTATACTCCAGTTCCCACCGGGCATTCACCAAACTACAGGCTATATGCTCGACCAGTCCCAAAATATCCTGCTCCTTGTGCCGGACCGGAGCGCAGGTGCAAAATTTCTCTGAAGCGTGCGGGCATGCTGCTTCTTCACACATCAGGCCGCATCCTCCTTTTCCTCCTGCCTGCAAAGGTCGATTACCTGCTGGCATTGGTCCATCTCAAATCCACCGATATGGGCCAACCGTTCGGGAAGCCCCATTTGCTTTGCCAGCCACTTGTAGCCCTTGGACCGGCTCATGCCCTTGCGCTTCCAGAAGGCGTCAAATATCTGATGGGTTTCCATGCGCTTGAGCCGCAGCGTCTCGTTGGCTACGTTGCCAAGCGGACGGGTGGTGCCCCTGTGACAGCCGACGCGGGCAGTGCAATTCTGACACTGGTAGATATACTCATTTTTCAGCCCCAGGCGCTCCACGGCCGGTCCGTACACGTTTCGCGCAGGCACCAGACGTATCAAGCCGCCGCAATAGCGACAGATCTCCTGTGTTGCCAAATACATTCCTCCTTATGCGGCCGCTTTGGCCGCTTTTTTCTGTTTCTTCGCTTCTTTTTGGTGCATAACCACAGGCTTGCGCCGGGAGATCAACAGACATACAAGATCATCTGTCCGCATGACCAGTATCCCGTTTTGCCCGACTTCCAGGATCAGCGTACCGCTCAGCGCGGCCAAGCACTGGGAAAGTTGCTCGGGATTGTACCAGTATTCGCCATCCGGTGACCCGGACAGCGCCACAACTTCCAGCCCCTGCGAGGAAGAACAGCCTTCCCCTTCGCAACCGACAGCGATACGGCCATTCGAAAAACGCAGACTGACTGCGCTGTACTCTCCGGCCACAACGGAAACGCTGGACACCGCTTCATAGAGCATGGTGGCATCCGTAAGTACGGAAAAACTGCTCTCTATAGACTCCAGCAGGAAGTCGGCATCAATATGCTCGCCCTCCAGCAGCCGTGCGGAAAACAGGAAGTTGTCCTTTATGAAGACAACGGTTTTCCCTGTGGTCCCTACCCGTAGTTCATCCCTGTTTGTCACAAGTCGGGAGAGTTTCTGCAGGGAATGGGCTGGGATCAGCATACTGACCAATGCCTCCCCCTTGCTGTCGCCTTTTGCTGCGGCAAGGCGGGCGCCGTCGTAACTCACCGCTTTCAAGTTATCACTGGTAAAGACCAGTTTGACACACCGCATAGCAGGCTTAGCCTCGTTTTCCGATGCTGCAAACACGGTCCGCGCCGCCATGAGCGGGATATTTTTCACGCTCACAGTGTCTTCCGGGAAGGGGATCTCTGCGCGCGGATAGTCGGACACAGGCATGGTGGGGATGACGTATTGACAATCCTCGCTAGAGATTTCAACCTGCCCGCCGTCCTCGCCGCAGATGGTGACAGTTTCGCCGCCCAAAAGCCCCAGCATATTGGAAAGTAGTTTTGCGTTGAGCAGGATGGAGCCGCTCTCTTGAACTTCTGCCGGCATGCGCCGTTCCAGAGCCGTTTCGATGTTCGTCGCCGCCATAGTCAGCAGATTGTCAGGGCTCGCTTCCAGCAGTACGCACCGCAGTTCTTCAATGGCGGTTTTAACGGGAGCGATGCTCTCTGCAGATTTCGCAAGGGCCAGGGCCTCCTGGCGATTTACGATGATCTTCATGCCGCAGCCCCCTCCGATGATGCATTGACCTTTTCAAGCAGTTCATTTATGCACTCGAAAATCTTGTTGGAACACCTGCTGCCATTTCTGCTTCGGAATCGGAGTTGATCGCAGTGGCCGTTTTTCACAATGACGCTGAACAGTTTTTCGTTGACCCAACCTTGTGTGCGAAGAGAGATATTAACGCCATACCGACGCATCAAATGGTTGACGATCGCATAGTCGCTATAACCGCCGTCCTCGCGAAAGAGTTGGATTCTTTCGTTTTTCAGTTCTCCCCCATGCGTCAGCACATGGAGGGCCTGGTCTATCTGCTGTTGGGCCCGAGCGTTTGTCTCCTCTTGATGCTTCTTCCATTCTGCTTCAGCCTTGGCCTTATATGCCGCATCCGCTGCCCGCCGTTTTGCCCGGTACTTGGCGGACAATTCCCTGCACAGCGCAATCTCATTCAGAACCGCCGCGCCAATGAAGTCCGGGAAGGTTTCTCCGCCGTTCTCCTTTGACTTGATAAAATCGGCCATATGCTCATTCAGCACTTCCTTGACAAAGTTTGCCTGGTGGGAGGGTTCACTGCCAAGGCGCTCGATTGTCTCCCTCTCGACCTGCAGCGTTTTGGAGATCTCCGCTGTATCGGCCTGGCCAAACTTGTGAAGTCCTTGAAAGTACTTCCGCCGGCCATCGTCGCTCCCATACAGTTGCGTAATCGCAGGTTGTTCACCACTGCGGTAGATCAGTTCCAAATCGGTCATATAAAGGGGCACCAGGTACTCGCCAATCTCAACGTAAAGGCTGTGCGTATCATTTTCAGCCCGCGGGTAGCGTTGGTCCGGCACGCCGGGACTGCGCCAAAGCCTATAGGTATCCACGCCATTGGAGATCTCACGATCTAAGACCGCCCGCATCCGTCTGCCATCTGCATTGAAGTTGTCTTTATAAAACAGAAGTTTCATCAATTTCGCATTTCCCAAAGCAATTCCTCCAATCGCTTACGCCACAAATCCAAAGATGGTCAGTTGGTTTTCATCTACCAGGATCTTCTTTGAACGCCTTGGCTTTTTCTCTTTCTCTAAAATCGCTGCGAGTTCTGCGGCCTTTTGGGGATCAATGGTTCTGCGTGCCGGCGCAGGTTTGTTTGGCGCCGGTTGCTCCGCAGGGCTCCCGTGCTGCACTGCCGCGGAAAGTCTCTGGGATACCAGTTGCCTATTCTCCAGGTCCAACATCTTAACCGGGCTGGTACTGGGTGAACTGCGGTCAGGATTGATGACAGCCATTTTCTTAAAGGCAGCGGCAATGTCTTCCACGTTGTCCCGTATCCCCAGCATCAGTTCTTTTGCCATTTGTGAGGTCATATCCTGCACCTCGCTCATGGCCGCAAGGCCCTCTTCGGTGAAGTTGCCCTCAATGATGCCAGCAACTGCCAGTTTGGACGCCATGAGTTTCATGGCCTTATGCTGCATGGTGTTCTTGTAGTAGAGCAAATAGACCTCTACTCTTGGCGCTGTCTGGTTAATGCGCCAGGAGCGCCGTGAAGCCTGCCGCAGCGTAAAGAGTTTGTAGCCCAAACTGTAAAAGATAAGGGTGGTGAAGGCATTTAGGTCGAGGCCGGTTTCCACGAGGCTGGGATTGGTGATAAGCACCTGCATCCCCTCAGAGAGCCGTTTCTGCACCCACTCCTCTCTAGCGGCGGGGCGGATATTTTCGCTCATGATTTCCGCGCGAAAGCCCGCTTCCCTCAGCAGTTTCAGGAGTTTTCTCTGAGAATCGGTGCGTGTCCAACTGGTGTAGACAAGTACGCGCTCTCCGTTTTCCGCTTTGCGCCGTACAATGTCCAGCACGGCCTCCTCTTTTGCGCCAACGCAGTTGAAGTCGCCCAAGTCCCGCGCTTTCACGATTGGTTCGCCGCTTTCCGGATCGATGACTGGCGGCTGAGCGTAGGGCTGGTCTGGATAAACAGTGAGCAGATTTAGGTAGGCCGAGAGTATTTTCTTTGCGGCCTTACCATCTGATTTGAGTACCGATCGCAAAATGCCTTCAATACATCGGTACTCTTCGGCCACTTCCTCCCTCATATCCAAAGAGACAGGGATCTCCTCGTAGTCTGGGAGGTCCTTCCCCATATCGGATAAAGACAGGAAAGCCGTCTGCTCCAGCAAGAACCGTGAGTAGACCAGCGGTGAGACGCCGGGAAGTTGCCGCGTCCTTGTTTTTCGCCTGTGCGCTCTGCGGTTGGATGCGTAGCCGTCGTCAGGTTCTTCGTAATATGTGTTCTCCACCACGCCGTACTCTGCGTTGAAGTCTCCGGATGCGCTGTAACGCTTGCCGTCTCTCATCATGAGGTCAGGACAGACCCGGTAGAGCAAGCGGAAGATGCCGGAGGAGTAGCCGTTGATGAGAGTGGCGGTCATCCCGATGACCCGATCCGCCACAGAGAAGATCTCCGCCATGGCGTCGCCCTGGCCGCTGTCGTTGTTGTACTCGTGGAGTTCGTCCACAATGCAGCCGTCAAGTTTCCCTTTGTACCTGCGCTTGATATACGAACTCATTGGATAGCGCCGGCAGGCCCCAACGGTGGGGGAGTATCCGTCCGGGTTTTCAGCAATCGTCCGAATCTGCTCCAGCGTTGGCGCGTACTTTGTTTTTGTAAGGTGTTCTGCCGCTTTGTAGCGATGGACCCAGCCATAACCACCGATCTTTACCCACGCGCTTTTTCGCCCAGGGTTGACCGG
>CALVVH010000085.1 GCA_944363805.1 uncultured Bacilli bacterium
AAATTACTTACTCAGGATATATTATTTATATTGTTGCTATGTATGATTTCTATCTAATAATTGCAGCAATATATAATACTATTAAATATCATAATAGTAGCAGTCCTGTTTTACAAGCCAGCAAGTTTATAAATTTAACAGTTGCTATGATTTCGATGATATCTTTAAGTGTTGCCATGATTAGTGAATTTGGAGATGATCCAAGTTTTAAAATAAGAATGACAGAAATATTAGGTTTAGTAGTAACTTTAGTTAACTTAGGAATGTCTTTATATATGATAATAAAAGCGATCAGAAATACAAAAAAATAACCTCAATTAGCAAAGTAATGCTCAAAAGTTGCAATTTTGTTTGAAAAGTGGTGCCAAAAAGTTGCATTTTTTCAAAAAGGGTAGATACTTTAATGTTAAACTAATGCCTAAATATATAAAAATAAGCTTTTAAATTAACTTTTTTCAACATTTTTGTGTTATACTTAAAAAGTAAAAAAATAAGGTTTGTTAGGAATTAAGTTTATGAAAAAGAATCTATATATGATTTTAATTATATTTTTACTAATTGTTGCAATAATTTACTTCATTGCCAATGAAAATTTAACAACAACAGAATATATAAATGAAGAAATCGCTGTTGACCTATCTAAGTGTAACATTATTATCGATGAAAATTCCCATGGAGGATTCCTGGGGGATGGAGAACGCATAGTAAAAGCAGATTGTTCGGATAATTATAATGATATTTTGAATCAAATAATCAATTGGAATGAGTTTCCTCTATCTGAAAATCTAAGACTAATTATGTATGGCGGCTATAAAGGTGATATGTATTATGGCTATGAATTAGCTGAAAAAAATGGAATACCAAAAATAGAAAATGGTTATTACTTATTTATAGATAGACACGATAGCGTAACAGATGAACACAGCGATGAAGATTTGTTTAGTAGATATTCTTTTAATTTTACAATTGCTTTTTATGATTTAGATACCAATAATTTCTATTATTATGAATTTGATACATAATTATTACGATAATATTTAATATAAAATTATTGATAAAAAACAAATTTTTTGATATATTAAATATGTAAGCGTTACCCCTAGTGGATAATGCCTGCAAGTTTTTTTGTCTTGAGACACTATACCTGCCCAATAAAAATTGGGGCTACAAGGCTAGTGTCTATTTTTTATATTAAACGTAATATAATTACGAGCAACATAATTATTATTACTAAAAGAGTACTTGTATTTTCTTCTTTGTTCATATCTTTTGCCACTTTCATTCCAAAACCCCCAAAGTTTGAGTAGCAAAGAAATTACTCGGTTGAAAGCAGGCACTACCACTAGCAGGTAACGGTTAATTATTCTAAAGTTGATTTATAAAAATTGCAAGAAAAATCAAACGACAAAGTTTGACAAAGATTTCACTTGCCAAAAAGTGCGTACTATCAAAAATGAAAGTAATCCTTTATAATTAAATTATGGAGGTGCTTTATTATGGCTAAAACATACACTAATTGTCCAGTTGAATATACGGCTTCCATCATCGGCAATAAATGGAAGATAATTCTTAGGGATTTACTAACAGGAACTAAAATATACAACGAACTTACTCGGTTGGGTTCTACGAGATTATTCTAAAACTAATCCTCTTTGGGTAAAAGAATTTTTAAATAAATATCAAGATAAAATGGATAACTTAAGTATTAAAGAAGCAAGTAAATATATTTAAATGATGGAGAAAAATTATGGATGATTTTATTGAATTAATATTAGAATTAATAATTGATGGAAGTATAGAAGCATTACCTAATAAAAAGATTCCTAAAATTTTAAGGATAATTATTGCTCTAATACCTATAAGTTTTTTGATTGGTTTAATCATTTTGGGAATATTGTTATTGCGAGATTCTGTTTTATTTGGTTCACTTATTATCGGAATTGCTGTACTTTTACTGCTGGCATTAATATTTAAAATAATAGATCACATGCGTATGAATTAAATGTTTTTTAAACTCAACCAAGCGTTTAGTCATATCAACGTTTGGTTTATTGTTATATGAATATTTTTTGTTTATAATAAAAAACGAAAGGAGAATAGTATGAAAAAAGTTTTAATAATATCTATTACAGCAATCATAAGTACAATTGTTGGTCTAACAGTAGGTTATTTTATATTTAAGGAGGATACTACCAATAATGTTGAAGAAACATTACCTAAACCAGAAATATCTGAAGGTATAAGAGGAGAACAGTTTGGAATTGACAAAAATATCAATGAAAGTACTATTGATGAATATCTAGGTAGAAGTGATAGTGTTTATCGCGATATGCGTATGCTTAAAGATCCAGGTAACTATGAAGCAATCGGTGGAGACTCTTATCTTTCTGGATTTGTTCAAGGTTTTGAAGTTGTCCCTTATCCTTATTTAACTAATGTAACAGGTCTACCAGAAGAAGTTGGAGAAACTTATACTGGAGAAACTTTATTTACTCAAGATGAGTCTGGTAATTACGTTGCTAACTACGAAGAATCAATGGATATTTTAGAGACTATATTTCCGAAAGATAAAAATATCTTCTTGATGTGTGGTGGTGGAGGTTATGCCGGAATGACAAAAACCATGCTAGTGGCCCTAGGTTGGGATGAAGATAAGATTTATAATGTCGGAGCTTTCTGGAGTTACAATGGCAACAATAAAATAGAAGTAAAGAAAACTATTGATGGCGAAGACTACTATAACTTTAGTATTGTTCCTTATTATAATATCGATTTCACAACATTACACGAGGTATAATAGATGAAAAAGAAGTGGCTAATAATTAGTGTTGTTGTTTTAATCCTTGTTGTTGCAGCTATTGTAATATTTTTAATATTTCAAAATCAAAGTAAAATTTTTTCTTTAGAAAGTAAGTATTATAATACCGGAGAAAAAATCGAAATAAATATTTCAGAACTAGAAGAATTAATCAACGATAAAGAATCATTTGTAGTTTTTGTGTCTCAGGACATGTGTTTAGCATCATCTAATTTTGAAGTTGTTATAAATGATTTTTTAGAAGAATACCCAATTACTATATATGAAATAAATTATTCGGAATTAAAAGAAAGTGATCTAGGTGATTTTCTAGAATACTATCCTTCATTTGTAATATATAAAAATGGTAAAGTTGTTGACTTTTTAGATGCTAATGCCGATGAAGATACAGATTATTATAAAACTGCTGCTGGTTTAAAGTCTTGGCTTACAACTTATATTAATTTAGCTGAAGTAAATAAAGATAATTCTCTTTCTAACAATAATACAAATATCGATAAAGAAGATGCAGAAAATGAAAATAGTGCAGAAAATGATAATGATGTTGAAGTAACTGAAGAATCAAATACAATTAATTTGGATTATATAACTAAAGAAGAGGGAAAAGTAAATATTTATTTCTTCTGGGGTGATGGCTGTCCCCATTGTGAAAGTGAATTTGCTTTCTTCGATAGTATTGAAAGTGAATATGGAGATTACTATAATCTATATACTTTTGAAACTTGGCAGAATGAAGAAAATGCTGAACTTTTAAAAACTTTCTCTGATGCTATGGAAGTTGAATCTAGAGGAGTGCCTTACACCATAATTGGAGAAGAGATATTTACTGGATTTAGTGAAAGTATGGAAAGTGATTTTATTAATGCAATTGTAGAAGAGAAGGATAAATCATTTGATGTTTATTTTGATAAAATAAGTTTTTCAAATTAAGTTAGAAATTCTTTTTTTCTTTTATAATGCATTAAATAATAAGAGTAGTGGTGTTGTAACATAGGATAAATCAATGAATAAGAATGTAAGAAAATTTTATTGTTTATTTCCAATTGCGACAGCAGTGTCGTCGCAATTGAGTTGGTCGCATTATTTAGAACTACTTAAAAGATGAATAACCTAAAAGAAATTCTTAGTATTTGAAAGTTGGAAAACGTATGAAAAAAAGAGCTTTGGTGATAAAAAATTTATTATTTATTATTAATATAATTATTTTTGGCTATTTAATCTTTGTAGGAAGAAATCAATATCTTTACAATATGAATTATTTTAAATGCATTTTATTTATGCTAATTAATTGTTTATTTGTTTATACTTATGGAATATTAATAAATGAAGAAAAAATATACAAAAATAATGTATTGACTTATATATTTCTCTTTATTTTACTTTTAATAAGCATTACATTTTTTATTGGAAGAACAAGTTTAGCCTTTTATACTTGGGGTTACGCTGGACAATATACGCCGTTTTACACAATAATGCGCCAAATTAAATATGGTTCTACTGCATTACTATTAAAAAACATTGTAGGTAATATTGTTATGCTTATTCCATTATCATTTTTACTTATGATCAAAAATTTAAAAAATAAAAACATATTAAGACAAAGTGTCATAATCATACCAATAATTATTATTATCGAAGTGTTACAGGCATTTACTCATACAGGTTCTTTTGATATTGATGACATAATATTAAATTATATGGGAGTAGTAGTATTTACTTTTCTGATTACAAGATTTAAAATTATTGATAAAGTTAGAAAACTATTTTATACAGATTTTAAATTAAAACTTAGACATAAGAAAGTATTGTTTTATATAAGTTTAACTGTATTAATTGTTACCGATATTGTGATATTTATAAATTAAAAATGTTTTGAAAGGAAAATGTATGAAAAAAATAACAAAAATTATAGTAATAGTTATAGTAACATTATTAATTCTTTTGGTAATAGACACTATCCAAGCCAAAGTATTTAATA
>CALVVH010000086.1 GCA_944363805.1 uncultured Bacilli bacterium
TCCATGATATAATGCATAAAGGAGGCGATAAAATGAAAATCAACTGGCTTGTGCGAATCAAAAATAAAGCGTTTTGGGTGGCCTTTGTTCCGGCTGTGCTGCTGCTGATTCAGACCGTGGCGGCGCTGTTTGGCTTCCAGATCGACCTTGGCGAGATCGGCGACAAGATTCTGGCCATCGTCAATGCGGTGTTTGTTGTGCTGGCCATTCTTGGCATTGTGACTGACCCGACAACCGAGGGCGTTTCCGACAGTGAGCAGGCCATGACTTACACCGTGCCGAAGGATGATGTGTGATGAACAGCCTTCCCCCCACGCTGGAATCCCTTGCAACGCGGATTACGGCGCTTGAGACGTCCTCGAAAGAAAACCACGAAAGCCACGGCAAAATATACGAGCGCATTGACGGTCTTGAAAAGGGACATGCGGTTCTCGACAATAGCCTGACGAATATTTGGCAAGTGCTCAAGGAAATTCAAGCAGATGTCAAGGAAATGAAGGCAAGACCCGGAAAACGGTATGATAGGGTAGTTGAGATCGTCGTGCAATGGCTCATAGTCGGTATTCTCGGTGCTGCTGTGATTTTCAAGTAAAGGATGCGGCAAAATGCAGGAAAAAATTTCGGAATTGCAAAACGAGGCCCTGGAGGCGGCAGCGGAGCACATCAGGCAGCAGAGGAACAGGAACGCGAACAGCCGCTTGGTTGCTGTGTGCCTCACGTGCTTGCTGGTTGTTGCTATAATCTGCGCTACTGTGCTGGGGTGCATGGCAATCATGGCACAGCAGGAAACCATCAGAGAACAGCAATACGCGCTGAATATGCAGTATGCGGGGCTGTCCGATTTGCTTTCTGGTGCGGAAATCGTGACGGAAGAGTATACTGCTGAATCTGATGGGGATGGAAGCATTTCCGTTGCTGGAGATGGAAACTATACTGTAGGCGGTGACGTGAATGGCGAGCAAAGCAACAGTAAGGAAAACTACGATTAAAATATCGTCAAATTCTGCATCATCCTCCGGCACCGTCGCATGTAACATGTGCAAGGGTACGGGAAAGTTGCCCAAAGGCTACAACAAGAAAAAGTGATGCCATGGACGAAAAGAAAATCCTTGCTTTCCTGCATTATCCTGCATCCGTTCTGGTTGATCTTGCCATTTCCATTGCAAATCTGACATGGCAAGAGGAAACCGCCATAACCCTGTGCGGACGGAAAGACATGACACAGGAAAAGGCGGCAGAAAAGACAGGTTGTAGCCCTGACAGCATGCACCGATGGTACAGGCGCGGCATTGAAAAGCTATCGGCGGCATGGGCCGGATTCCCGTGGATCGAAAAACTAATACAATGAGCGTTCACATTGTGGGCGCTCTTTTTTTATGCCCAAAAATAAGCGGAAACAAAGCGATTCTGTGCGGTGGTGCATCTGTTAAAAACATAATATCATGATCGTAACAGGAGGGCATGCAGGCCGGGAAAGCCGGATTCCATTTTGATGGTCTGTGTGTTCTCTTTTTTTGGAGGTGACAGAGGTGTACAGCCCTTATAACCCGTATGGATATCTTTTTCCGCAAAACGGACAGCAACAGCCGCTCATGCCGGGCATGCAACAGGGGATGCAACCCAGTATGCAACAGCCCATGCAATCGACCATACAGGCCCAGCAGCAGGCCAATAGCTCGCCCGTGGTGATGCAGGTGCCATCTATCAAACAGGTAGAGCAAGCGCCCGTACAGCCCGGAGGAAAGGCCCTTGTGCTGGTGGCAAACGAACCAGTCATCGCAATGCGTACAGCCGACAACATGGGATTGACCACCACCGACTACTATCACATCGAAAAATTCGATCCTGACGCGGCTGCGCCCGTTCCTGCTGGCGATTTTGTACCGCGTGCTGAATTTAACCAGACAATACAGACGCTTGCACAGCAGATTCAGCAGCTTCAAAAGCCCGCTGTGACTGCTGAAAAGGAGGCCGCGAAGAAATGAGCAACCCGCTAATGGGTGTAATGGGCGGAGGACCTACAAACAACGGCATGTCCCGCCTGATGAATATTGCCCGCATGGTGAAGAACGGAAACCCGGAACAGATTGCGCAAAACCTGATGCAGCAAAACCCGCAATTTCGGCAATTTGTTGAGGCTAACAGGGGCAAAAGCCCTGAGCAGGTGGCGCAGGAGCACGGTTTTAACCTGTCCGCTATCATGAAACAGCTATAAACGCGGTGCGCGCCCGCGGTTATAAATAAATTATTCAAAGAGAGGAGAAAAAAATGTCTATGTCTGAATATTCCCTTTCCGATCTGGCCGCTGTGACTCGCGACAATGACGGTTTTGGCGGCATGGGCGGCGGCTGGCTGGCGTGGATTCTGCTGTTCGCTCTGTTCGGTGGTGGTATTGGTGGTGTAAACGGGTGGGGTAACCGCTGCGGTTACAATGACGGTCGTTGCGCCACCGTCGAGGACCTTGCCAGTGGGTTTAACTTTTCTGGTGTGAACAACAAACTCAACGAGATCGTAGCGGGCCAGGCCAATATCAACCAGAACCTGGGTAACGCCATCTGCCAGCTTGGTTATCAGGGGGCTCAGCACACCTATGAGTTGGGCAGCAAGATCGACCAGTGCTGCTGCCAGACCCAGCTTGGAATCCAGGGCGTTAAGTTCGACATGGCCAACTACGCGTCCGGCATCCAGATGTCCCAGATGCAGGGCACCCAGAAGGTCCTGGACAAGCTGTGCGCCATGGAGTCCGCCCAGAAGGACGCTGTCATTGCCCAGCAGGGTCAGCGTATTGCCGCTCTGGAGGCTGATGCCCGGATGTGCGGTATCCCCCGCATCAACCCCTACGGGTATGGCATCTACGCCTACCAGACCTGCCAGCCCTGCGCTAACGGTGCTTTTGCCTACTAATTGCGCAAAATTTAGGCTAACTGAGCCGGGTGAAACACGGAGGCCCCGGCGGGCCTCCATTTTATTCTGAAAGGAGTTTTTCATAATGGCAAAGGCTTTTGCTTTCATCGCTAACAACACTTCCCAGACCATCACCGGCGGCGGCGTTGTAAACCCCGGAACCGCTGTTCACGGATTTGGCTGCACTTGCTGCGGGCGTACCATCCAGCTTAACGGCACCAATATCAATCTGCGCGAAACCGGCTATTATTCGGTAGATGTAAGCGCTACCGTATCCGCTTCTGACGCTAGTAACGTCACCCTGTCGCTGTATCAGGATGGCGCACTTGTAGCGCAGAGTTCGGAGACTATCTCCGCCGCAAACGACCCCGCATCTATCTCTTTCCCTGTTGGTGTTAAGGTCAACTGCTCGTCTGTGCTGACGATGGTTGCTACCGCTACCGCTGGTGATCCCATTGTAACTAACATCTATGCTACCGTTGAAAAAGTCTAATGGATGGGAAAATCGGTTCTGTTGAGGCGAGAATCAAAACCATGCTTGACATGTATCGGGAGGCCTAACGATGATAAACACGGACGAGCTTGATAAGGAAATTCTAATGCTGGAAAAGAAAGACACAACCTATGCCAACTGCGAGCGGCTTGCGTGGCTGTATATCGTCCGTGACCACATCACCGGGCAGCAGCAGGCCCAGCCAACACCGCTTGACGTGTCCGGCGAAAGTGAGTTTTTGCAGGCCGTAAATGGCCGCGATTCTGTGAAGGTTTGGGCTGTCATGGATGATCTGATGGATACTGTCAGGGTGACAGCTCCACGGGCTTACAGGAGTGTTATGGAGCGAATACGGGCTATTCAGTAGCAACACTTCCCCCGGCATTAGCTGGGGGTTTTTTGTTGGGCGAATTATCAAGTATTTTTTATAAAAATAGTTGACAACATTACAAAGGTGTGCTATAATATAATTGTTCCAAGGGGAAACGGAAAAGCCCGCAGGAGCGCAAAGGCTCCGGGGATGGAGGTAATAACATGATTGCCAATAGTTACAATGAGTTTGTTGAAAAAGCTAGCGATGCAATTCGCGTTGCACTAAATAATGAATTTGGCCAAGAGCTTACAAAGAATCTTCTTGATAATGCTCTTAAAGAGAATCCCAACATGACGAAAGACGAATGGAACAAAATGAAAAGCGAATTTATGACTTTCATCTTTGCAAAGTTTGTTATGAGCAATAAGGATGCTATGGAAGAACTTTCGAATCATGTTTATGACGAACTAAGAAACCCCGCCTGACGATGGCCCGGCGGCACCGGGCCGAAACGCCGCAAGGCGTCGCGGGAAGCCGCAAAAGAAAAAGGGAGGTAAGGGAAATGAAAAAGAAAGTGAACTACTACGTAATCGGTGGACAATACCGCCACTATTGCTACGGGGGAACGCCGACGCTTATCGGCGCGAAACGCCTTGCCAACAGGAACCAAGAATATTGGGACAACTGGCAAGGGTGGCATACGCCGGCTATATATTCGGCGGATGACTGCGAAATCAATGACGGGGATGTGTACCCAAAGGAATACGCGAAGCCTGTTTGCTGATCCGATTCCGGAGATGTTGAATGGTTCCAGGAGGTATATTGATGATAAAGGCATACATGAACAAGAATACAAACACGGTGACGATCGAAGTTCCGTGGAGTTTTGCGAAAGACGACAGCTTCAAGGCTGTCGCACGGAAAATAGCCAGAATGGCTCGGAAACTCAAACTCCGTCAGCTCACGTGGTACGGTCCGCTTACTTTCGACTATGTGTCGAAAAAGGACGCGCGCCGTGTTGCGGAGCTTTTACGATATGCCAACGGCCGGGCGATTGCGAAAACCGCACGCAACAACTACGGTCGGTATAATGGATTCGCTGGACGTAGCAAGGATTGAATGGAGGTGACTTGCATGTACCCATACCACAATCGAATCAAGCAACGCATATAAGCTGGTGAGCTAGTCGCGCACTGCTACACAAACAGCTACCCGCGAATCGGCCCGGCGCTGGTGCTGGTTTTTAATACTGCTCCGTACCTGCGACCGATCAGGCCGCACAGGTGGGAAGAATACGAGAATATTATAAAAAATATTGACAGCAATGCAAAAGTGTGCTAAGATATAGAAAAAGGGGGTGAGGTAATGACACTCAAGGAAATCAGGAAAGAAAAAAAGTTGAGCACTGAAGCAGTAGGCCGTCAGCTTGGAATTTCTCACGTCACGGTGCTGAACTGGGAGAGTGGAAAAAGCGAGCCCGGCGCATCGGCGGTCATGGCGCTGGCTGGCGTATATGGTGTGAGCGTCGATGAAATTCTGAAAGCCATACCCAAAAAACGAGTGAGGTGGTGAAAAAATGTTAGAAATAGAACTTAGAACAAAGAGAGGAGAGCGCAAGAAGATACGCCGGGCGCTGTATGACTATCAGAGGGACGTGACGCGCTATGTGGCCGTTCCGATGGTGCTGCTGTTCTTGGCCGTGGCTGTGTTCATCCTGTTCTGGACGGCCAACGCTATCGGGGAGGTAGTGGACATCAACGAAAACAGCAGTCTCAACATCCGCGCAGAGCCGGACATTCAAGGCGCGTTGCGTGGCGCACTGGCACCCGGCGCGGTGGTGGATGTGCTGGAAAGCCGCGACGGATGGTCGCTGGTGCGCTGGCCGGGGCGTGATGACTGCCCGGCAATGGGATGGGTGTACTCCGAATACCTGAAATAAAAAAAGCCCGCGCGATGACGCGGGCTGGTGCAAGGGAAAGAAACGGGGAAAGGGAACATCATAGTATACCGAGTGGGAGAGGTAAAAGCAAGTGAAAAAAACAGATAGGCCCCTGACGGATGAAGAAAGGGCGCTTGTGGAGGAAAACGAAAAGCTGGTGCCTTTCATCGCAAACAAATACGATTGGTGCGGTCGCGTCTATGGAAGCATTGATGATGCTATAGGTGATGGATATATAGCGCTGTGCATCGCCGCGCAGACGTATGATGCAGGGCGTGGGTATGCATTCACGACATACGCATCAAAGCTGATTTTCCGTCAATTCGCCATGCGCCGCCAGATGGATCAAACCATGCGCAGAAATCCGGGGAAAAGCCCGCTGCGCCTTGATTGGAAGGTGCCGGGAAAAGAAATCACATTAGGAGAACTGGTGCCATCCAAAAAAAACGTCGAGGAAAGTGTGCTTAACGTTGAGATAGCGAGAAGCCTAAAACAGACAGCGGACGCGCTAGGCATGCAACGCGAATACGGGATAGCAATTCGTGTCGCTGGCGGTGAAACGCTGGCAGAAATATCGCGTGAAATGGGTATTACGCGCGAAAGGGTACGGCAGCTTTCAAACAATTTCAAGAAAAGGTGTATACAAAAATACGGGGTGATATGATATGATTGAAAATCCTATGGTAGTTGGTGACTACTACAGACACGGAACACGCCACGACAGACCGGAAACGCGCCTTGAGTACGTGCGCGAGCATAGGAAACAGGCAGATGTGGTGGCGGCTGGGCTTCACATGAACCAGTACGACGCTTGCAGCGTTAAAGACTACCTAGAGGACGCTTTTCGCCTATTTTCCGAAAAGCAGCCGGACACCATAGCTGATTGGGTTGACGAATGGCTTGAGCTTGATCCGCAACACGACGCATACCGAGACTGGTTGAGGACTGCAACCATAGAAATTTAAGGGAGGAACGGGAAATGGCAATCAAGAAGCCGGAACAACTGGATTTTTCGAACAAAAACTTCACGCTGATTATCAGCGGAAGCCCCGGAATCGGAAAGACCACGCTTGCCCTGTCTGCGCCTGATCCGATTCTCTTTGACCTCGACAGGGGCATTAGCCGTGTGCGTGCGGAGCACAGGAAGCCAGCCAGCGAGGCGGACACCTACGAGGAAATGTTGGAGGACATGGAAAGCGAGGAATACAAGGCCGCGAAAAGCGTTATACTGGACACTGGCGGAAGCCTGATCCAGCTCATGCAGCCGTGGGCAAAGAAGCAGGACCCGAAAGCCGCGAGGGATGGGCGTGCCATGTTTGGTGTCATCAAGCGCGAGTTTGACCGCCTAACACACCAGATAAGGGCTGTTGACAAGAAAAACTGCATTATCATCTTTCACACCACCGAAGTGCAGAAGGGAGACGTCATCACCCAGCGCCTGAGCTGTGAGGGAAGCGCAAAAGATATCGTATGGACCCCGGCAGACCTGGGGTGCTATATGTACGTTGTCGGCAAAAAGCGCTGTTTGGGGTTCACGCCGACGGAAGAATACTTTGCAAAAGCCTGCTATGGTATCAATGGCGTGTTAGAAGTGCCGGACCTCCCAGCAGGAGCAAAAAACGACTTTATAACGCGTCTGTTTGATGCAGCCCGCGAGAACATCAGAAAAGAAATGGCCGTCTATACCGTGGACCGTTCCGCGTATGATGAAGCCATGGAGGACGGGAAAGCTGTCATTGAATGCATCGAAACGCTTGATGATCTCAATGCGGCGGCTGGGCAAATCGGCAAAATGAAACACGCTCTGACCAGCAAGCAGGAGCTTGGAAAGCTGATGAATGAAAAGGCCAAAGCCCTGGGGGCCAAATACAGCAAGGAGGCAAAAGCATATGTACAAAATGACACACAGCCTGCTTGAGAGCTGGAGGCGTGCAACTGACCCGGACGCGGACGAATCCGCGTTCGGGGCCTTTCTGGACGCGCTGGAACGGAAAAAGAGGCAAAAGACAAAGGCCATGCAGGATGGCATTGACTTTGAGACTGCTGTGACGCGATATATCAACAATGAAGCGCCAGACAGCGACAAGAGCGGCGAAGAAATCAGGGCAATAGCGCAGTTTGGGAACCGGCTGTGTGGGGCACAACTGCAAGTACGCGAGGAAAAGGAAATCAAGGTTTGCGGGCGCGAAATCCTGCTTGTTGGCGTTGCTGATGCGCTGAAAGCTGGCATTCTGTCCGACATCAAGCGCGTACAGCGTTACGAATACGGAAAATACCAATTTTCAACCCAGCATCCCATGTACATGGAGCTTTTCCCGGAGGCCCTGCGCTTCGACTATTTGATTTTCGACGGCAAATACTGCTACATGGAGCAGTACCGGCGCGGGGACTTTGAACCAATTCAAGGAACAATCAAGGCGTTCCTGGAATACTTGGACGGTGCCGAGCTGATGGAAACATACCAAAAAAGTTGGGAGGTTTGACAAATGGCATTCAAGGCATATGAAAATGACGGCGGGCTGATGGTTGAGGGTGACTACGAGGTTATTTGCCTCAAGGCGGTTGAGACAACAACCAGAACGACGGGCGCGCCTGTCATCGCACTTGATTTTCAGGTGAGAAGCGACGTTGAGCAGAAGTACCAGCGGAAACACATTTTCAAGAACTTCTACCAGAACGAAAGCGGCGCGTGGCCTGTTGAGAAAATCGGAAAGCTGGCAAATGCGCTTGGCATCGAAAAAGGCGCAGAATTTGAAATCTCAGACCTTGTGGGGCGGTGCTGCATCCTCCATATGCGGCCTTTTAGGGGCAATGACGGCGTGGAGCGTGACGCTATTTTCTATGCCAAGCAGACAAAGGCCGGGCAGGCTGTGAACGTTCTCGATGCTGGTTCCGATGATGGGTTTGAGGAAGTGACGGATGAAGAATTGCCGTTTTGATTCAACAATTATCTGCGACAGCCGCGAACAGAAATGGGATCACGTGAAAGCGCACTTTGACCGCGAGGGAGTGCGCTGGATGCGTTCAAAACTGCCTATCGGGGACTATGGACGGCTGGACAACCTCTCAACGGTTGTTGACCGAAAAGCGAGCCTTTCAGAGGTCGAAAACAACCTGATACAGCAACATGAGCGATTCAAGCGCGAATGCGAGCGGGCCAAAGAAAACGGAATCCGGCTTGTCGTGCTGGTCGAGGCAGGCACGCAGATCAAAAGCCTTGATGATGTTCAGCAATGGACAAATCCGCGCCGTGCGCGCTGGGAGAAGGTTGACAAAGCCCACGCGTGTGGTAGAATGTTGTCAGTCAAACAAGCAGCGCGACCGCCTGTAAGTGGGGTGATACTGTCAAAGATCATGAGTACGATGCAAGAAAAATACGACGTTGAATGGAGATTCTGCACACATCAGGACGCAGGGCGCGCCATTCTGGACATACTAGGCGGGGAGTGATCCCCGCGCATGGGCGCATGGCGCAATGGTCAGCGCTGGGGCCTCATAAGCTCATGGTTTAGGGTTCGAATCCCTATGCGCCCACCATCCCAAAGCGGCTATAAGCCGCGCCATTCCCGTTCCTTCCGGGCTGGTGCCGCTCTGTGTGCAAGATGCTGGGGCATGGGCAGCAAGTGCATTGAAGGGTGGCTATTTTTGGGAACGAGGGGGCCGGAATTTGTCGGCTCCCTCAATTTTACAAAAAAAACTTGAATGCGGGTAAGAGTTATGACGAAAAAAGAGATTGCAGAATTGATAAAAAATCAGGTAAGCACTAGGGACCTGTGCGAGCATGTGGGGTTGAAACTGGACAGGAGCGGTAGCGCACTGTGCCCTTTCCACGGAGATCAAAAAACGCCTAGCCTGAAAGTGTATGCCGACCCTGCGCGTGGTTGGCACTGTTTTGGTTGCGGGCAGGGTGGCGATGTGATAAAATTCGCTATGATGTGGTACGGTATTGGATTCTGGCAGGCTGTTGTCCGTCTCGACAACGATTTTGGGCTGTGTTTGCCTATCAATCGCAAAGAGACAAGCGAGGATATGCGAAAATCGCGCGAGGTTGCGCAGAAACGCGCCTTAAAGCTCAAACTTAATAGGGAGGAAGGGGAAAGGTTAGAAAGCCGTTATTGGGCCTGTTTTGACCGTTTACTGGCATGTAGTAGGATAGTGGACAGATACAGGCCGAAAAACGGCGCTGAATTTGATGTCAGATGGGCGGCGGCTGTGAGGTTACTGCCGGAAATCAGGTACGAGTACGAACAGGCGCAGGACGCGCTTTTGCAATTCAAGGGGAGGATGGGGAGATATGGAACAGCGGTTGCGGAACAGGCCGGAGGATCAAATCAAGCAGTGGACGAAAGAGGACTACCAAAGCATAGCGCCATATGAATGGCTGTATAGTTTCCGTGACAATGCGTTTCAGCTTGAGCGCCTGCGCGGCATGATGGTAGCAGATGCCAAGGAAAAACAGGTGCCGAACGCTGGCAAACTGTGGGTGGAATACTGCAAGTCGCAGCTTGGCAATGGGCCGCGGGACATAGCCAAGAACGTCACGGCATTCAGCGGGCAACCCCTTGAGCTTGAGTGCGGGGCGTATGAGTGCTATGACGATGAGATCAAGTATCAAAATTCATACGGCGGTATTACCGTTGTGTGCCCTCACCCCATCATGCCTACAAAGCGGTTGGTGAACATTGATACCGGGGAAGTGCGCATAGAGGTATCTTTCAGTCGTGGCACGGGATGGCGAAAAGCTGTATTTGACAAGGCCACGCTATCAAATGCACGGCAGATCACAGCACTAGCAGGGTGCGGCATTAGTGTAACCAGTGAGAGCGCCAAGGAGCTGGTGAAATACCTGACAGCGATGGAGGACATGAACTACGACCAGTTGCCGGAAGAGAAAACCGTGGGTCGGCTTGGTTGGGTTGATGGGTACGGATTTTCGCCATACGTTGAGAATCTGCAATACGATGGGGCCGCGCTGTATGGCGACGCTTTCAAGGCCGTTCACGAAAGCGGCAGCTTTGACGAATGGCTTGAAGTCGCGCGAGAAGTCCGGGCAGGGGACAGCATACCGTGCAGGATTGCGCTTGCGGCCAGCTTCGCCTCTCCGCTGATTGAGCGCATGGGTGCCCTTCCATTCATCGTGCATCTGTGGGGAAGCGTTGCCGGTATTGGTAAAAGTGTTGCATTAATTCTTGCGGCCAGCGTGTGGGCATACCCAGAGATTGGCGGATATGTGAAAACTATGCGCGCAACGGCTGTGGGCTGCGAGCAGATGGCAGCTTTTTGCGGAAACTTGCCGCTGTGTCTGGATGAATTGCAGTTGATTCAAAACCGAAAAGAGTTTGACGAACTGATATACACCTTGTGCGAAGGTGTAAGCAAGACGCGTGGCGCTAAGGCTGGCGGCGTGCAGGCCGTGCAGAAGTGGAGGAACACGATCCTAACAAGCGGCGAGCAGCCCATAACGACAGCCGGAAGCAAGGCGGGCGCGGTGAACCGCGTGATAGAGGTTGAATGCACTGAAAAGTTGTTCAGGGACCCGCGAGCGGCATACCTGAAATTGGTCAAAAACTACGGTTTTGCAGGCAAGCGGTTTGTGAAGGCACTGACAGAGCATGCCGACGCTATGGAGCTTGCCACCGACATGCAGAAACAATACTATGATGCGCTGTCTGGCCTTGCAACAGACAAGCAAATACTTTCCGCGAGCTTGCTTCTTGCAGCCGACGCAATGTCCGAAATGCTCATTTTTGATGACGGGAAACTGCTCACGCCTGACGATATCAAGCCGTATCTTGTGACGCAGGAACAGGCAGACACGAACGCGCGGGCCTATGACTGGCTGTGTGATTTTATCGCGTCGAACCCTTCCAGATTCAACCCCAACAGCTTTGGGGACTACTCCGGCGAGTGCTGGGGGACTGTGGACGAATCAGCCGGGAAAGCCTATATCATCAAGGGCGTTTTTGATAGGATCATGACTGACGCGGGCTTTAACCCTGCCAGTTTCCTCTCGTGGGCCGACAGAAAAGGCCGCATAGAGCGGCAGGGTGGCAAGCGCACAAAGGTGAAACGACTGAACGGAACTATTACACGTTGCGTCGTTCTTGATGTGATTTCCGGCTTCAACGATGAAAATTCAACCATAGAAACGGATAGCGAGGTTTTGGAGCAATTCAAACAGATGGAGGGCGGGCGCTGATGTTACACGTTTACACCTGTTACACGAAAAAACAATATGCTATATATAGCATACACACACCCCCCCTATTTTTAGATATTTTTGACACTTAAAAAATAAAGCAACAAAAAGTGGTGAAACGGGTGTAAATGTGTAACATGATGATAAAACCGTTGAAAATACTAGCTTTTTACGTTTCACCGAGTTAAACACCATAACAAGAATGTGAAACTATAACAACAAAAAATTATGTATTTTCAGTTTCATAACAACTTAAGTTGCGTTTTATTATGATTTGTGTTAAAATATAACTGTCTTGATTGCTTTCAGTCTTACCCCGCTGATTGCAATCAACCGCTGTGCCTGGTGCCCGCACACCAGCACAGCATTTTTTTAATTTTTGGGGTTTACAATCATGTAAAGTCGTGCTATAATATCTGCGTTGATAGATGTGACGGCATCTGCAACACAGAACCAAACATCTGTCAACCTAAAGCGCATTGAATGGGTGCCGTCACACTCATTCGGTGCGTTTTAATTTTGGGAGGGATTGCATGCAAAATCTTTCTGAAGTATTTGAACAACCATGCAAAATATGTGGATGCGAAATGGAAATTGTAAAAGAATTAGAAAATATTAACGATCTTTCACGCGGATACATGAGAACCACCGTATTGTGCAAGTGCAAACATGGACATGAGGATGTGAGAGAACTTGAATTTGACGTAAAAGAAGCAATTTTTAGTGCATCAGTATACCGAAAAGAAGAATGGGAGCAGAAAACAAAAGAAAAATCAACCAATGAAAATCAGATAGCAGGAGGGAACAACAATGGATGACATCAAGCCCATGCGCGTTCTGGTGGCGTGCGAGGAATCGAAGGAGGTTTGCAAAAACGCTATTGGAGGATATAGGCCGAAGGGGGTGCGTGTGTATCATGGCTGAGCATATATTATCTCTCAGCTATGGTTAGCTGACAAGGATTCTTTAGCCTGCCTGGGCGCAATCGAGCAGCTTGGCTGGCCGCTTGACCGGATCGTCACCGCTGATGTGTGGGCTACAGACACCATCCCGGCCGACCTGCCGCCAATGGTACATTTCAAGGACAAGGCGGACAGGATCATAAAGGAACGGTGGGGCATTGAGGCGGAGCATGTTCGAGGGCGGCTTACATACGAGCAAGCGTTTTACCGGGTACTCCGCGGTCAAAAACGCCCAGGAACGATATACGGATGGCCGATACCAAAAGGGCCTTGGTGCAACAGCGACGTTAAAATGCCGCCGCTAGATAAGTTGGAACGTGGAAACAACATTATCTATGTTGGAATAGCCGCAGACGAGCCGAACCGCTTTCACAATCTGTCTGACACCAAGAAAAGCCCGCTTGTGGAAGCCGGATGGACGGAAGTCATGTGCCGTAAATGGTGTGAAGAAAACGACTTGCTTTCGCCGATCTACACAACAGCAACCAGGGGGGGGTGCTGGTTCTGCCATAATCAATGCGTTGACCAACTTCGGTTGTTGCGCACGAGATACCCAGATTTGTGGGCCTTGATGCTGAAATGGGACATGGACAGCCCTGTGACGTTTAAGGCCGATGGTCATACAGTACACGATTTCGAAAGACGATTTCAACTAGAGGATGCCGGAATAATCACACCGGATCAGCGTTTTAGCTGGGAATGGCTGAATGAAGTACAAATTCCAATGGACTACTACTTGAGGGGTGAAAATGATGGATGAAGTACGCCTGGCCCTGTTGGGAGACAAGGCCAACGCATTCGTGGAACAGCACCACCGGCACCATAAGCCAGTTGTCGGCCACAAATTTTCCATCGGGGCAACGGATGGCGAGAGGATCGTGGGCGTCGCCATTGTGGGGCGTCCGGTGAGTCGATATCTGGATGATGGATGGACGCTGGAAGTAAACAGGTTATGCACGGATGGCACCAGAAACGCTTGCTCTATGCTCTACGCAGCAGCTTGGCGGGCAGCACGGGCGATGGGCTATCATAAGCTTATCACCTACATACTGGACACAGAGAACGGAGCCAGCCTAAAAGCCGCCGGGTGGAAATGTGTAGGACAGGCTGGTGGGCTAAGGTGGACAGGCAAACGACGGCCGGAGGTAGACCTTTGCCCAGCCCAGATGAAGATTAAATTTGAAATAGACGACGGAAAACGCCCGCCGGAGGGAGAGGAGGACTGACATGCAACTACAAGAAATCATCCGCCGCGCAGAAAAGGAGCTTTCCACGGCCACCAGGAACCTTGACATGGCCAAGCGCCGGGGTGCGCCGGAGCAGGACGTGCGGAACCTGGAGGCAAAGGTGGAGTACAGGAAATCGGTTCTTGACATTTTGAATGGCGGGCCTTGCGGGCTGTGTGCGCATAATCCACCGTCAAGCATGGATGGTAAACCGTGCTGCGCATGCCCGGCAAACTTTTAAATTGATAGGGAGTACTGACATGGATTACGAATCTTTGATTGAAAACTTGGTGTTCTGGAGCGAATGCATCAGTTTTAACACACGAGCTAGATATGCGTGTAAGCAAGCCGCCAACGCCATCACCGACCTGTTCGGAAAAGTCGAACAGTTGCAGAAAGAAAGCGCTGAGCTGCTGGCACGTGCAGATACAGCAGATAGGCAGAGGGACGCGGCAATAAAAGAACTGGACGATGTATCCTCAGCTGTTGATGACCTGTCCGACTTTATCGACGAAAAGATATTTCCGATTGTTCAATACGACATATACACTTCGCTTAGAGATAACGCAGATTCCATTTCTGTGTGGAATCATGAGAAAGAGTGGCGCGGGACGAAGGAGGAATGAGCGTGAAGCGGTTGACATATATGGACAGAGGGAAATGGCGTCTCAGAATTGGAGACACAGAATACAGCGGGAAAGAGATCGACTGGTTTGCAGCATATGAAAACACGGGGCTGGAGCCGGAAACGATTTCAAAAATTCGCGATATTGTATTGAATATCTCAGGTGACTTAGACCGCCTCCGCGATCTTTCGCAGGCCGACAGGGATGGTCGGTGCGTGGTGCTTCCTATGTCCACTCCATCAATGGCGTATACGGTGGACCAAAAAGGAGGATATATCAGCAGCGGTTTTTATGCAACACCAGGCGCTGTGTTGCATGATACTGAACGGGGCTATATTATTGCAAAAACCCGTGAAGCCGCCGAGGAGACGCTGAAAGGAGAAAAGCATGGCTGATTACATTGATCGGGAAAAGCTGATAAAATACATTCACGATAATGGAAAAAATTTTTGTATTACTGAGGCAAATAGGTGTAATTTTGCTGAAATTGCAAGAATGGTTAAATCAGAGGACGTTGCGCCGGTGGTGCATGGGGAATGGCTGTGCGCCGAAACGGACGATGAGCAATTCTTTTTGTGCAGCGTTTGTAACGATAAAGAGTATTGGGAGAGCAATTACTGCCCCGAGTGCGGCGCGAAAAATGGACGCTAAACAGGAGGAACCGACCAATGGAAAGCATGACGCTGAATGAATATCAGGCCCTTGCAGCCAGAACCATCAACAAAGACATGTCTTGCTACGAAATCCTCATGCACGCCCTGCACGAGATCGCGGCAGAATGCGGCGAAATCCACGGGCATTTTCAAAAGCTCTATCAGGGACACGAGCTAGACGAAGGCGCCTTGATGCTGGAAGTCGGGGACTTGCTGTGGGGAATCGCTGAGCTTTGCACCGCCAGCGGGTGGATGTTGGAAGATGTCGCACAGGCAAACATTGACAAGCTCAAAAGGCGCTATCCTGACGGGTTCAGCGCAGACAGGAGCGTTCACCGCGAAGATACAGACCTTGACAGCATGAACCCTGTTGACAGGCAGATTTTCCGAACGCTCTGCAAGCGGTAAATACTGGCCGGGAGAAATCCCGGTCTTTTTTCTTGTGTTCCTGCGCTGTTCGTGATATAATGAACATGAGAAAGTATATTATTTTTGAAAGGCGGTGATTTGGTGGCGTTGACAGCAAAGCAACAGGCGTTTGTTGCTGAATACCTGATAGATTTTAATGCCACACAGGCCGCTTTAAGGGCAGGATACAGCGAAAAGACCGCCGGGGCTATTGGAAATGAAAACTTGAAAAAACATCAAATCCGAGAAGCTATAAGCTCCGCAATGAAAGAGCGTGCAGAAAGAACAAAAGTAGATCAGGATTATGTCATCAGAAAGCTAAAGGAAATAGCCGACAAAGAAGCGTCAGACATGACCGAAAGCGACTTGAAGTATTCTAACAAGATCAGGGCCTTGGAGCTATTGGGGAAGCACACAGGAGCCTTTGAAGGACGGCAGGAAACTAACGATAGGGTTACGGTGGTTATTGATGTCTAACGTCAAACTATCATCTGTCATAGGGTCTGCATTTTATCCTATCGCCCACGATGTTTTCCGCCACGGGCACACGCACTACGACCTGTCTGGCGGGCGCGGCTCCCTGAAATCCTCTGCCGTGTCGCTTATGGTTCTCCTGCTGCTGGTTGCGAACCCCGGCACGCATGCGCTTGTGCTGCGGAAGGTGGGCAATACCCTGCGGGATAGCGTATACGCACAATACATGTGGGCCATTGAAAAGCTAGGCATGGCGGCATACTGGGATGCGAAAATAGCGCCGCTTGAGCTGATTTACAGGCCGACAGGGCAGAAGATCATGTTCCGGGGCGCTGACGATCCCATGAAGATTAAGTCCATCAAGGTACCGTTCGGCTATATCGCCGTCACGCACTTTGAAGAAAAAGACCAGTTTGCCGGGCGCGGAGAAATCCGCACCATTCTGCAATCCACCATGCGCGGCGGTTCTGTCTACTGGAACTTTGAAAGCTACAACCCGCCTATCAGCCGGGATAACTGGGCGAACCTTGATAGCCTAGAGGAACGTTCCGACAGAATGTGTCACAAGTCCACGTACCTGCAAGCGCCGCCCGAGTGGCTTGGAGAGCAATTCTTGCTTGAGGCCGAATACCTGAAAGAAAGCAACGAACGTGCATACCGCCATGAGTACCTTGGCGAGCCGACTGGAACAGGCGGGAATGTGTTTGAAAATCTGCGCGGCGATACCATCACGGATGACCAGATAGCGTCCTTTGACCGGGTTTATAATGGCGTTGACTGGGGTTATTTCCCTGACCCGTGGGCCTTCAATCGAATGCATTATGACGCTGCAAGAAGGACTTTATACATCTTTGACGAATTGGAAACCGTGAAGAAGGGAAACAGGGAAACCGCCGAAATGCTGCTGTCCCACGGCATCCAGAAAGGCGATTGGATCACGGCTGACAGCGCGGAGCCGAAAAGCGTCATGGACTATCAAAAGCTGGGCCTGACGTGCTACGGGGCAGTCAAGGGACCGGGTAGCGTGGAGTATTCCATGAAGTGGCTGCAATCGCTGGATGCAATCGTGATTGACCAGAAACGGTGCCCACGGACGTGGAAAGAGTTCGCGGCGTATGAGTACGAGCGGACGAAGGACGGGGACATAGTGAGCGGGTACCCTGACGCGAATAACCATCACATTGATGCGGTACGCTATGGCCTGGAGCGCGTCTGGAAGCGCGGAGAACGCAGAATAGCAAGGTAAGGAGCTGATGCAATGAAAACCTATCAAGACTTGCAAGCGGTTGGCCAGGGCGAGGAAGCGCGGATGGCATTCATCCTGACGGCTATCAACGAGCACCGCGCCGCCAAAGAAGTGACTTATGCGCATGATGCGTTTCTGTACTACTACGGCGAAAACCCTACCATAAACCGCTATGAAAAGCTGGTGTATGATTTTAAGGGAAAGGCGCAAAGGGATATATGGTCACCAAACCACAAGATTGCAAGCCATTTCTTTGGGATGGTGGTAAAGCAGCTGTCGAATTACCTGCTTGCAAACGGAGTTTCCTTCCAGCAGGACACCACCAAGGAAAAGATGGGCCGCAATTTTGACGAGCAAATGGTGGACGCCGCGACATATGCGCAGATATGCGGGGTATCGTTCTGCTTCCTGAACTATGACCATGTGGAAGTGTTCAAACTGACCGAGTTTGTTCCCCTGTATGACGAGGAAACCGGCGCTTTGATGGCAGGTATCCGATATTGGCAGGTGGGCGACCCGTCAGAGGGCCGACCGTTGCGGGCAACGCTGTACGAGGTTGACGGATTTACGGACTACATCCAGCGGAAAAGCCAACCCATTGAAACGCTGAACCAAAAACGCAAGTACATGCTGGTATCCCAGCAGAGCACGGCGGACGGGCTTCAAATCGTTGACGGCTGGAATTATCCGGGATTTCCCATCGTTCCTATGAAGAACAACGAACGTTGCAAGTCCGAGCTTGTAGGCCGCCGGAACACGGTTGACGCGCTGGATGTGGCTAGTAGCCAGCTAGTGAACAACACGGATGAGGGTAACCTGATCTATTGGGTGCTGAAAAACTGCGGCGGCATGGAAGATCTGGACGATGCACAGTTTTTGCAGCAGTTGCGACAGTTGAAGGTGGTGCACGTTGACGGCGACGCGGGAGTAGATGCGGAGCCGCACGCCATAGAAGCGCCGTTTGCTGGGACGCAGGCAACCATTGACGCTATCAGAAAGCAGCTGTATGAGGACTTTCAGGCGTTCGATTCTTCCGCCGTGACGGCATCTAACCAGAGCGCAACGGCTATCCGGGCGAGTTATGTACCGCTTGACCTGAAAGCGGATGATTTTGAGCGGCAGGTCACGCGATGCATTAACGGGCTGTTAACTCTGGCTGGGATTGACGACAAGCCTAGCTATACCCGAAATCAGATTGTAAACAAATCGGAGGAAGTACAGACTATCATGATGGCGGCTGAAATGCTGGGGCAGGAGTACGTTGTCAAAAAGATTTTGACTATCCTTGGGGACGCTGACCAGTTGGATGAAGTCCTTGAGAGCCTTGACAGGAACGACATGGATCGCTTCATGACACAAGCAAACCAGCCCCAGGAGGTGACGGAGGATGCCAATAGCTGATTATGGCCGCGACGAATCAGACAAGCGCCTGAAAGCCCTTGAAAAGGAAATCTATGCGTTGTACAAGGAAGCGGCGGACGGGCTAGAAAAGACCATCAAGGAATACTTTGAATCTTTCCGCAAGCGTGATGCGGAAATGCTTGCACGCTTGAAGGCCGGGGAGATCACAGAGGATTATTACAAAAAATGGCGATTGAACCAGATAGCCCGGGGAAAGCGGTTCGAAGCGCTGAGGGACAAGATAGCCGAGCGCATGACCAACGCTAACGAGGTGGCCGCTGCGTACATCAATGACCGAACGCCCGGCATTTACAGCCTGAGCGCCAACTACACGGCCTACACCATAGAACAGCTTTACGGCCAGACTGATTTCACGCTATGGAACGAGCAGGCCATTCGCCGTCTGGCGGTAGAAAAGCCTGAGGTAATGCCATACTACCCGCCAGAGCGTGCCGTTGAGCGCGGCATAGACCTGGCGTGGGGACAGAAACAGATCAAGGCCGTCGTGACAAGCTCCATACTGCGTGGGCAATCGCTGAAAGGCATGGTTTCCGACCTGATGGAGCGCATACCCACTATGGAACGCGCCAGCGCTACCAGAGCGGCCCGTACAGCCTTTACAAGCGCGGAGAATGGTGGAAGGCAAGCAGCATTCGAGAGGGCGGCGGAAATGGGCATACAGGCCCGCAAAAGGTGGGTGGCGACCAAAGACAAGCGAACGCGCCGCGACCATGCCAACGCTGACGGCCAGACGGTGCCCATTGACCAGCCTTTTGACATTGGAGGCTATGCGATGATGTACCCCGGTGATCCTGACGGGCCGGGGAAGGAGGTATATTCGTGCAGGTGCGCAATGAGGACCGTCGAAGGTGACGACATCGAGGCAGAGCCGCGCAAAATGCGAGTGCAAACGCCCGAATATGCAAGGCTGTATGAACAGCAGCAAAAGGAAAAGCAGAAAAACAAGAGGTACGAAAAGCAGCTTGAGGCAGAAAAGGACGCAGAAAAGGCCAAAACAATAAGCCAAAAGCTGAAAGAATCCACAAAGCGGCTGAACGGCATAGAAGCAGAGATGCGAAGAACGCCTAAAAACGTGCTTGTGAATGAAATGACCTATAAGGAATGGGAAAGGTGGGTGGAGAGCCGTGGGGATTGAAATCAAGGTCACAAACAACGCCAAGTTGACCCTTGAGGAATTAAAATCCGCCTGCCTTCGTGCCCTTGAGCGCATAGGCCAGCAGGCAGAAGGGTACGCCATTGATCTTGTGCCCGTTGATACCGGAATGTTGCAGAACAGTTTGACGCACAAGGTCGTGCCGTCAGAGTTGACAGTATACGCGGGCAGCGATATGGCGTACGCAGTTTACGTTGAGTGCGGCACGGGAAAATACTACCCCGGTGGTCGTGATACGCCTTGGGTGTACCAAGATGCGAAAGGAAACTGGCATTACACCCACGGCCAGCGCGCACAACCCTACCTAAAGCCCGCCATAGCCAATCACATAGGCACGTACAAAAATATTGTTGAATCCGAAATGAAAAGAGGCTAGGGCTAGACATATCCGTGAAAATGTGATATAATGGGCCACAGGGAGGTGTGCGGTGGCGGAATAGACGGCCAGCGTGCCACTCAGGTCGGTAAAACGAGACGGAATCCAAATAGATTCTGAATCGAAATAGTAGACGCTATACGTAAGGTGATGGAATCGTCACCATGTTGGGTGCAAATCCCAACCCGCATACGAAATGATAACAACCGCGACGCACAGCGGTTTTTATACAACAGTCGCCCCGAAGAACCGGGCCAATGAAAAGGAGACTGAAACATGGCATTTACCCGCGAATTTATACGAAACGTCGCAAAGGAAAGCGGCGTGGAAATCCCCAAGGAGTTGGAGGACGCGCTGGTACAGGAGCATCTTTCCTCCCGCAATGCATACGCGGAAAAGAAGGTGCAAGAGTATCAGGCGGAAAACCCGGCGGCAGAGGCCCCGAAGGTCACGGACAGCAAAGAGTACAAAGACCTGAAAAAGGCCTTTGACGACTACAAGGCCGACCAGACCGCCAAGGAAACCAGAGTCGCCAAGGAAAGCGCCTACCGCGACCTGCTGAAAGCATCCGGCGTAAGCGAAAAGCGCATTGACACCGTAATGCGGGCATCCGGGCCTATCATTGATGGGTTGGAGCTGGCAGAGGATGGCAAGGCGAAGGACGCGGACAAGCTGGCGGAAGGTATCAAGGCTGAATGGGCGGACTTCATCCCCACAACCACCACGCAGGGAGCGCCTACCGCGAACCCGCCTACATTGACCGAAGAACCCAACAAAGACAACTTGCTGGCAGTCAGAAAGGCTATGGGACTGCCGGTAAATTGAAAGGAGAAATGATAAATGGCGCAGAATCTTTCCGCCGCACTTTTCAAGAATTATACCCCGCTG
This sequence comes from uncultured Bacilli bacterium, assembly GCA_944363805.1. The sequence goes on from CALVVH010000086.1 coordinate 21,283, forward strand.
CTTGATGAAGCCTATAAGCTGGCATCTCTGACGGCAAAGCTGGACACCGCTGACGATCTGGTGCGCTACACTTCCGGAGCGCATGAAGTTATCGTTCAGAAGATGACATTGCAGGGCCTGGCTGACTATGACCGCGTGACTGGATATGTTGCTGGCGAGGTATCTCTGGCGAATGAAAGCATCCCGTTCAACTACGAGCGCGGAAGAATGTTCGTGGTTGACAACATGGATAACGAGGAAACCGCTGGCGTGGCCTATGGCCGTCTTGCTGGTGAGTTCCTGCGTTCCTATGTTGTGCCTGAGATTGATGCAGTTCGCTTTGCGGCCTATGCTGCAAACAAGGGCAATACTGCCGATGATGCGGCCATTGCGGAGGGCGGCTGGTACAAGAAGGTTTCTGCCGCTTGGCGCGAGCTGACTGAAAATGAAGTGCCTGAGAATGATCGGCATCTTTTCATCACCGCCGCTGGCTACGAAGACATCATGAACATGGATACCATCAAGGCCAAGACTTTCTTTGACCAGTGTGCTTCCGTTACCATTGTTCCCCAGTCCCGTTTCTATGAAACCGTAAAGCTGACTGCGAACGGTGCTGGCGGATATGCGCGTGAGACTGGCGCGAACAATATTAACTTCGAGCTGATTCACAAGCCCGCCGTCATTCAGGTGCTTAAGCATCAGGACGCGAAAGTAATTCGCCCGGAAGACAATCAGACCGCCGATGCATGGAAGTTTGGCTACCGCGTTTATGGCCTGAATGATGTGTATGAGAACAAAGTGAAGGGCATTTATGTGTCCACGTCTAACGTGACTGAGTAAGGGGCGATACGATGGGCAAGACTTGCTGGAAGAATGAAAACGGTGAAACTGTTTTCGGTGTGAAGCAGCAGGACAACAAAACAGAAAAGCAAGCCACGCAAACAAAAGTCACGAAGAAATAAGGAAAGGAGGCAGCGCAATGCTGGAGCAAATCTTGATGGAGATCAACAATCTGTTTGTGGTCCCTGATGGCAGACATGCCGGGAAGTATAGCATTAAAGGCGGCAGCATTGCGCTTGACTTCCTTGCCGAAGGTCAATACTTCTGGATGAAAGGCAGCGTGTTCAACGACGGTCTGCACGTCTATCCCGCTGCTGACCTTACGGATGAGGACTTTGACGGCGTTGTAATCGCTATGGCGGTTCCTCAGGCATTGATAGCGCTATCGGATGAGATCAAGGCATGGGTGGACAAGAACGGGCAGGAAAGCCCGTACACGTCCGAGAGCTTTGGAGGGTATAGCTACAGCAAAGCGACCAACGCGCAGGGCTTGGCAGTTGGCTGGCGTGACGTTTTCCGGGCAAGGCTGAACCCGTGGCGGAAGATCAAGGGGGTGGACATGTAATGCTTTTGGATGACTACGGCAGGAAGTGCGTTCTGCTGGAAAAAACAAACGTGCCTGACGGGTTTGGAGGATATGAAACCGCATGGAAGGACGGAATAGAATTCCAAAACTATCAGGCTTTGGAAAGCAGCATGGAGGCCCGAATAGCCGAAAAGCAGGGCGTTACGAGCGTGTATAACGTGCTTGTGAAAAGAGACCTTCCCATTGAGTACCATTCTGTTTTTCGTGACGAAACCACCAAACAGACCTACCGAGTCACGTCCGACCCATCAGACGAACAGGCACCGAAATCCGCGAGTTTTGACCTGAAATTCTTCACGGCTGAAAGGTGGGCGCTGACGTGACCAAGGACGAGGCGCTATACCAGTTTTTTAAGTCTTTTGGTATTCCAGCCTATGCGGAGAACCTTGTACCGGACGATGCGGTTTTCCCCTATCTAACGTACAGCCTGCCCATGGGGAATTGGTACGCGCAGGAAACGTCCATCACGGCAAACCTGTACTATTACGGAACAAGCGAAAAGCCTATCGCATTGAAGGCGCGGGAGTTGTCGGAGAAGATCGGGAAAGGAATCGGGATTTTGTGTGATGATGGCATTGTGTGGCTGTCACCCGGAAGCCCGTTCATTCAGCCGCTACGGGACGAAGTGAGCGATTCCATTAGACGGAGATACATCAACATTTCCGTTAGATGGCTGACGACTATTTGAGAAAGGAGTAAAACAACATGGCTGATGTTGGGATGATTACGCCTGTTCGGGCGGAGAGCTTCAAACAGATGATTTTTGACGCGGGCATGCTGCTGAAAGATTTTGAATATGCCAGCGCTACGGACGCTGCGACCCTTGCCCAGCTGATTGCAACGGCGAAGGAAGAAGGAACTTCCCTGATGGGGGCCACCAAGGGCGGCGTGAATATCCAGAGCGCTTACACCTTCTGGGAGCCGGAAGTGGACGGCAAGCGCATGTCCTTTGTGGGCGCTAAGCGCATGGATAACGCCGAAGTGAAGATCACCGGCACGCTGGTGGAGTACAGCCCGGACAACCTGAAAGACGTGCTTGCGCTGGCGGACAAGACCGGCGAAGGCGCAAAGATCACCGTGCAGCCGCGATTCTCCATCAAGCAGGGGGATTACATTCCCAGCCTTGTATGGGTGGGGAATCACGGTTCTGACGGTATCGTGCTGGTGGAACTGAAAAACGCGCTTTGCACCACCGGCCTGAACACCCAGACCACCGACAAGGACGTGGGCACCCTGCCCTTTGAGTTTGTGGGACATGCGGACGATGTGTCCAGTACCGAATTGCCTATCAAGATTCTGTTTTTTGGCGTTGCTGCGTGATGGAGGATGACACATGAAACTGTCCGAAATGTCCACGGTTGATGGATTCCAGATGACGGCGCGGCTCGTGCCGCACGTTGACGCGATCATGGCCGACCAGAACGTACGGAAGGTGATGACCGATGGAAAGAACAGAAGCGTTTTCAGCGCCTATATGGCCATGCTTGGCGCGGCTGCTGGCGCTAGGATGGACGATACCGTGGAGATTCTTTCCGCCTTGACTGGGAAAAGCGCCGAAGAAATCAAGGCCCAGCCGTTCAAGGACACGCTGGCAGACGCTAAGGCCGTATGGGACGCTGACCTGAAACAGCTTTTTTTCTAACCGCCGCTGCTGGGGGTGGGCGCGTGCTTGGTGTGATCGCATCAAGCACCGTTCCGCTCACGGTTGGCGGCTTAAGCCTTATTTTGCGCGAAAAAGAGGCCGAAGAATTGGTCAAAGTAAGGCAAACAATGATACTTGAGGCCATAGCGCGCGGCCTTGGGGCCAAGGACATGCCCAGCATTGTTGATGATCTGGAAAGGCTGCGGCATGGTGCGCGTGAGAAAAAGCGCGAGGGTGGCGCGGAAACGATTTTGACTGCCGAAAAGGGCATTTTTCAGTTTTTGAGGAAGGAGGGGTAAAGCGTGGATGTATTTGCGTTGCAGGCTTCAATAGGACTTGATACGAGCAGTTTCTCCAAAAGCATTGGAAGCGCAAGCAAGATGTTTGAAAATCTTGAAGAATCTGCGGAAGATGCAAGAAAGCCTTTATCGAGCTATAAAGGCGACGTAATGAAGCTTGCGCAGGCTTTCCGAAAGGAAGGAATGACAATGTCTGATGCCTTGAAAAAGGCATATCAGAGCATTGATAAATCACTATATGGTATCGGTCAATCATCTGACAGCGCTGGGAAAAAAGCAAAAAATGCCGGTAAAAATATAAAAAGTTCCGGTAACGATGCCAAAAGCGCAGGAGGAAAGTTTGAATCATTAAGAAAAAGTGTAAGCGCCTTAGACGTTGCTTTTGGTAGCCTGCTTGCTAGTGGCATAAGGCGCTTGGCCTCTGCTATACCAGATTTTGCCCAAAGCGTTGTGAATGCCGCCGCGATGGTCAGCGCGGAGGTTGCGCAGTTTGAGGCTACTTTCGGCGATCTTGGGGACGCTGCTGAAACCGTGTTTTCGGGAATGGCCGCTGATACTGGCATTGTTGCTGACCGTTTGAAAACACTTGGCACTAAGGCTTTTGCGCAGTTCAAGGGCGCGGGCCTTGAGGCTGATGAAGCAATCGTAGAAATGGACCGGCATATGCGCCTTGCGGCTGATGCGGCGGCGTACTATGATATATCGTTGGAAGATGCGGACGAAAGATTGCGATCCTTTGAACGCGGAAACACTGAGGCCGGTGACGCTATCGGTCTTTTTACCTCTGAAAGCCAAAGAAACTCCTACGCGCTAGAGCGCTACGGCAAAAAGTGGATTGACCTGTCAGAGGCGCAAAAGCAAATGCTGATGTTGGATGTCGCGGAGGACATCTACAACCAAAGTGGAGCTATGGGGCAGGCGGAGCGAGAGAGCAACAACCTAGCCAACGTGCTCGGCAACCTTAGCTCTGTTTGGCAGCGTGACGTGTTGGCTGTGATTGGCGCACCTATAGAATCCGCATTCACACCATTTGCGCAAGAATTGACGGAATTTTTGCAGAACGAAACAGTACAGGAAAAACTTAAAGAGTTTGGTGAAACGCTGGGCGGAATAGCAGAAATGACGTTTGAAGGAATCATGGATTTCCTAAATCAGCTATTAGCCAGCGGAAGCATAAGCGAAGCGTTGCAAAGCCTTGCAGAAAACGGAAGCGATGCATGGAGTTTTTTGAGCGACATGTGGTCATTTTCTCAATGGCTAATAAACAATCAAGCGGCATTGATGACCGTGGTCGGCACTCTGTCGCTTTTGTGGACCGTTATGCATCCAAAATCTTTGATTTTCACCGCTTTGAGCTTGATAATCTCGAATTGGGAAACTATCAAGGAATGGGTCACTATAGCATACAATGCCATTGTTGACTTTTTCAGCATCACAATCCCGTCGGCGTGGAATAGCTTCATTCAGGGGATTGTTGATGGGTGGAATAGTGTTGTCGGGTGGATTAGTAGCGCTGTAGACAAAGTCATGGAGTTCCTAGGGCTTGCTAGCGAAGCCGAAAAGACAGCCGTTAGAATAGGTGGAGATGGTGGACAGTATGGTGGTGGTGGTGGCAAATTTGCCACAGGCTTGACCCGCGTCCCCTATGACAACTTCCCCGCGCTGCTGCACCGCGACGAAGCCGTACTAACCCGCACACAGGCGGCGGACTGGCGCGCCGGGCGGTCCGGCAATATTGACGTGTCGGCTATCGCCTCTGCGGTATACAGCGCCGTTGTGGCGGGCATGTCTGGCGTGTCGGTAAATATGGATAGCCAGCGTGTAGGCGACATGGTGACGGGCCGTGTAAGCCAGAATATAGCCATGGCGGCATGGGAGGGTAGATATTCATGATAGGCGGACGCTATGACGTGCGGCTGAACGGAATCAGCTTGAACGACTTTGGGGAGGATGTCATCATCACCGATATCGTGGAGGATGACCCGTCAGAGGTTGAAACGGTGCAGTCAATGCCCTATGCCAACAGGAGCTACTATGCGGGCCGTGTGCGTGATGGGCTGTCTGTGACTGTGACGTTCGCCATTCGCGCTTATGGCATCATTCAGCGCACGGACATCTACAGCCGGATAGCCCAATGGGCAACAAAGCCCGGCTTCCTTGAGATCAACGACCGCACAGGTCAACGGCTGTACATCGACGCGGCAAAGTTACCGTCTGTAGGCAGTGTGCGGAATTGGACGGACACGGTATCGATACAGTTTATGGCCTATAGCAAACCGTTTTGGGAGGGTTGCTTCACGGCCATGGCGTCGCAAGCAACAGCCACAACAGCCGCGTCAATGGCCCTGTTTGCGCCCGGAAACGCTGAATCCTGCGTGCTGGATGCGAAAATCACGGCCACAACGGCTATCACATCGTTGACAATCTCTTGCGGAAGTGATAAATTTGTAATAGCAGCAAGCGTGCAGCCGGGGCAGGTGCTTGAAATATCGCACACCGATGACGGATATCTGCGGATCACGGTGAATGGTCAGAGCGTGCTTGCGAACAGGAGTGCAGACAGCACGGACGAAATACGGCTTGTGCCGGGCGCGTCAAACACTGTCAGCGTCACGGCAAATGGGCAGTTTACGGCAACAGTATCAACAAGGGGGGCGTGGCAATGAGGCTACCGAGGCTGTTAAACGCTGATGGTTCCGAACGTGCCCGCCTCCATCCCGTCAAACTGAGTGCGACAATCAACAAAACCCCGCTTTCTGTATCAAACATGGTCGTTTTTGCCGAGAATGACATCTTTGTTCGGGATTTTGTTGAAATCTACAAAAAAGACAAAAGCCTAGGTATCTTCCGTGTTTCGAGCGTGGGGCGCGAATCGAAGGGAACGCAAAACATCAACCTTTCGCACGGAATCGCAACGCTAGAGGACAGCGTCACCCCGGCAGAAACCACGGTGCAGGGCACGCTTTCGTCTGTTGTGGCCACCCTGCTGGGGTACCAGAAGGGTACCGCGCGATGGGTCGTTGGTAGCGTACCGAACGAGGGAGCCTACAAGCTGGAAGTGGACAGGACGAACCTGCTTCAAGCCTTCTGCGACTTGTGCAAACAGGCGCGGGATTACGTTTTTCGGTACGACCAGACCACCACGCCGTGGAAGATCAACGCATACCCTGTTGCGTCAGAAAACCTGTCTGAATGCCGCCTAAGTCGGAACGTATCAAGCCCGCGCATGACCATCGACGAAAGCGACCTGTGCACGCGCGTGATTGCCACGCAACTTGACAACGGCTATATGGATGCTGATACCATCAGTACGTGGGGTATTGTTGAGCGTGATCTAGGTGTGGCTGATGACAGCGACGCGGCAGAGGTTAAAAAGTACGCTGCGGAAGTGCTGGAAGCGCGAAAAAACCCCGCTATCAGCGTTGAGATTGACGCGTTCGAGCTGTCGGACCGCACAGGCGACCCTATAGACCGCTTTGAAATCGGGTACAGGTGCCGGGTTGCTATGGCAGATATCGGTATTTCGGTGCTTGAGACAATCGAGACGCTGTACTATGGCGACCTGCTGGCATCCCCTGATATCGTCATCATCACACTAGCCAACAAGCCGCGCGACGTGAGCAAAAGCCTAGCTTCTCTTGCGAATCAGACTAGCGGGCTTACGAGCACGGTGACGAAATATGGTAGCAGCATTCGCGGAAATTCTTCCGCGATTGACGACAATAAACAATTCATCATACGTGACCGTGAAATCATCGACCTGCATACCAAGACTATAGAGGAACAGGGCCTTGTGCTGAAAGAGGCTGAAATCCAACTCGGCGACGCGAAAATCATCCTTGAGGCACACCAGCAGACGCTAACGGAGCATGGGCGAAGGCTATCCCAGGCGGAGGTGGACATCGACGGGGCGAAGGCCGAGATCTCGCTGAAAGCCAACCAGACGACCGTTGACGCGCTGGGCACGCGGGTATCGAGCGCGGAGGTGCGGATAAGCGGCGCGGAGGCGAAGATTGAGCTGAAGGTAAATCGGGACGGTGTGATATCGGCTATTAACCTTTCGCCTGAGGCAATCACGATTCAGTCTAAAAGGATCAACCTTGTTGGGTATGTTACGGCGCAACAGCTTGAAGCCGAGCTTGCAAATATAGAGCTGAGTTTTAACGAGCGGATATATACCAAGACGCTTCAAGCAAACTCCGTTGCCACAGGGGAATTTACGCTAAGCGGAACAAGGATGTCAAAAATAAATAAGACATTCCTTACTGGTGTGAAAATAAGTGTAGGAAAAGCTACAGCTAGAGTAATGCATGCTAATGGTAGCCCGATGGAAATAACGTATGTTTCTAGCGTAACAATATCTAATAGCGACGACGATATCTATTATGTGGGATATTATTGATCGAGGTGATGACATGAAGAATATTGAACTATGGCTGAAAGCTATTAAGGACAAACTCTCCACTGTTCGGGTGTGCGGTCAGGATGATATTAATTCCATGACCGCCGTGTTTAATACGCTGGATGATCTGATTGACAAAGCGAAGCGGGAGGCGGAGCAGGATGAAGCTAACAACCAGCAAGAATAAGGAATACACCGTATCTTGGGCCGGACAATCCCTGACCAAAAGCCGGGAGATGCTGATCCAAATGCCTGAGATACGCCCGCTGGTGAAGCTGATCGAGGAGTTTGACGGTATTGAGTGGGCCAAAACCACCGGACCGGACGGGCAGCCTGACAGGAAGTTTGAGGGGACCATGCACATTAAGGCGGCATCGCGCCTTGAGAATGGGAACGTACTGATCACGCTGGAAATGGAGGCGGAATCTGAATGAGCGTGGCAATGAAATTGGCGTACAAACGGGACGTAAATGACCCGCTTGTTACATTCTGCCCTGACACGCTTTTGATGCGTGGCGATAAAGGGGCCAACATCATTGAGCTAACTGTCATGGATGGTAGCTCTCCCGCCGACCTTTCCGGGTATACTGCTGTCGTCATGTTTCAGCGCCCCGGAGACAGTGACAGGATACGGTGTCCCGGTTCCATTGACGGAAACGTGATTTCCGTGACGCTGCTAGGTGACTGCTACGCATACGCCGGGCAATACTATGCCAGTTTGGTGATGGATGCGAGCGGATTCACGCGGACGATGCTGCGCCTTGCCGGTCATGTTGAGAATAACGGTGATGGGCCTGTTATTGACCCAACTGGAACAATACCTGGGTATGATGATATAGCGAGAATATATGCCGAACTTGAGGCGTCGCTTGAGGAATCAGAAACGGCTACAAATAGTGCAAATGCTGCCGCACAGAACGCCAACACGGCGGCAGGCGCTGCAAATGCCTCGGCAGGAGCTGCGAACACGGCAGCGGGAAAAGCGAATGATGCCACAAGCCGGGCAAATACGGCAGCGGCGAGCATCGAGGGGCTGACGATCAGCGAAAGTGTCGTGGAGTACGGCGCGGGCGTGGAGGCGTCGGTGACACGTGACCCGGATAGCGGCGCGCTGCATGTGGCCATCCAGACAGAGCGTGGGCCGCAGGGGCCTGGCTATACCATCAAGGGCGAAGCCTATGCAACTGTGGAGGCGCTGGAAGCTGCGGTTACTTCACCTGCTGTGGGCGATCAGTACAATGTAGGCGCTGCCGCGCCCTACAACGTGTATAGATGGACGGGGACGGGCTGGGAGAACCAGGGCACGGTGCAGGGGCCGCCGGGACAGGACGCTGCCGCGCCGCGCATGCTGTCTTTCAGCCTGCCCTTAAGCGGTTGGGCTGGTAGCGGGCCGTATACCTGCGCCATCAGCGAGGCCAGTGCGACGGCCAACACGGCGGTGGTGGAGTGTGTGCTGACGGCGGCGACGAGGGGTAACCAGCTGGCCGACATCGACTGGGTAACCAGCGCTGGAAGCATAGCGTTAAGCACGACGGTTAAGCCCACCGGAGAGCTGGCGGGTTATATGATACTTACGGAGGTGCAGTAAGGTGGCGAGAATCAAAATCGGCGATTGGCTGATCGAGGACGCGGCGCTGACCATGAGCGGCGGCAGGATGTGCCTGCGCTGGGCGGGGGATGCCTGGGACGGTACGCTGGACAGCGCGGCGGAGTTGCTGGGCGTGGCGGATGAGCTGCGCTATATTCCTGGGATGAATGCAGCATTAGGGTACACGCAAGAAAACGAGCTTTCCACAGATGAATCCGTATATCGCAACACGAAAAGCGCTGGCAGCAGCGTTGCCCATAACAACATGCCGCCATATCTTTCCGTGTACATGTGGCGCAGGACGGCGTGATAAGGAGGATACAGCCATGATTTACAGCACCTTCCATCGGGGGGGGGGGGGTACGCTACCCCTTGTAGCTACACCCCTATCGTTAGGCGGTGGCGCGCATGAACGGCACGATCAGCGCGGTGATGCGCGCCATCATCGACCGGGTGTATCCGGTAGGGATTATCGTGGATTTTGCGGTGGAAACGAACCCCAATACCACTGTCGGCTGCGGAACGCAGTGGCAGCGCATCGCGGATGGGCGGACGCTGATAGCGTCGGACGCAAGCCATTCTGTGGGATGGTCGGGCGGCGAGGCGGCGCATGCACTGACGGAGGCAGAAATGCCTACGCACAATCACACCATCGCCTATTCAAAGGATGGAAACCCATATCCGGGCACTGGAAACGGCACCTTTGGCCTCAACACGGCGCTGACCGTGGCCCGCTGGAAGCGCGTGGCATAGGCTATGCCGTCCGAAAGGGGGCGGCGGTATGAATGGACGTATCGCTGCCCTTTCCGGTCGGGTGCCGGAACTGACGGCGGAACAGTTGGGCGGGATGGACGCCGCGGCGTTGGCTGCACTTTATTCAAGTGGCGTGCGGCTGCTGACGGTGAAAAATAATGAAACCATTACGTTACATGCAGTAGACCCCATGGGCAGGTTAGTGTGGCTGGACAGCAACATGCCCAAAAATAATTGCTTTGACAATCCAGATTTTATTAGCCCTATCAATCAACGCGGACAGTCCAGTTATTCAACGACGTGGGGAATGGCGATTGATCGATGGTATCTTGGGTCTGCTGGATCAGCACAAAACGCTACTATGTTGCTTACTGGCAATGGCATTACTTTGGGCGGGGCAAGTGGTGGTTATCCTTTTATCCAAAACAGGATAGAAACACTTGACGAAACTACCAATTATACGGCGTTTATAACCAAGTCAGACGGTAGCATATTGCCGACTACCGTTACAAAAGAATACATTGTGCTGCAAAAGCAAACACATGGCTTCATTCCATTTTCCTTTCAACTTGATAGCGGTTCAACTCTTGTTTCTGCCGAGCTGTATAAAGGTGACTACACTGTTAAAACCAAGCCAACACGGCGAACACTGGACCCTTCAATTGAATGGGTGAAATGCCTACGGTGTTTTCGTGTTATTCCACTCCAAGTCTTTGTAGGCGTTGTTTTATCAAACGCAACGGCAATGGTTAACATTGAGTTTTCATCTGCTCCGATGCAAAAAACGCCGTCAATCCAAATATTGCAGGCTGAACTATATGTAGGAGGCGCGTGGGTAGCTTCGTCTGACACAAAAGTAGTCTATTCGTCATCCAGAAATATCACCCTTGAACTGACAGCACCAGGAGGTGGACTTAGTGGATGCGTTATGACAAGGATTAACGCATGGCTGTTGGCTGAACTGTAATGCAAATATGATCAAAGAAAGAAGGCAAAAAATGAAACCAAAAGGCACAGATGTGGCCGCCGCTGCGGTACAGGCGGTCAGTGTTGGCTACACCTACGACGAAATGGACTGTCAGGCGTTTGTTGAGCACTGCGTGAAGCAGGCTGGCGGCAGCATGGATTATAGCGGGAGCAACGACATGGCGCGAAATGCCGTGTGGTTGGGAACGCTGGAAAACGCCAAAGCCGCCGGGAAACTGGTGCCGGGCGCTGGGATGCTGATTCACGAGGCCACGGAAGCCAACCTGCCCGCCAAGTACCGGGGCGACGGGCTGGGCGATTTCAGCCATGTGGGACTGTATGTAGGCGAAAACGCCTTGACCGACACCGACAAGAACGGCCAGAAGCGCGCGTGCGACGTGGTGCACTCCAGCGCCACCATGAAACGGGTGGCCGGGTCTACGCTGAAAAACGGCTGGACGCATGTCATGTGGTTCGCGGAAATTGATTATGGCGCAGATGTGCAGCCGGGCGTGGAGATCGGCGCGAAAATCAGCCAAGGGACGGAAACAATCGATGATAGCGTCGCGGATGGTCTGACCGCCGGGACGCCCGCCGCAAGTGCTGAACAGTATGCCACGGTGGTTTCCCCTGACGGCAACCCCGTGAAGCTGCGCAAATCGGCCAGCCAAAAAGAGCCGGTGTATTGGAAGGTGAACCCCGGTGCTCGCGTTCTGGTTGAGCGCGAAAAGGACGGATGGGCGCTAGTGACGGCTATGTGCTCTGATGGGTATGTACGCCGGGCGTACATGATGAGCCAGTTTTTGGCTTGATTCTTTTTGAAATCCATGATATAATGCATAAAGGAGGCGATAAAATGAAAATCAACTGGCTTGTGCGAATCAAAAATAAAGCGTTTTGG
>CALVVH010000087.1 GCA_944363805.1 uncultured Bacilli bacterium
ATAATGTCCTTATCAGTATGGTATATAATTACTCTACCATCATCTTCAAGGTCAACTTTAACTGCATCTTTGTCATTAACAGTCTTAACTCCAGATGCTTCAAGAATAATTTTAGTAATCATATCACCACCACGACCGATAACATCTTTAATCTTTTCTGGATCAATATTAAATGTTTCAATCTTTGGTGCATACTTACTAACTTCTTTGCGAGGTTCAGCAATCGCTTCATGCATGACACCAAGTATTTCTAAACGAGCCTTTTTGGCTTGAGCAAGAGCTTCACTAAGTATTTCTTTTGTAACGCCTTTAATTTTGATATCCATTTGTAAGGCAGTAATGCCCTCACGGGTTCCAGCAACTTTAAAGTCCATATCTCCCATATGGTCTTCTAGTCCTTGAATATCTGTAAGAATTGTATACTTAGAACCATCTGGGCTAGTAATAAGACCCATAGCAATACCTGCAACTGGGGCTTTAATTGGTACACCTGCTGCCATTAGGCTAAGACAACCAGAACAAATTGTTGCTTGGCTAGATGAACCATTACTTTCTAGGACTTCTGATACTACTCTTATTGTATATGGGAATTCTTCTTCACTAGGTATAACTTGAGCAAGCGCTCTTTCACCTAAAGCACCATGACCAATTTCTCTTCTTCCCGGTGAACCATATCTTCCAACTTCTCCGACAGAAAATTGTGGGAAATTATAATGAAGCATAAATCTTTTTGAGTCTTCAATACCTAAGCCATCAAGGATTTGATGTTCTCCGATTGCTCCTAAAGTAGTTGTTGCAAGAACTTGAGTTTCCCCACGACTAAATAAGGCTGAACCATGGGTACGAGCAAGAATATCAACACCAGCGTATAAAGGTCTAATTTCATCCATCTTCCGTCCATCAGGTCTTATATGTTCATCAGTTATTAATCTTCTTACTTCCCCTGCTTCAATGCTTACTAAAACTTTACTTACTTGGGCAATTTTCTTGTCTATTTCTTCGTCTTCTGCATAAACTTCTTTAAAGTGTTCTATCGTATTTTCTTTTACTTCATCAATTTGGGCATACTTTTCTAACTTATCTTTAATTTGAATAGCAGCCAGCATATCACTAGTTGCATATTCTTTAACAGCAGCCTCAAGTTCTGGATCAATTTCTGCTTTTTCAAGTTCGATTTTTTCTACTCCTACCTCATCGATAATTTTTTGTTCAAATTCACATAAAACCTTAATATTTTCATGCGCAAACATTAAAGCATCAAGCATAACTTCTTCACTTAACTCTTTGGCACCAGCTTCAACCATACAAATGGCATCTTTTGTACCAGCAACAGTTAAGTTTAAATCACTTATTTCGGCTTGTTCAGCAGTTGGATTAATAACAAACTTGCCATCAACACGGCCAACAATTACTCCAGCAACTGGACCATCAAATGGAATATTACTAATTCCAAGACATAATGACGAACCAAAAAGGGCTGTAATTTCTGGTGAGTTATCTTGATCAACTGATAAGACTGTGTTTATCACTTGGATTTCATTACGTAAATTTTCATCAAACATTGGTCTAATAGGACGGTCGATTAATCTGGCAGCAAGTGTTGCAGCATCACTAGGACGACCTTCTCTTTTGATAAATCCTCCAGGAATTTTACCAACTGAATATAATCTTTCTTGATATAAAACTGTAAGTGGAAAAAAATCACTACTAATCATATTTTTACCCATAACTGAGACAGATAAAACTGCTGTATCACCATAACGAACTAAAACAGAGCCATTAGTTTGTTTAGCAAGCTCGCCGGTTTCAACAACTAATTTTCTACCATTAAAATCTAATTCATATACTTTCTTCATATTACCTCTTTTCCTTCAAAAAACAAAAAGACACTAAAAACAAGTGCCTTTTTATTTATTTTCTTAAATTTAATTTCTTAATTAATTCACGATAACTTACAACATCTCTTGTTTTTAAGTAGTCAAGTAATTTCTTTCTACGACCTACTTTCATAAGAAGACCTCTTTTAGAATGATAGTCATGCTTATGTTCTTTTAAATGTTCAGTTAAATTATTAATTTCATTAGTTAATATTGCTACTTGAACTTCAGTTGATCCAACATCATTCTTAGATTTAGCAAATTCCTTAATGATTTTTGCTTTTTCTTCCTTATTTAAAGCCATAATATATCCTCCTTACTCACAAATCGGTTTTAACTGAAGTGCTGTCGGAGTAACAAACACTTAAGTAAAAACTTCTATATATCTATTATATTTTAAAACTCTCCACTTTTCAAGTAATTATTTTAAAGATGCTAATAATTCATCTTTTTTCATTGTTGAATAACCTTTAACACCTTTTTCTTTTGCTAAAGACTTTAATTCAGCAAGTGTTTTAGAACTTAAATCCTCGCTCTTTTCTTCCTTTTTAACTTCTTTCTTAGTTTCAACTTTAGTTTCTTTCTTAGCTTCTACTTTTTTAGGAGCTTCAACTTTACCATCTAAAGCTTTCTTAGCAGTTTCAACTAAAGCAGCGAAACTCTTAGCATCGTCGATAGCCATTTCTGCAAGCATCTTTCTATTGATTTCGATACCAGCCTTTGTTAGACCATTAATAAATTTAGAATAACTTATATCATTTTCACGACATGCAGCATTGATTCTTGTAATCCATAATTTTCTAAAGTTTCTCTTATTTTGTTTTCTATCACGATATGCATAAGCACCACTATGGAATAATTGTTCTTGAGCAGTCTTATATAATCTATGTTTACTTCCAAAATAACCTTTTGCTTCCTTTAATACTTTTCTTCTTCTATTTTTAGAAACATTTCCACCTTTAACTCTTGCCATTACTTATTCACCCCACTCCTAGATAACAGATTTTAATCTGTTTCTATCTCCTTTACTTAAAGTACCTTTATTTCTTCTTTGTCT
>CALVVH010000088.1 GCA_944363805.1 uncultured Bacilli bacterium
TGGTTAGAATATGAAACAGATGCTCGTGATGTTTTATATGTTCGTATTGATAGAACTAGAAAAGTAACAGTAACAACCCTTTTACGGGCTTTAGGTTTATCTAGCGATGAAGATATCATTAGTATTTTTGGTGACAATCCATATATTGAGAATACTTTAGAAAAAGATAACACTAATAATACTGATGAAGCATTAATTGAAATTTATGAAAAATTAAGACCTGGAGAACCGGCAACTCTAGATTCATCTAAGAACCAACTTATTACAAGATTCTTTGATCGTTTCCGTTATGATTTAGCCAAAGTTGGTCGTTATAAATTTAATAAGAAATTAAATGTTTTAGATAGATTATTGGGTCTTACTTTAGCAGAACCAATAATCGATGGTGATAAAGTTATCGTTGAAAGTGGGAATGTTATTACTAAAGAAATTTTAGAAGAACTTCGTCCATTATTTGCTAATGGCTTAAATATTAAAGAAATAGAAATTAATAATGAATTAGATGATTATAATAAAGTTCAAACAGTTAAAGTAGTAGATCCTACTGATGCTAAGAAAACTATTACTATAATAGGTACTGATCCATCAGTTGATGTTCGTCGTCTTACTATTCCAGATGTTTATGCATCTCTAAATTATTATATCGGATTACACTATGGCATTGGTTTTGATGATGAAATCGACAACTTAGGAAATCGTCGTGTTCGTCAAGTTGGTGAACTTATCCAAAATCAATTTAGAATTGGTATGGCGAGAATGGAAAGAGTTATTCGTGAAAGAATGACTACTCAAGATATTGAAACAGTTACACCAAAGACTTTAATTAATATTCGTCCGGTAACTGCTGCTTTAAAAGAATTCTTTGGTTCTTCCCAACTTTCTAAGTTCATGGATCAAATCAATCCAATCGCTGAACTTACCGATAAAAGACGTTTATCAAGTTTAGGACCTGGAGGACTTTCTCGTGATCGTGCTGGTATGGATGTTCGTGACGTTAACGCTTCCCACTATGGTCGTATTTGTCCAATCGAATCTCCAGAAGGTCAAAACATTGGACTTATTACATCACTTGCTGGTTATGCTAAAGTTAATGAATATGGTTTCATTATGACTCCATACCGTAAAGTTGAAAATGGTATAGTTACTGATGAAATAGTTTACATGACTGCTGATGAAGAAAAAGATTATTATATTTCGCAAGCAACTATAAAGTTAACTGATAAAAATGAAATTGTTGAAGACGAAGTTATTGCTCGTTTGAATGGCGATACTGTTTATGTTGATAAGATGCACGTTAATTATGTTGACGTTGCCCCTTCTCAAGTTGTAGCCATTACTACAAGTTGTATTCCATTCCTAGAATTCGACGATGCTAACCGTACCCTAATGGGAGCTAACATGCAACGTCAAGCGGTACCACTACTTGAAACAGAAGCACCAATCGTTGGTACTGGAGTTGAATGCATTGCTGCGCGTGACTCAGGTTCAACAATCGTTTGTAAAGCTGATGGTGTAGTAGATTATGCAGATGGCTTAAAGATTGTTGTCAATGTTGCTAAAGGCAAAGATACATATTATCTAGCTAACTTTGAAAGAAGTAATGCTTCATCTTGTATCAATCATCATCCCCTTGTTAAGAAGGGTGATAAAGTCCATCGTGGTCAAGTTATCGCTGATGGTCCATCAACCGATCAAGGTGAACTTGCTTTAGGTAAGAATATGACTGTTGCCTTCATGACATTTAATGGTTATAACTACGAAGACGCTGTTATATTAAATGAAAGATTAGTTAAAGATGATGTTTATACATCCCTTCATATTGCTCATTATGATATCGATTGCCGTGATACTAAATTAGGACCTGAAGAAATTACAAGAGATATTCCAAATGTTGGGGAAGATGCTCGTAAGAATTTGGATGCTGATGGTATTGTTAGAATCGGTACTGAAGTAAAAGAAGGCGATATCCTAGTTGGTAAAGTTACACCAAAAGGTGTTCAAGAATTAACTAGCGAAGAAAAATTATTACATGCCATATTTGGTGAAAAGACTCGTGAAGTAAGAGATACTTCTTTACGCGTTGAACATGGTGCCGGTGGTATTGTTCATGATGTTAAAGTTTATACTAAAGAAAACTCTGATGAACTACCTGCTGGTGTATCAAAAGTAATAAGAGTATATATTATTCAAAAACGTAAGATTCAAGTTGGTGACAAGATGTCTGGTCGTCACGGAAATAAAGGGGTTATCTCATTGATCCTTCCAGAAGAAGATATGCCTTACTTACCAGATGGTCGTCCAGTTGATATCATGTTAAACCCTCTAGGTGTTCCATCTCGTATGAATATCGGGCAAATATTAGAAGTACACTTGGGTATGGCTGGTAAGAAGTTGGGTGTTCATTATGCAACCCCAGTATTCGATGGTGCAACTTGGGCAGATATCATGGAAGAAATGAAAGAAGCTGGCATGGCTGAAGATGGAAAAGTCGAACTTCGTGATGGACGTACTGGTGAATTATTTGATCATCGTATCAATGTTGGGGTTATGTACATGGTAAAACTACATCACATGGTTGATGATAAACTTCATGCTCGTGCAACAGGACCTTACTCATTAGTTACGCAACAACCACTTGGTGGTAAAGCTCAATTCGGTGGTCAAAGATTCGGAGAAATGGAAGTTTGGGCCCTATATGCTTATGGTGCATCCCATGTACTTCAAGAAATATTGACTGTTAAAGCCGATGATATAACTGGTCGTGTTAAAGTTTATGAATCATTAGTTAAAGGTAAAGTAATCGATCAAGCTGGTGTACCTGAATCATTCCGAGTTCTAGTAAAAGAATTCCAAGCATTAGGCTTAGATGTTCAAGTAATCAATGATAAAGATGAAGTAGTTGAATTTAAGGACATCGAAGAAGATGAAGATGATTCTGATGCCTTTAGAATCGAAGAAATAGATGTTACAACTAGTGATTTACAACCAGATGAACCTGAAATCGATGATGATTATGTCGAAGAAGAGGAAGAAGATTTAGATGACTTAGAATTTCCAGGTATCGACGAAGATGATACCATGGATGAAGGGGAGTAGGTGAGTTTAATGATAGATGTAAGCAAATTTAAAGGAATAAAAGTAAGTATTGCATCTCCAGAAAAGATTCGTTCTTGGTCTTATGGAGAAGTTAAGAAACCTGAAACTATCAACTATCGGACCCTAAAGCCTGAAAGAGATGGTTTATTCTGCGAAAAGATATTCGGACCAACAAAAGACTTCGAATGTAGTTGTGGAAAATACAAAAGATTAAGATATAAAAATATTATTTGTGATCGTTGTGGCGTTGAAGTTACACGTTCTAAAGTAAGACGTGAAAGAATGGGGCACATTGAACTTGCTGCTCCTTGCTCTCACATTTGGTTCTTTAAAGGTGTTCCATCTAAAATGGGCCTTGTTCTAGATATGTCTCCAAGAGATCTAGAAGAAGTATTATACTTTGTTTCATACGTTGTAATTGACCCAGGTAAAGCCCCACTTGAAGTAAAACAAACACTTTCTGATAAAGAATATCGTGCTTATTATGAAAAATATGGTAATTCATTTACTGTAGGTATGGGTGCTGAAGCTATTAAAGAATTACTAAAACGTGTCGATTTAGATAAAGAAATTGAAGATTTAAGAGCAGAACTTGAAAATACTACTGGCCAAAAGAGAATTCGTTTAGTAAAACGTCTTGATTGCTTAGTAGCATTCCAAGAATCAGGTAATAAACCTGAATGGATGGTTCTAGATGTACTACCTGTAATACCTCCAGAACTTCGTCCGATGATCCAACTTGATGGTGGAAGATTTGCAACTAGTGACTTAAATGATTTATATCGTCGCATTATTAATCGTAATAATCGTTTAAAGAAGTTACTAGAACTTGGAGCACCAACTATCATTGTTCAAAATGAAAAACGTATGCTTCAAGAAGCTGTTGACTCTCTATTTGATAATGGACGTCGTGGTAGAAGTATTACTGCTGCAAGTAATCGTCCTCTTAAGAGTTTATCTAGCATGCTTAAAGGTAAACAAGGTCGTTTCCGTCAAAACTTGTTAGGTAAACGTGTTGACTATTCAGGTCGTTCAGTTATCGTTGTTGGCCCAAATCTTAAGATGTATCAATGTGGTCTACCTAAAGAAATGGCTATTGAATTATTTAAACCACACGTAATTAATGGTATTGTAGAACGTGGTTTAGCCCATAACATCAAGGGTGCTAAGAAATTAATCGATGCTCGTGATGAATCAGTATGGGATATAGTTGAAGATGTAATTACTGAATATCCAGTACTTTTAAACCGTGCTCCAACTCTACATAGACTTGGTATTCAAGCATTTGAACCAGTTTTAGTTGGTGGTAAAGCAATTCGTCTTCACCCACTTGTTTGTACAGCATTTAATGCTGACTTCGACGGTGACCAAATGGCTGTTCACGTACCACTTTCTGAAGAAGCAAAAGCTGAAGCTAGAATTTTGATGCTTGGTGCTAATAACATCCTAAACCCTAAAGATGGAAAACCAATCGTTACTCCATCCCAAGACATGGTTTTAGGTAACTGTTATCTAACAATCGAATATGCGGGTCTACCTAATGAAGGTCACGTATATAAAGATCCAAACGAAGCATTAATGGCTTATGAAAGAAGAGAAATTGACCTTCATACCAGAATTGCTATTCCAGTAAAATCATTTAAATATAAACTATTTACTGATGAACAAAGAGACAAATATTTAGTTACAACTGTAGGTAAGATTAAATTTAATGAAATATTACCAGATACTTATCCTTATGTTAATGAAGGTACAAAGGAAAATATTGAAGGCGTAACTCCAGATAAATATTTCTTACCAATGGGAGCTAATATTCCTGAAGAAATTGCTAAGATGGAATTAGTTCAACCATTCATTAAGAAAACTCTTGGCCAATTAATTGCTCAAGTATTTAAAAGATATAAAACTACTGAAACATCAATTATGCTTGATAAATTAAAAGACTTAGGATTTAAATATTCAACTGTTGCAGGTGTAACAGTATCAATCGCCGATGTTGTCAGAAGTGATGATAAACACGAAATTATCGAAAGAGCAAAAGCAAAAGTAGATAAAATTAATAAACAATATCAAAGAGGTTTAATTACTGAAGAAGAAAGATATGAAAATGTTATTAATTCATGGAATAACGCAACCGATGAAATTAAAGATGAACTTGCTGAATTAAGTAAGAATAACTATGATAACCCAATATTTATGATGATGAATAGTGGAGCTCGTGGATCTATTTCAAACTTTACACAGTTAGCAGGAATGCGGGGACTTATGGCAAAACCAGATGGTTCTACCGTAGAAATTCCAATCACTTCATCATTTATCGAAGGATTATCCGTTTCTGAGTTCTTCTTATCAACTCACGGTTCTCGTAAAGGTTCAGCAGATACCGCATTACGTACTGCTGACTCAGGATATCTAACTCGTCGTTTAGTTGATGTTGCTCAAGATATCATTGTTAAAGATTACGACTGTGGTTCTGTTCAAGGCTTAGTTGTATATGACTTAGTAAATGACAAAGACGGAACTATCATTGAACCACTTGCTGAACGTATTTTAGGACGTTTTGCATCTAAGAAAATTGTTAATCCAGAAACTAAAGAAGTAATAGTTGAAGCTGGAGAAATGATTACTGAAAATGCTGTAGCTAAAATTACTAAAGCAGGTATTAAAAAGATCGAAATTAGAAGTATTCTTACATGTAAATCAAATAATGGTGTATGTCAAAAATGTTATGGACGTAACCTTGCAACTGGTAACCTAGTTGAAAAAGGTGAAGCTGTAGGTATTATGGCTGCTCAATCAATTGGTGAACCAGGTACCCAACTTACCATGCGTACATTCCACTCTGGTGGTGTTGCCCATGGTGGAGATGCCGATAT
>CALVVH010000089.1 GCA_944363805.1 uncultured Bacilli bacterium
TACAAGCTTTGTACTTTTTTGTGAAGTAAAATATATCATCTTCATAGACTTTTCGTTAGAAATTTAGTACAATAAATATAATTAATAATGTTGACATTATTAATTAAGAATGCTAAAATAAAACGCAATTTATTATATTATGTAATTTTATTTTAATTGTGGAGGAGGAGGCTCTTTTTAAGGCCCCTTTTTTTGATATTAAAATATGGGAGGAGTGAAAATATGGAAAATGTAAAATTAATGAATATGTGCAGAATAATTAATCCTGACACAAAGAAAGTATTAGTACAAGAAAGAGTAAAAAGTTGGCAAGGAGTAGCTTTTCCGGGAGGAAAAATCGAGGTAGGAGAAAGCATTGTTCCTTCAGTCAAAAGAGAAGTATATGAAGAAACAGGTTTAAAGTTAAATTCTGTTAGAATATGTGGAGTAAAAGATTGGTATGATAAAAAAGAGAAAGAAAGACAATTAATAATTTTGTTTACCTCAGATGACTATAGTGGTGATATTATTCCAGAAACTTCAGAAGGAAAAGTATACTGGATGGAGGAGACAGAGTTGAAAAAAACAAAACTAGCCGATGATTTTGACAGATTGTTAGAAGTTTTTGAAGACGAAAAAATTAACGAAATGGTATATGAAGATAACGAGAATAAAGATGAAAAATTAAGATGGGATTTAAAATTATATTAAAAATAGACTAGGGGGAGTTTATGAGAATAGCAATTGAAGGAATGGACGGATGTGGAAAAACAACAGTTTCAAAAATCTTGGTTGAAAAGTTAGGATATAAATATGTTGATAAGCCATTTAAATTTTTATTTGAAAGTCTAAATATAAATGAGTCTCAATTAAAATATTTGGAATGGAAACTTTATGAAACTGAAGATGAGGCACTTTTGACATTGTTTTATGGTTTGGGATTGTTGTATGGAACAAGATGTAATCCTGACCAAGATGTTATTTATGATAGACATTTTGTGTCGAATTATTATTGGCACGGAGATGAAGAGACAACACCACTGCACAAAGAATTAATAAGATTATGTGGTGAACCAGACTTGACCGTTTTACTAAAAGCAAGTGTATCTACAAGAATGAATAGAATTTATACTCGTAATCATCAAGATAAAGATTTAGCTAATTGTGCAATGTATGATGATGGTTATGATAAGATGGAACAATTTTTACAAAATAGCGGCTTTAATTACATAGTAATTGATACCGAACACCTAGTACCGGAAGACATAGCTGATATTGTAATAAAAAACATAGAGTTAATGAATCAGAAAAAATTATTAAAAGAAAGGAAGTAAGAAAATGAAGGGACAATTATCATTTATTGAAGAGGAACCAAAATGTGTTTTAATGAGCTTAAGAGAAGAATACTACGATGCCATGTTAGAAGGAAGGAAACACTATGAATATAGGACAAGATATTTAAAAGAAGCAAGTGATGCATACATTTACATTTCAAAAACTAAAAAAAGTATAGTAGCTAAAATTAAATTCGGTGAGCCGATAATCGGTGATGCACAAACAATAGCCACAATAGCTGAGCAAGAAGAACCAGAAAGTTATAATGGAATGATGGAGTATTTATATAATAATATTGGGTATGCAATTCCAATAGAGGAAATAACTCCAATAGAGGAAGTACCGCTAAGTGAATTACAACAAAATTTTCCAAATTTTGTAGTTCCGCAGTCTTATTATATTTTAGATAAAAAACCAGAACTATTATCATTTTTAGAATCAAGAGAAAGAGTCGAATCATGTGTGAAAAAGAGATAGTATTAAAACATAGGTGATGAATTAGAAAAAATATTAGATGTAGATTTTTTGTTTCCAATTTGGCAATATGGTGGTAGAACAAAAGAGCAACACGATATTAAGTATTTTAATTTGACTAAAATGCCAAAGGATAAAAAACTTTTAAGCTGTTTAAAAGCGTTGCCAGAAGCAGCAATATCTAGATTGTATGATGTATATGATGTTAAATCTTTAAAGGCACTTCGAGATGCAATTATGATGTCATTTGAAGATATAGTTATAAACTTTGATAATGAATTTATTGATTATTTACTAAATATAGATGAAGTTGGTGATGAATTACCTTTTTCTAGTGAAATTGTTGCAGGATTTTTTTATTTATATAAAGGTGAAGATAAGGAATCAATTATAATACCTAGAGAAATCGAACAAATATTAAAAAGAAATACATATGATGATGACATTTTTGGTAATGATTTAATTTATGGTTATTTAGTTTATAATGGAGCTTTAGAAAGAAAAACTTTACAATCTATTTTAGAAAGTAGGCATGATATTCATTTTACATTATCTGAATTAGATCGTTTGGTGATTAGTTATGGGGCTTTTATTCAAAATGGTTTGTATGTATTAGTTAATAATATGGATAAGGAAATTTTAAAAGACATCTTGGTTGGCCAAGAAAAGTATGGAATAAAAGAATTAATTTATGATGATACAATTTTGTGGCTAGATGATATTATTGCTGATGAACTAGGGTATGTATTGGAAGATGCTAATTTAAAAGATATGGAAAGAGATTTTTTAATTGTTTCAACGATTTATATGATGCATATTAATAAGTATTCTCTCGATACAATAAAACAAATGATGCAAGATAACGGCATAAGTTTAAATAAAAGAATTGAAAGGAAATTTGATAGTAAAGTAATAGAATTTTTAGATGAAATTCCTTTATGGGTAAGTGGCGGATACTCTAAAGCAGAATTAGATAATGAAAATGTTGCTTTATCGTTTTAAGTATTTATGGATGAATTAAAGAAATATGGTAAAAATATTTTAATAAATGATTATGAAGCAAGTGTACTTTTGAAATACAATATCGATGTTACTAAATGTAGTTCAATTGATGAAGTATTACTTTTAGTTGATAGAGCAGATGATGACTTATCGGATGAAGAATACGATGAATTAGATTATGTAGCAAGTGTGCTTGCAGAGCGAAAATATTATATGGAGACGAATAAATGAAAAGATGCTTTTGGGTAAATATGGATAATCCTTTATATGTCGATTATCATGATTTTGAATGGGGAGTTCCTAAGTATGATGATCATGAATTATATGAATTATTAATACTGGAAATGTTTCAAGCGGGCCTTTCTTGGGAAACAATATTAAATAAGAGAGAAAATTTTAGAAAGGTCTTTGATAATTTTGAACCACAAAGAATAGTAAATTATGGTGAAGATAAAATAAATGAATTAATGCAAGATAAAGGAATAATTAGGAATAGAAGAAAGATTGAAGCAACTATCAATAATACAAAGATATTTTTAGATTTGCAAAAAGAATTTGGTTCATTTGCCAATTACATTTGGAGTTTTACTGATAATAAAATAATAATAACTGATAGTAAAGTTGTCAGTAATCAATTATCTGATACTATATCTAAAGATTTAAATAAACGGGGGATGAGATTTGTGGGAACAGTTATAATATTTTCGTATCTACAAGCTATTGGAGTAGTCAATAGTCATGCCGAAGATTGTTTTAAGGGAGAAAGTCATGGAAAGAATTAATGGTTTTATCGATATTGATAAATTATTAGATTTACCGAAGAAAGAAATATATGATGTAACTGAATTATTAAAATTCTTATTAAAAAATAATAAGACGGTGATTGTCCGAAAAAGGAGAATGAATAGTCAATTTGTCTTTAGTTTCGAATATGATGGTGAGACTTATTATTACAAATTTGATTCGATGGTTAATCCTTACAACGAATTAATTTTTTCTTTTATAGCAGCGGATTTAGGTATCGATAGTCTCAAATACGATATAGCTAAATTAGGAGTATATGAAGGTGTTTTGTCAAAGAATTTTAAGGTGCCCGGGGTTAAATATATTAGTGGAGGAAAATTTTTACAAAAGTTTCATGGAAATAAAGATTATGGTGATTACAATAATTTAGAGGATATTTGGGCAGATTTAGAAGAATACTACCAAGATAGGCCAAATATGATGGAGATTGTTAGTAAGTTGATGGAAAAGTTAGGACGAATATTTATTTTTGATTTGCTAGTTGGACAAGAGGATAGACATCCAAATAATTGGGGTATTGCTTTATACCCTGATGGAAATGTTGATTTGCAAATCAATCTAGATAACGCCAGAGGATTAATCGATCATCCAATGATGGTGCGAATCCAAATGCCAATGAGTCGTGATAAAATGTATGTAGAAGATATGGTAAGTAAATTTCAAAATATAAGTAGTGAAGAATTTAGTAGTCTTTTACCAAACTTTTTGTGGGCAATTAGTGAAGAAAATATTTTAAAAATCTTTGCTAGAATTGAAAGTATGACACAGTGTCCAATGCCTGCTGATATCAAAAGAGATTATCTTTTAAAATTTCAAATATATTACGATTATTATGAAGAAATTCTTAAAGAAAATAAAGCAACAAGATAATTTATAGATAGCTAACTACGCATTAATGTGATATATTTATAATAGGTGATGATACTTTGAAGAAGAGATTAGTTATAATCATCATTGTAGTTGTGATACTTGTAGTATTATCTTTGGGAGTAGTTGTTTATTTTAAATATGGCCCAAAAGAAGAAATGCCTTTAGACAGTAAGCCCCAAGAATTAGGGTATCATATAAGTGATATTAATGTAATTGATGATAGTAATATTAGATATTTCGATGATTTTTATATAAAGGAAACTAATGGTGGTTTTAATGTGTATGACTTAGATGGAAATGTTTTATATAAAAATAATACTAATAGAACTTACCTTGTCAATAATGAAATGATTTCTTTAAATGATGAAAACAGAAGTTATCTAGTAGATTTGCATGGTAATGTTGTAATAGATGATTTTTATTATAGTGTTTATGATCCTATAAATAATCTTTATTATTATGTTAAAGATGATGCTATTTATAATGCTAATGATGAAGTTGTGTATTTTCTTCCTAATTCATATGATTATATCAACATTTATGGTGATTTAGTTTTAATTGATGGAGAAGAAAGTATTTTAATTAATTTGCAAGATGGGACTACAAGAAATTATACATTTTTTTATTTAATTGGAGAATATAACTATATTTTAGTTAGTAGTAATAATCAATTTATTTTATATGATATTAATACTAGTGAGATAATTAAGATATATGAAAGATATAATATGTTTACAGTCAATGGAATATATGTTTATGAATTAGTTAATGGGGAAGAAATAGATTTAATTGTTGACTATAATTTTATTGATGGTGAAAGGTATTATTTAACAGATGATATTTATGCCGATTATGGGGCATGTAATAATGGAAGTAAATTAATGAACGGTGATATGGCCATAATTGATAAGTGTTATAATGGGTTTTATCATTTAAAAGAAGATAACTATTTAGCTTTTAGATCAGATTTTAAAATGGATTTATATAAAGGTGGGGAGTTGGTAACTACTTTAGAAGAAGGCTCTGCTGCAGGAAGTTATATCTTGGTGGGGGATTATGATTCGACATTATATAATTCTGATGGAGAAAAAATTGATTTAAATATCAATAGTATTACTTTATTTAAAGATAAGTATTTAGTGAGTATAATGGATGTTAAGTTTTTGCTAGATGAAGATTTAAGGATAGATAAGGGGCCATATCAAGAGATAACTTGTAATGATTATGCATGTATATTTAAAGATTTTGATGGAAAACGAGGAATTTTGATCGATAATGAAGAGGTTGTAAATAGTAAAGAATATTTAGATTTGGAACTAAAAGATAATAAAATAATTGCTCAAGTTTATGATAAAACATATATTTATTTGATTAGTGAAGATGAAAATACTGTAGATATCGAATTAGAGAAAACGAATTTTAAAACTAAGTTACAATATATAGTTGATAATAATAGTAATATTCAAGAATACAAAGAAGAAATTTTAAATCTTTATCCATTGCTTCAAAAAAATGTAGATTTATTAGATGAAGGTTATTTTTTAGAATCGTTGGGACGACTTAAAATATATGAAGATGCATCTATTGGAGAAGATTATGCAGGATTGTACCAAGATTTTAGTAAACTTATTAGATATCGAGATTCAAGTGATAGTGTCATATATCATGAGTTAATTCATTTTTTAGATTATTCAATTAATGATAAAAAGAACAATATTTATATATGTGATAATACGTATTTGGATTATGAGAGTTTTGCTAGATTAGATATTGCTCAAATGGAAGGATGTCAAAAAGTAAATATTGAAAATGCAAATTTCATGACCGAAGCGGGAGCAGAAATTACAACTGCTAAAAATTTTGTGAAAAAGATAACAACTTATTCAATTCCTTGTAATATTTATACAGCATTTGAAAATATCTTTGGTAGTTTAGTAATCGATAAAGTTTTTGTAGATTCTAAGACTGATTATTTATTGTTACAATTATTTTTGGATAGTGGGTTTACACTAGATGAATATCAATATTATGTCAAGTTATTTAATAGTTATGTTACTAATACAACAAACGTTTATAAAGTTGTAGATGCTTTGATAGAAATATATGAACAAGTAAAAAATGATTCTTGGTATGAAGATAAAGAATTTACCTATATTATTACAGCATTTTTCGGAGTGTATGATTATAGTAATTCTAAATATCATACGGAATTAAGTGAGCATTTGTATACATTGAATTTTTATAACATATTACTTGAAAAAGTTGGCCCGAGATGTTTTCCGCGGATGACTCCTTTTAGTCCATATTATATTGATGGTGAGTTTTATTTAGATGCGTATGTATGGAGTAGTGGTACTCCTGAAGAAATTTTAATAAAATATGATTTTGATAATGAGGTTGTAGAAAGTTATGAAGTTTTATTTTGAATGTTCTTCTGGCTTGTCTAAATAAGTAAAATCTCTTATAATTAAAGAGAGGTAGAAATAATGAATGAAGAAATAATTAGTAAAGTAAGTAAAAAAATAAATTTAAAAGAATATCAAATAAAGAATGTAATTAATTTGCTTAGTGAAGGGGCAACAATTCCTTTTATTGCTAGATATAGAAAAGAAGTAACTGGTAATTTAAATGAAGAAGAATTGAGACTCATCGAAACAGAATATAATTACGCAGTTAATTTACAGGTGAGAAAAGATGATGTTAAGAGATTAATCGATGAAAAAGGAATGCTTACACCAGAACTTGTTAAAGCAATAGATGAAGCAACTAAATTAAGTGAAGTTGAAGATATTTATACACCATTTAAGGAAAAGAGAAAGACAAAGGGTACAGAAGCAATTAAGATGGGACTTGAACCTTTAGCAAAGATTATCATGACGCTTCCTAATAAGACTAGAGATGAAGTTGCTAAAGAATTCTTAAATGATCAAGTTAAAACTGTGGATGAAGCGATAATGCATGCCGGATATATTATTGCCGACTGGATAAGTGATAAACCAAAGTATCGAAAATATATTAGAAATTATTATTGGTATAATGGGGTAGTTAAAGGAAAACTTAAGAAAAATGCCGAAGATCCTAACAAAGTCTATGAAATATATTATGACTTTGAACAAAAGATTACGAATATGAAACCACATCAAACTTTAGCTATTGCGAGAGCAGATAAAGAAAAGGTGGTAACTTATAGTTTAAGTGTCGATAGTAAAAAGGTGTTAGAATACTTACACAATGAGGTAATTGGTAATAAGAAAAGCCCATTAGTACCTGATATGGAAACATATATTGAAGATGCTTGGAAGAGGCTTTTAGAACCTAGTTTAGAGAGAGATATCAAAGCAGAATTATATGATAAAGCTAGTGAATTTGGTATTAATGAATT
>CALVVH010000090.1 GCA_944363805.1 uncultured Bacilli bacterium
GAAATTGCTAAAATAACTAGAACAAATACTAATACAGTTAAAACTAGATTATATAAGGCATTAAAAATTTTAAAAATAAACATGGAGGAATTTGTATGAGCTATAAAAAAGAAAAAATTGCAATTCCCAAGCAATTAGATGAAGTAGTTAATAAAGCAATTTATGATGGTTTAAGCACTCCAGTTAAAAAAAATCAGGGACTTAAAATATTTGGGGGGACTTTATTTACATTATTCATAGTTTTTGTAACATTTTTAAATACAATACCTGTATTTGCTAAAACTATGTACGAAATAGACATCATCGGCGATATTTGTAAAGTTTTTACATTTAGAGAATATCACTTTGAAGACGACTATGAATACATTGATGTTTCCATTCCTCACATCGATTTGCAAAACAATGATGACTTAGAAAATAGAGTAAATTTAGAAATATCTAAGTTAATTGATAAAGAAGTAGAAGACTCTAAAACTAGAGCTAAAGAATATTATGATGCTTTTATTGCTACCGGAGGAAATCCAGAAGATTTTTATCCAATATATGTTAATATAAATTATGAAATAAAGCACATAAGTGATAAGTTTGCTTCATTTGTGATTAATAAAAGCGAAACCCTAGCAAGTGCATACAATATTGGATATTATTATAATATTGATTTGGAAACTGGAAGAATATTAAATTTACAAGACATATTTGGTAGTGATTATCAAAAGATTATTGCTGATGAAATCGATAAACAAATTTCTAAAATGAATAAAGATTTTCAAGATTCCTTATTAATCGATGGTTCTGTTATAGATTACATCGATGAATTCCAAGAATTTTATATAAACGATGAAGGACAAATTGTAATAGTATTTCCTAAATATGAAATTTCTGTCGGAGCTTTAGGAACATTAGAGTTCGTTATTGAAGGTGAATAACATTGCTTTTTAGTAGTCAAGTATTCTTATACTTCTTTTTACCAATTACTCTAATTGTTTATTATCTTTGTCCTAAAAAATTTCGTAATTTTATTTTACTTATTGCTAGTTTAATATTTTATGCCTGGGGTGAACCCATCTATATTTTAATAATGCTATTTTCTACTGTGTTTGATTATATAAATGGCTTATTAATAGATAAATTTCAAAAAAAGAATCAACATAAATATGCCAAAATAGTATTGATTGTCTCTGTTGTAGGTAACTTGGCAATATTAGGATTCTTCAAATATAGTGACTTTTTAATTTCTAATATTAATTCCCTTTTTAATTTAAATATTTCTTTATTAGCTATTGCACTACCTATTGGTATTTCTTTTTATACATTCCAAACGATGTCTTATACTATCGATGTTTATAAACAAAATGTTAAAGCCCAAAAAAACTTTATTTCTTTCGCAACATATGTTACTTTATTTCCCCAACTTATCGCTGGACCTATTGTAAAATATCGCGATGTCAGTGAAAGTTTAGAAAATAGAAAGGAAAATATTACTGATTTTTCCGAAGGAATCAAACGTTTTATAATTGGCTTATTTAAAAAAGTCATGATTGCCAACAATGTTGGTTTCATTTGGGAATCTATTCACAGTCTACCATATAGTGAGATATCTCTTAGTTTAGCTTGGATTGGTGCAATTTGTTATTCATTACAAATTTACTATGATTTCTCTGGTTATTCTGATATGGCCATTGGTCTTGGCAAAATGTTTGGTTTCCATTTCTTAGAAAACTTTAATTTTCCATATATTGCTAAAAGTATAACAGATTTTTGGAGAAGATGGCACATTTCTCTTAGTTCATGGTTTAAGGAATATGTCTATATTCCACTCGGGGGGAGTAGAAAAACTATAGCAAGAACAGTTATTAACTTGTTGATTGTTTGGTTTTTGACAGGGTTATGGCATGGAGCAAGCTGGAATTTTGTAGTCTGGGGACTATACTTCGGGGTTTTACTAATTATTGAAAAATTTGTATTAAAAAAAGTATTAGACAAAATGCCTAGTTTTATCGGACACCTATACACATTATTTTTTGTAATTATTAGTTGGGTAATTTTTGCTTGTCCAACTTTAGAAGATGGTCTAAATTATATAAGCATAATGTTTAACTTTAATAACGAGATTATATCTACTGAATCTATCTATCTAATTTCCACCCATTTTGTTTTATTTATAATTGCTATTATAGGTTGTACTCCAATATTTAAAAAGATAAAAGAAAAATTAAAAAACAATAAACTATTTATGATAATTGAAATAATTATTTGTCTCGTTTTATTCTTCATATCTCTTAGTTTTTTAGTTGGTTCAACTTATAATCCATTCTTATATTTTAGATTTTAGGGAGGTACTATGCAAAAGATATTAAATTATATTTTAACTTTTTCCTTTGTTTTATTTCTTACATTTATGGGAATTTCTTACTTTTTTAAAGAAGATCAAACTTTTTCTCAAAATGAAAATAGAACTCTGCAAACATTTCCAGAATTTACATTGAATAATTTGCTAGATGGCTCATTTATGATTGATATCGAAAGTTATATCAATGACCAAGTATTATTTCGTGATGAATTCATGGAATTTAAAACTGACATCATGCTTCTAGCAGGAAATAAAGATATTAATGAGGTTTACATTAGTGAAGATGGCTATTTACTTCAAAAAGTTTTACCTAGTACATTTAATTATAAACAATTAAATTATAATTTAGACTGT
Organism: uncultured Bacilli bacterium; assembly: GCA_944363805.1. Next base: position 2,705 of record CALVVH010000090.1, read on the forward strand.
ATAAATGAATTTGCAAGTAAAATTGCTGCTCCCGTTTATTCGATGTTAATTCCTTCATCTTTTTCAATTCTTCAAGATAAACTACCTTCCAATGCTTCATCAATTGATGAGTTAGAAGTTATTAAAGATATGTCTTCAAAATATCCTGAAATTACCTTTATCGATACTACAACTAATTTAGAAAATCATAAAAATGAATACATTTACTATAAAACAGATCATCACTGGACAACCCTTGGAGCCTTCTATGCTTATCAAGCCTGGCATAATGCTGATGATAAAGATTTGGACTCTTATGATATAGAAGAAGTATCAACAGACTTTTTAGGTTCCCTATATTCTAAAGTTCTAAATAGTAATACTGCATTTGATAAAATTGAATTATTTTATCAAAAAGACCAAATTAACTATGAAGTTACCTATAATTTCAACCAAAAAAAATCTGATACTTTATATGATTTTTCTAAATTAAAAACCAAAGATCAATATCAGATTTT
>CALVVH010000091.1 GCA_944363805.1 uncultured Bacilli bacterium
GCAGGAAGCGAAAGCCATGTTAGCATGTTAAAAAAGAAAGATACAGGAATGCCAGTGGCCTCATATTTATAACTCACTTGGCTGTACTCCCTCAAAATATCTGTTATCGTTTTATTCCTTGTTCCACCCATACCGTAGGCTCTGAGCGTTTGAATACCGTTTACATATTCTACAATGCTACTGACAGCCTCCGCACAAACACTATTGCGTGCATTTCCATATTTTTTTACAATTCGGAAAGAAAGCCACATATTGGGAATAAACAGCAGGCTTATTGCAATTAAAATCAAGCCGGCAGGCAAATAAAGAAAACACACGAAAAGTATCAGCATTACGGACAGTGAAATATTTTTCACAAGATTTCCTGTCCTATGTGTCAATATTTGCTCATAATTGGAAACATCACTTGTCATTGTGTTGACATACTGTCCAATCTGGCCTTGATGAAAGCGCGACAATGGAATTCGTTTGAATTTATCCCCCAAATAGAGACGGATTTGCCTGGATACAGCTCCACCTCCAATTTGCCCTTGTGTATATCCAAATCCGTAGGCAATCAGCCGAACGGTAAAAAATCCAATGATTAAAAAAGTCAGGTTATTCAGATGTTCTATTGTGACAGTATTGTTTAGGAGCATGTTCAAAAGCAAATAAATTGCCATATAAACACAAGCTGAAAGAAGTCCCTCCAGCACAGTAAAGAACACCCCGATACCAAAGCGAACATTCTTTCTGAACGGATCATTTGCTTTCATACGAAATCACTCCTTTCATGGAATAGCTGACCTCTCTTGCCGCATGATACCTTTCCCAAGCCTTCTGATAGTAACGGTTCTCCTCTAACACTTCTTCATGTGTTCCAAAGGCCGTAATCGTATGATTTTCAACAACCGCCACTTTATCGCACATCTTAATAGCACCCAAACGATGAGCTACGATTAATACGGTTTTCCCTTTACAGAGGTTGGAAATTGCCATGTCAATCTCTACCTGATTTTCGGGGTCGGCAGCACTTGTTGCCTCGTCCAGAATTAGAATAGGTGCATTTTTTAGAATTGCGCGGGCAATGGCAATCCTCTGCTTTTCTCCGCCGGAAAAGCGAGAACCGAAGCTGCCCACTTTCGTATCGTATCCATCCGGCAAAGACATGATAAAATCGTCAATCTGAGCCTCTTTTGCTGCCGCCCGCACTTCTTCCAGTGTGGCATTACTACCCATACGAATATTTTCCAGTACACTGTCACGGGTTAAAAAGGTCTTTTGAAATACGATGGAAATATTATTTAGCAACTTTTCATAGGCAATATCTTTGATGTTTTGACCGCCAATCAGCACTTCACCATCTGTAACATCATAAAAACGAGAAATCAATTCAATAACAGTGGTTTTTCCTGCTCCAGACGCACCTACGATTGCTACTTTTTCCCCTTCTGCAACATGAAGATCACAATCTGTTAATACATCTGTTTTCCCGTCATAGGAAAAACGAACTGCTTTTAGAGTGACATCATGTGACTTTGGAAAATCGCCAACGCTATCAAAAATTGGCAAATCAAGAATTTGTTTCGCCTTTTTGACGCCGTTTAATGATTGTGCCAGTTCCATAGATAATTGCTGAAGAGGCAACAATTCCGATAAGTATAGAGAGCCAATATACGCAAACAACAGAAAAATGCTTGCTGTAATTGAACCATTCAAAAATAACCGCCCGCCAATGGGGATAATCAATGCCATTCCACATTCAAGAACAACAATAAATGCCGCATAGAATGGACCTGTCTTTCGTGATACTTTATTCCAGATACGATTTTCTTCTTCAATCGCACCGGAGAATTTTTGAAAAGAATGACGGCTCATGTTATAGGCTTTAATCAATTTCATGCCGTTGATATATTCGATGATTACAGAATTGAAGTTCGCCATTGCCTCCGTAACATGGGGCATCATTCCTGCCATAAAAGCAAAGCAGCCAACCATGATAATAAGTGTAATGCCCAGAGGTATTAAAGAAATCATTGCTAAAGGTACATTAATTGTCATGAGATAAATAAAAATCACAACCGGACCTGTCGCAAATCCGACCAATTCAGGAATATTATGAGCAAGGCAAAGTTCCAGTTTTTCTATATCTTCGTTCAGAACCGTTTTAATATCTCCAGTTCTGCGTTCATCCAAAGCTCCAAGCGGTACTTTTGATAAATGTTCTGTAATCATACACCGCACTCGGAATAAGGCTCCATAAGCGCCTTTATGAGAAAAAATGCCGGATAATCCTTGAAATACTTGCCGGATAATGACCGTCGCCGTAATTAGAACCGCGTTTTCGGAAATAACCTGAATAGAGCAGGTATCTGTCAAAAAGGCATCCATCAGTCTATAAATGCCGATATATGGGCCAATCGCCAATAACCCACCTAAAAAAGCACAGATAACAGACGCAATTAGAAATCCTCTGTCCTTTTCCGCCCATTTGAGCAGGAGCAGAACAGGATTTTCTTTTTTTGTTTTCATCTTTCATCCCTCCCTAATCCCATGAACGACAAAATGGTTGCTTCATTTTCCTGAGAAAGCAAAATATCATTTGTCATTGTATGATGGTCAAATCTAATTAACCGGGTACAAGTCTGGCAGACAAATTCATAATCATGCGTAACAACAAAAATAACTTTGTCTTTGGAGAGTTTCCGGATCAACCCACTAACCTGTTCCATGCTGTCATAATCCAGGCCAGAGGTCGGTTCATCGAATACAAGCACTTCTTTTCCGCATATCATACTAACTGCTACAGCTACACGCTGCTTTTGCCCTCCTGAGAGAGTATTTGGATGACGGTCACGGACTGTAAGAAGTCCCAGTTCATCCAGAGTTTTTTCTACCAGTTCAGGCGAAGATCCCTGAATACCAAAAGAACACTCTGCCTCTACACTATCTGCAAAAAGTTCATAGTTCACATCCTGCATTACCATATAGGAACGTTTCATCCTCTCGGTTTCCTTTTGAGGTTGTTCCCGCCAATAAAAAC
>CALVVH010000092.1 GCA_944363805.1 uncultured Bacilli bacterium
CTATGCCGTGACGGGGCTGTACTTCTACCCCAAGGGCGTGAGCGAGCGCGCCGAGCAGGTGAAGCCCTCTGCGCGAGGGGAGCTGGAGATCACGACGCTCAACGAGATGTATCTAAACGACGGCCTTTTGGACGTGCAGCTGTTGGGCAGGGGATATGCCTGGTTGGACACGGGCACGATGGACAGCCTTGCCGAGGCGACCGATTTTGTGCGGATGATGCAGAACCGCCAGGGCATTGAAATTTCCGCACCCGAGGAGATCGCGTTCATCAACGGCTGGACGAATCGGGACGACCTGATTGCCGCGGCGCAGAAGTATGGCAAGTCCCCCTACGGGCTGCATTTGAAGAACGTGGCCGAGGGGAAATTGCAATATTGATTTGAAACACAGCCATTGTCATATGCAAGGTTGTTCCCAATAATTTTGTGAGAGGAGAATGATTATGACCATCATCGTAACGGGCGGGGCGGGGTTCATCGGCAGCAACTTCATCTTTCATATGCTCGAAAAGTACCCCGACTACCGCATCGTCTGCCTGGATAAATTGACCTACGCGGGCAACCTTTCGACGCTCAAGGGCGTCATGGAAAACCCCAACTTCCGCTTCGTCAAGCTGGACATCTGCGATAGAGAGGGGGTGTACAAGCTCTTCGAGGAGGAGCACCCCGACATTGTCGTCAACTTCGCGGCGGAGAGCCATGTGGACCGTTCGATCGAGGACCCCGGCGTGTTCTTGCAGACCAACATCATCGGCACGGCGACTTTGATGGACGCCTGCCGCAAGTACGGCATCCAGCGCTATCATCAGGTCTCCACGGACGAGGTCTACGGCGACCTGCCCTTGGATCGGCCCGATCTGTTCTTCACGGAGACGACGCCGCTGCACACGAGCAGCCCCTATTCGAGCTCCAAGGCCTCGGCCGATCTGTTGGTGCTGGCATATCATCGCACCTACGGTCTGCCCGTGACAATTTCAAGGTGCTCCAACAACTACGGGCCTTACCACTTCCCCGAAAAGCTCATTCCGCTCATGATCATCAACGCTCTGGCGGACAAGCCTCTCCCCGTCTACGGCACAGGGGAGAACGTGCGCGACTGGCTGTATGTGGAGGACCACTGCAAGGCCATCGATCTCATCATCCATAAGGGGCGCGTCGGCGAGGTATACAACGTCGGCGGGCACAACGAGATGAGGAATATCGACATCGTCAAGCTCATCTGCAAGGAGCTGGGCAAGCCCGAGAGTTTGATCACCTTTGTCGCAGACCGCAAGGGGCACGATATGCGTTATGCGATCGACCCGACGAAGATCCACAACGAGCTCGGCTGGCTGCCCGAGACGAAGTTTGCAGACGGCATCAAAAAGACCATTCAATGGTACTTGGACAACAGAGCCTGGTGGCAGGAGATCGTCTCGGGCGAGTATCAGCAGTATTATCAGCGTATGTACGGAGATCGGAAATGAAAGTATTGGTCACAGGGGCTAACGGATATATTGGTTCCAAGGTTGTCAAGGAACTATGCGATGAAGGCATAAGAGTTATTGCAACCGATTTAAATCGCTGCAATATTGATGAAAGAGCAGAGTATATTTCTGCCAATATATTTGAACTAAGGGATGATTGGTTTAAATTCTTTGGTCAGCCTGATGTATGTCTTCACTTAGCTTGGCGCGATGGTTTTGTGCATAACTCAGACAAGCATATGCTCGATATATCCGCCCACTATGCTTTCATGACCAATCTCATATCACATGGACTTAAACAAATTGCATGTATGGGATCTATGCACGAGGTTGGTTATTGGGAAGGCGCAATCGATGAAAGTACGCCATGCAATCCCATGTCTCAATATGGTGTTGCAAAAAACGCCTTAAGAAAATCAATCGCATTATATAGTGAACAGCATAATTGTAAATGGCAGTGGCTGAGAGGATATTACATATTTGGTGACGACCTTTTTGGTAATTCTATCTTCTGTAAAATCAGACAAGCAGAGCAAGAGGGGAGAGAATCATTTCCTTTTACTACGGGAAGAAATCAATATGATTTTATCCATGTGGATGAGTTGGCAAAACAAATTGCTGCGTGTGTTCGGCAAGATGAGATCACGGGCATCATCAATTGCTGTTCCGGGAAGCCTGTTTCGTTGGCAGAGCAAATTGAATGGTATATAGCAAGCAATCATCTTAACATAAAGCTTGATTATGGAAAGTATCCTGATAGGCCATATGACTCTCCCTGTATTTATGGAGACAATTCAAAGATCAAACAAATAATAAATAGGCAATGAAAGCATGAAAGTCTTTGTCACGGGCGTCAACGGGCAGTTAGGGTATGACGTCGTCAACGAGCTGACCGCACGCGGCCACGAGGCGGTCGGGAGCGACATCACCGAGCACTACAGCGGCATCGCAGACGGCAGCGCGGTAACGATTGCTTCCTATGTACAGCTAGATATTACAGATGGCGCGTGCGTTGCCAAGGTCATCGGGGAACTTCATCCCGATGCGGTCATCCACTGTGCGGCGTGGACGGCGGTGGATGCAGCGGAGGAAAAGGAGAAACTCCCCAAGGTGCGCGCGATCAATGCGGACGGCACCAAATACATCGCCGAGGGGTGCAGAGACGTCGGCGCGAAGATGCTGTATCTTTCCACCGACTATGTGTTCGACGGGCAGGGCACGACGCCATGGCAGCCCGATCAGCGAGACTATCATCCCCTGAGCGTATACGGTCAGACCAAACTGGAGGGCGAGCAGGCCGTCGCAAGCATTCTCGAACAATATTTCATCGTGCGCATCGCATGGGTGTTCGGTAAAAACGGCAAGAACTTCATCAAGACCATGCTCTCTGTCGGCAAGACGCATGATACGGTCCGCGTCGTCAACGATCAGATCGGTACGCCGACCTATACATTTGATCTTGCGCGGCTCCTCGTTGACATGATCGAAACGGACAAGTACGGCTACTACCACGCGACCAATGAGGGCGGGTATATCAGCTGGTACGATTTCACGGTGGAAATTTACCGTCAGGCGGGCTATACGACCAAGGTCATTCCCGTGACGACGGCGGAATACGGGCTCTCCAAGGCAGCGCGCCCCTTCAACAGCAGGCTGGATAAGAGCAAACTGCTTGAGAACGGCTTCAGGCCTCTTCCCACCTGGCAGGACGCGCTTGCAAGGTACTTAAAGGAGATCGAAGATGCAAATTAAAGTAGAAAAAAATGTCGGCGGGATCGAGGGACTCTGCGTCATCACGCCCGCCGTGCATGGGGACAGCCGCGGCTACTTCATGGAGACGTACAGTCAGCGCGACATGGAGGAAGCGGGGCTTAATATCACCTTCGTGCAGGATAACCAGTCGATGAGCACAAAGGGCGTGCTGCGCGGACTGCACTTCCAGATCAACTACCCGCAGACCAAACTGGTACGCGTCATCAGGGGCGCGGTGTTCGACGTGGCGGTGGACCTCAGAAAGGGCAGCGCGACCTACGGCAAGTGGTACGGCGTAGAACTGACTGAGGAGAACAAGAAGCAGTTTCTCATCCCGCGCGGCTTTGCGCATGGCTTTCTCGTCCGGTCGGAGACGGCGGAGTTCTGCTATAAGTGCGACGACTTTTATCACCCCAACGACGAGGGCGGGCTCGCATGGAACGACCCCGTTGTCGGCGTCGACTGGGGCGTCGCGGGCGAATATCATGGCACCGCGTCGGCGGCAGGCTACACCCTCCCCGACGGCACTCCCTTAAACCTCTCTGAAAAGGACCAGAGGTGGGAACCGCTTCAGAAATAAATACATGCAGATAAAAAGCGAGAGAATTGCATGAGAATTGTCATGATCGGGCACAAATATGTCCCGTCGCGTGAGGGCGGCGTGGAGATC